>CALLOB010000092.1 GCA_938005315.1 uncultured Phycisphaerae bacterium
GGTATCCGTCCTGACTCCCGGGTAACGGCGCTCGAATCGGGTACTCAGGGCCGGTCCTCCGCCTCAGCGGGAACGCCGATGGGCCTGATCGAGGAAATCTTCGCCGTCCCCAAGGCTCTGGTGGGCATGGTCCACGTGCCGGCATTGCCGGGAACCCCCCTGTCCGCCCTGCCGATCGACCGGATCGTGGACCAGGCGGTGCAGGAGGCCGCGGTCCTGACCGAGGCGGGCTTTCACGGCCTGATCCTGGAAAACATGCACGACCGGCCGTACCTGAATCGCCAGGTCGGCCCGGAGATCGTGGCCGCCATGACCCGCATCGGCCTGGCCGTGCGTCGCGAGGTTCCCCTGCCGCTGGGCATCCAGGTACTGGCGGCAGCCAACCGCGAGGCGCTGGCCGTAGCCCTGGCTTGCGGAGCGGTCTTCATCCGGGCGGAGAACTTCGTGTTCGCGCACGTGGCCGACGAGGGCCTGATGGACGAGGCCGAAGCCGGCCCGCTTCTGCGCTACCGCCGCGAGCTGGAGGCCGAGCACATCCGCGTGTTCGCCGACGTCAAGAAGAAGCACGCCGCCCACGCCCTGACCGCCGACGTGGGGCTGGCCGAGACCGCCAGGGCCGCGGCCTTCTGCGGGGCTGACGCGGTGGTGGTCAGCGGGTCGGCGACCGGCGAGCCCACGGCGGTCGGAGACGTCCGCGTGGTCCGGGCGGCGGTGGAGTTGCCGGTGGCCGTGGGCTCGGGTATCACCCCGGAGAACCTGGCGGAGCTGTGGGATCCGGCCGACGTGTTCATCATCGGCTCATTCCTCAAGCGTGACGGTCTGTGGCACGAGCCGGTGGATCCGCCGCGGGCCCGCCTGCTGGTGGAAGCCGCCCGGCGGCTGGCGGATCGGGCCTGACCGAGGGCGCGGGTCTGACCGGGCATCAGCTGTGGAGGAGGTCTTGCCGCACGTGCATGCCATTCGCCGGGTGGGATCCGTGTTCCTGGCCGAGACCGCGGTGGTGGTCGGCGACGTGGAATTGGGCCCGGACTGCAGCGTCTGGCATCACTGCGTGGTGCGCGGCGACGTGGCTCCGATCCGCGTCGGGGCGCGGGTGAACATCCAGGACGGGGCGGTGCTGCACTGCAACCAGGGCGTCTCGCTGGAGATCGCCGAAGACGTGTCGGTAGGGCACCATGCGGTGGTACATTGCCGGAAGGTGGGCCCGGGCACGCTGGTGGGCATGCGGGCCACGGTGCTGGACGACTGCGAGATCGGCCAGGATTGCCTGATCGCCGCCGGAGCGGTCGTGCCTCCCGGAACGGTCGTCCCCGACGGCATGGTGGTCATGGGTGTGCCGGGGCGGGTGGTCCGGCCGGTGTCGGACCGCGAGCGGGACTACCTGCGCCGGGTGGTCGAGACGTACGTGGAGCTGGCCCGACGGCACGCCGACGGTGCTTTCCCGCCGTACGATGGGTGACGGATCGCGAGAGCCGGCGATACCGACCGACAACCGGCTCAGGCTGCCCTCCAACGCCCCGTGATCCGCCTGAAGGTCCGTTGGATCCGGGACCGACCCGTGCAGTGCCTGTCTGGCTTGCGAAGGTCGCCGTGCCCCGCATGGCTCAGGGGGCCGGGCGGTTCAGCCGCAACGTCGCCAGCTCGTAGCCGTTGAGGCGCAGACGGGCACTTCCGCCGCGCATGGCCAGGTGCCGACCGGTCGGGCGTTCCAGAGCATCGCAGAGCAGCAGACGTCCGCGTCCGCGGGCCGTGGGGCAGGCGATCTCGGCCGTGACCGGATCGACGTCGGCGTTCCACAGCCGCAGCATGAAACCCTGGCCGTCATCGGCCGGCTTGAGCGTGACCAGATGCACGCAGGAAGGCTCGATCCGCAACAGCGACGCCGACGGCTCGTTGGCTCTGCCTCTCAGGGCGAGCGCCACCAGGGGGCGGCAGAACTCGGCCCCGGACTGCGCCAGGCGGCCGTCCCAGGCGTCGTTGCCGGTCGGCTGCAGCACGAACTCGGCGACTGACGGACGGGCCGGCCGGGAGGGCAAAGCGACGTAGAGCTGGCCGGTCTGGCTGCCGGTCCGGCGGACCTTGCAAACGCCGGGCCCGCCGGCCGTACCGGCGCTGGCCGCATCGGTTCCGGCCGGCCGGCCGAAACCGATCAACGGCGCGTCCAATGAGAACACGTTCATGCCGGCGTGCGAACCCTCCACCCGCAGGCCGCGCGATACGGCCATCGCCGGGGCCCGCCCGCCGCCGAAAAGGTCCTGCCCGGGCTCGATGACGTGCGTGACCCGGTCGATCAGCAGAAAGGGTGATTCGCCGAGAAGGCCGAAGAAGGCGTGGGCCCCGCCGTTGGGGCCGCCGGCTCGCGCGGGACGCTCGATCCGGACGTACAGCTCCGGCCGATCGCGGTACAGCGTAAACGTGCTGCGGTATCGCCCGGCCGGGCCCTCGGCATCCACGAGGATGCGGGAACACAGCGGACTCAGCAGCGGCACGACGCGGGCATCGGCCGGTCGATGCCGGGCCGGCATGTCGGCCACCACCGCGCCCATCGGAAACGGCGCTTCCGTTGAACACCACTGGCAGGACATGGCCCGGTCGTGCCAGCGACACATGCCTCCGGCGGCGTGGAACTGCAGAGAATACACCTCGTTGTGCAGCGTCAGACGCGCCTCGGTCCAGTCCACGGCATGCCCGGGTTCGATGCGTCGCTCGACGGGGCGCGCTTCCAGGGCCAGCCAGCCGCAGGCCGGCACCCTGGGGGCGATGAACTCGACGGTGCCTCCGGAACGCTCGTAAAGCACGCTTCCGCCCGTGGTCGGATCGATCAGTTCGAACGCACCGTCCGGAAGGTTGCGGTCCCACATCCGCACAAGTCCACCCCGGGCCCACGGAAGCGTGTTGAACACGAGCACCGTCCCGCTTCCGCGTCTGGTCACCACCCGGCGTGCCAGATGCAGCGCCTCGCGCGCCTCCAGACCGTCGGCCAGCCCTCCGGCGGCGTCGGCGAGCTTGCCCGGCTTCTGCTCCCCGTCAGGCAATCCACATCCGGCCGCCGCCAGTGCGAGCAGCGCGTGGGCGGCGACGGCCCGGCCGGACGATTCGACGGAAACGGGCCGCCGTCGCCTCCACGCGGTCAGGGAGGCCAGCGTCTCGGCCGCGGCCAGGCGTTCCGCCGCCCGTCGCGCCGTGCCGGCGGCCTCCAGGTCCGGCACGCACGGCGAGGGCCCGGCGAATTCCTTGTCCACGACCGGCAGCTGCGAACCGTGATCGCGGATGACCGCGGCGGCGAACTCCTCCGGTCTCGCCCAGCGGAGCGTGGCCGGCTCGAAGCGACGTGCCAGCCACCGAAACTGCTTCAGAACCGCCCGGGAACCGATCACAAGCCGGTGGCGCCAGCGGTTTTCATCGACGGACAGAACGTGGTCGCCCTTCGGCCATGCACACAGCAGGCGCCGGTCGTCGGGCAGCTTCCACCAGAACAGTTCCGGCACGTCGGGGCGGAATCCTCCCGGCTCCGGCCGCACGCACAACACGCGACCGCCGGCCGCCCGAACGGCCATCGCCAGGGCGGCGCAGACCCCCGGACCTGCCGGCACGATCGCGGCGGCCGGAACGTCGAGGCCGTACCTGCGGGCGAGATCGCGGCCGGCGTACAGGCTGCGGCACAGCGACTCGATGCCCAGCAGGTCGGCACGCAAGGTCTCGGGCGCCAGCGTGGGCACGATCCGGCCGCCAACCAAGGCCTGCTCGAGCCGGCGACGTTCGGCTGAAGGAATGCGCTCGTCGTCGAGGACGTCCATCAGCGCGCCGGCTTCGACACTCCAGACCGGGCGATACCACGAGGGCAGATTTCGATCGTCGTCGAGCTCAGCCACGATCGGCCGCCAGGCGTCGCGGGCAATGCGGCTTCGTGAGCCCGATGCGTGCTTGTTGTCAGACGAAGGCGGCTGGAGCGGACAGACCACGTGCAGGATGTGGGCCGACGGCGGCTGCAGGAGCAGGCGGGCCTCGGTCGCCCGGCCGCGAAGGGGCTGATGGATCGCCCGGATCCGTGCGGCCCGGCCACCGGCAGGAACCGGCCAGAGGTATACCGCGGCGTCCGGCGCGCCGTCGCAGCCTCCCGGCCAGCGCGCCAGATCGTCCGCAGCGGCCAGGGCCTGGCGCCGTCCGACATGCACCGCAAAGGTGCCGCCAGGCGCCCCGCCGGGGCAACACAGGCCCAAGGCCTGCTCGAATCGGCCGGCGTTGTCACCGATGAACGGGGTCCACAGCAATCTGAATCGGCGATCCCGGGCCACAAGCTTCTCCTTGGTTCGTACGGGGCGGATGACCTAAGATGGATCGTGCTCGGGCCGGACAGCCCGCGCTTTCGCCCGCCTCCGACGGCCGCGAGGAGACCTTGTAACCCGGCCCGGGGCGGCTTTCAAACGGCCCTGACGCGAAAGCCGTGACCCCCGGGCCATGATGGTGAGTCGGACATGCGTCCACACGAGACTGGCACCGGATCGCACGGCCCGCACGCCATGCCGGATGCCCTGCGGCTGGTCTTCTGGGAGACCACGGCCGGCTGCAACCTGGAGTGCACGCACTGCCGACGGCTGGAGGTCTCGCGCGAGCTGATGCGCACCGATCTGACGACCGAGGAGGGGCTGGGGCTGATCGATCGGATCGCCGAGGTCGGCCGACCGGTGCTGGTGTTCTCCGGCGGCGAGCCGCTGCTGCGTCCGGACATCTTCGAGCTGGCCGGGCATGCCGGGACCGCCGGCCTGCCGATCGCCCTGGCGACCAACGGGACGCTGATCGACGCGGGGCTGGCCCGGCGGATCGCGGCGACCGGCTTCGACCGGGTGAGCATTTCGCTGGACGGCGCCGACGAAGCCACCCACGACCGCTTTCGCGGCCTGCCCGGCTCGTTCGCTCAAAGCATGGCCGGCCTGCGCCACCTGCGGGCCCTGGGCGTGCCGACGCAGATCAACTGCACCGTCGCACGCCACAACCGGGACCAGATCACCGCCCTGCTTCAGCTGGCCGAGCGCGAGGGGGCGGTGGCGGTGCATTACTTTCTGCTGGTGCCCGTCGGATGCGGTGCTCAGATCGCCGACGAACAGATGCTGGACATGCACGAGGTCGAGGAGCGTCTGCGGCTGATCGACCAGCTGGCCCATGCGACCGCCCTGCAGATCAAGCCGACCTGCGCGCCGCACTACTACCGCATCATCCGCCAGCAGGCCCGGCGGCGGCGATCCTCCCCCGGCGCGTCTGCTGATTGCGGCCATCCGGTTCATCCCGGCCATCCCGCCGGCCCGCTGCACAGCCTGACCAGGGGCTGCCTGGCCGGCACGGCGGTCTGTTTCGTCTCGCATGAGGGCGAGGTTTTTCCGTGCGGCTATCTGCCGGTCAGCGCCGGCAATGTGCGCCGGCAGGACTTCGGGGCTATCTGGCGCGAGGCGGAGCTGTTTCGTGAGCTGCGCGACCCCGGCCGGCTGACGGGCAAGTGCGGGGCCTGCGAATTCAAGCTCGTCTGCGCCGGTTGCCGGGCCCGGGCCTTCTACCAGTTCGGCGACTACCTGGCCGAGGAGCCCTACTGCGCGTATCAGCCTCGATCAGGCTGAAAACCGCCCGTCTGCCCGCCCCGGCCGGATTCCACCGGGCCGCGCGAAATGGACGCGCAAAACCCCGTAAATTGGGACGCGACGGCGCGCGTCCCTCCGGGGTCGCAGAATGGCCGGAGGGCCCCGCTCCGTCGGGGCCGCGCGAAATGGACGCGCAAAACCCCGAGCCTCGGACGCGACGGCGCGCGTCCCTCCGGGGTCGTGACCCGGACGCGACGGAGCGCGTCCCTTCGGGGTCGCAGACCGACGGGCGCAGGTCGTCCGCTACCCTCGGGCCGCCGGGGGTTCCGGCCTGCCTTGCCAAGCGTTATGGAGGCAGCTACATAGGTTGACAGAGAAGCCCGGCGCGGTGCCGGCGCGAGGCAACCTGTTTCTTCCGGATGGGCACGACCATGAGCACCTATCGTATTCCCAGGCTCGCCGAGCCGCGCAAGGTCGGCAAGAAGGACGTCCTGCTGGTGGCCAGCGGCGATCTGCGGCTTTCGGCCAACCAGGTCTGCTGGCCGGCGCAGAAGGCCATGGAGGAGGCTCTGGGCCGGGCGGTGGCCGCCGAGGGCTATCGGCTGGTGCGGGCCCATCCCTACAAGCCGGCCGAGAAGCACGGTTTTGTGGCCTCGCAGAAGGAGGGCATGGAGATCTTCGCGAAGGTCGACCCGACGGCCCGGCTGATCGTCGCCGAGGCGGTCTGGCAGTACTCGCATCATGTGCTCTCCGGGCTGATCTCGCACCGCGGCCCGATCTGCACCATCGCCAACTGGTCCGGCCAGTGGCCGGGGCTGGTGGGCATGCTCAACCTCAACGGCTCGCTCACGAAAGCGGGAGTCAAGTATTCGACGCTCTGGAGCGAGGACTTCACCGACGCCTTCTTCCGCAAAAATCTGGCCCGCTGGCTGAAGACCGGGCGGGTGGTCCATCCGACGCCGCACGTCACCCCGCTGAGCAGGGTGAGGGTGCCGGCGGCCGAGCGCCGGCTGGGCGAGGCCCTGGCCGCCCAGCTGCAGCGCGAAAAGGCGATCATGGGCGTCTTCGACGAAGGCTGCATGGGCATGTACAACGCGATCATCCCGGACGAGCTTCTGCAGGCCACCGGAGTCTACAAGGAGCGGCTGAGCCAGTCGGCCCTGTGCTACGAGACCTCCCAGGTGTCCGACGCCGAAGCGAAGGCGGTGCGCAGGTGGATGGAGGCCCGCGGCATGAAGTTCGTCACCGGCCCCGACCCCATGCGCGACCTGACCGACGACCAGATCCACACGCAGTGCAAGATGTACATCGCCGCCATGCGGATCGCCGATGACTTCGGTTGCGACCTGATCGGCATCCAGTACCAGCAGGGACTCAAGGACATGCTGCCGGCCAGCGACCTGGTGGAGGGCATGCTGAACAACACCGACCGCCCGCCGGTCAAGAGCCGCGACGGCCGCCGGGTGCTGTACCCGGGACGCCCGCTGGTGCATTTCAACGAGGTGGACGAGTGCGCCGGCCTGGACGGGCTGATGACCTATCGCGTGCACAAGGCCATGGGGCAGCCGGTCGAGAACACGCTGCATGACGTCCGCTGGGGCGACTGGGACCGCTCCGGCACGGTCAAGGATTACGTCTGGGTGTTCCTGATCAGCGGCTCGGCCCCGCCGGCCCACTTCATCGGCGGCTGGAAAGGGGCCAGCAGCGAGCGCCAGCCGGCGATGTATTTCCGCCTGGGCGGCGGCACGCTCAAGGGTATCTCCAAACCCGGCGAGATCGTCTGGTCGCGGATCTACGTGGAGGACGACCGGCTCAAGATGGATCTCGGCCGTGCGGGCGTCATCCGCCTGCCGGAGGCCGAGACGCAGCGCCGCTGGGAGGCGACCACGCCGCAGTGGCCGATCATGCACGCGGTGACTTACGGCGTGGATCGCGACCGGTTCATGGCCAAGCACAAGGCCAACCACATCCAGGTGGTCTACGCGAAATCCGCCGCCGACGCCGACAAGGCGCTGCTGGCCAAGGCCTCCATGGCCGCGGCGATGGGCATGGAAGTCCACCTCTGCGGCACGAAGGCCGACGGCAGCCCCTGGTGAAGACCGGTCCGTTGCAGCGTTCGGTCCCCTGATGCGGAGGGCCCCCGGACGGCGATCATCGCAACCGCCGGCCGGGGGCGCAACAGGAGATACGGCATCATCGAATCAGACCGGCCGATCCGGTCGGGCAGGCAGGAGCATCGTTCGGCAGGGCGATCCCCCCGGGCGGTAGCGATGTCGGGCTTCGTCGAATCGCCCTGCCGCGGCGATGCGATCAGGAGTCGGCTCCGCCGCGTGTGCCGGCCCGCTCCCGCTTGCCGGACCTCCCGGGACCGTCAGGCCTGCCGGGCCGGTCGTCGCTGTCGGAACCACGGGCCTCGGGCCTGGGGCCGCGCCCGGCTCCCCAACCTTTCGCGAGCGCCTTGCGGGCCTTTTCGAGTTCTTCGCGGCTCAATTGGCCGTTGCCGTCGGTGTCGATCCGGGCGAAGTTGCGGATGATCATATCGATCGCCCCCGCCGGTCCGGGCCCCACGCCCCCGGGACCGCCGCGGCTATGCATGAACTCGCGGATCGTCTCCCGCCCGGCGCGCATCTCGTCGGGGCTGAGTGCGCCGTCGCCGTCGGTGTCCAGCTCGGGATGCTGCTTGAGAAGTTCGGCCTTCATGTCGGCCATGCGGTCCTCGCGGAAGGCCCTCATCTCCTCAGGGTCGAGTTTGCCGTCCTTGTTGGTGTCGGCTCCAGGGTGATCGCGCAGGATCTGGTCCGGATCGGGCCGGTCAAAGCCCCAGCCCATGGGCCCGGGGCCCGGTCCGGCGCCCGCACCCGGTCCCGCGCCCGGCCCCGGGCCGGCGCCCCGGCCTGATCCGGGGCCGCGGCCCTGCTTTTTCATG
>CALLOB010000093.1 GCA_938005315.1 uncultured Phycisphaerae bacterium
TGCCGCCGGCCGACGCCTGTCGCTGCCGGTCGGGCTGCTGCTGGCGGTTTCGATCGCTCAGACCTCTCAGGGCGCCGACGGGCCCAGGCTGATGAAGGTGTTCGGCCCGGATGATCGCGAGGCGGTGGTCGATACGACGCACTACCCCTGGTCGGCGGTCGGACAGGTGCTGGCGTACTACGACCTCCGCGTGCTCAGCGGGACCGGGGTGATGATCGGCGACCGGGTGGTCCTGACCTGCGCGCACATCGTTCGCGACTCCGTTCTGGGGACGCCCCGCTCGGTGGTCTTCATCCCGGGCAAGAACGGCCCTTCCGAGCCGTTCGGAAGGTTCGCAGCCGCTTCGATCTCGATTCGCCAGGAATGGCTCACCGGCCGCGACGATCGATATGACATCGCCCTGCTGGACCTCGGCGCCGCGGTGGGGAGTCTGACGGGCCACTTCGACGCGGCTTCCAGACCGTTGTCTTTCTTCGACGGCCGGGTGCTGCGGATGGCCGGCTACCCCTCCGACCTCAGCCCCGACGGCCGGCTCTACAAGGCCGTCGGCGAGGCCCGGCGCGTCGACGACGGTCTGGTGGTTCACCGCATCGACGGAGGGCACGGTCAGAGCGGCGGGCCGATCTGGTTCGACGGTCCGTCCGGGCGTTCCGTGGTCGTTGCGGTGTACACGGGGGAGGTTGACGAGTACATCGGCGGCCAGCTGGTCGATGCCTACAACGTCGGCGTGTACATCTCGCCGGTTCTGTGCCGGTGGATCAACGACTTCCTGGTGCAGACCGACTCGTCGGCCGGGACGGTCTGTGCGGACGAGAGCGGAGGCCCGGTTTCGCCCTGGAGCTTCTGCGGCCTGGGTGCCGTTCAGGCGGCGGCGTGCGGTGCCGTGGCCCGGGCGATGGCCGCCGGAGTGTCGCGGGCCGGGCGGAGGCGACGGTCCGGTCCGGCCGGAGCCGCCGGCCGACTCACTCGTTGATGATCTGCGTGCCCACGCCCTTGTCGGTGAAGATCTCCAGAAGCAGCGAGTGCGGAATCCGGCCGTCGATGATGTGGGTCTTGCGGCAGCCGGCCTCCAGGGCCCGCAGGCAGGCCTGCACCTTGGGGATCATGCCCCGGTCGATGACGCCGTCGTCCATCAGCCGCCGGATCTCCTGGCGGTTCAGCGAAGGGCACATGGTTTCCGGATCCCCGGGATCGCGGCGCACGCCGTGCGTGTCGGAGATCATCACCAGCTTCTCGGCGGCCAGGGCGGCGGCGACCTCGCCGGCGGCGCTGTCGGCGTTGACGTTGAGCTTGCCCCCGCTGCGGTCGCGGGCGATGGGGGCGATGACCGGGATGATGTCGGCGGTGCACAGCAGCCGCACCACCTTGGCGTTGACCGACTGCACCCGGCCGACGTGGCCGATATCCACCCGCCGGCCGTCCGGACCGTCAAGATACATCCGGTCGGCGAACAGCACGCAGCTGCTCAGGCTCGTCAGCCCGATCGCCTCCACGCCGAAGCCCTCGATCGTCTCGACCAGGCGGTGGTTGATCCGGCCGCACAGGACGTTTTCCGCGATCGTCAGCGTGCGTTCGTCGGTGTACCGCAGTCCCTGGACGAAGACCGCCTCGAGCCCCGCCTCGTCCATGGCCCTGCTGATCTCCTTGCCGCCGCCGTGGACGATCACCGGCCGCATGCCCACGGAGTGCATGAACACGACGTCGCGCAGCAGTTCCCGCTCGGCCTCGGGCTGGTCCATCACCGACCCGCCGAGCTTGACCACGATGATGCGGCCCTGGTACGAGCGGATGTAGGGAAGGGCTTCGATCAGAACGCCGGCTTTTTCGATGGCCTGCTGCACGGTCGCGGCACCTCGGGCTAACCCGCATGCGGAAACCGGGGAAGTTACGGACCCCCGCGACGCCCGTCAAGCGCGGGCTTGACCGGACGCGGCCGGACGATGAACATGAGGACCGACGCCGGGCCGGTCCGCGGCGCAGAGCTTTTTCCCCTTGTGGACAGGTTCGCCGACATGATGACAGCAATCCAGAGACGGCCGGACGGCCGCGTGGGTCCGGGTATTTCGCGGTTCGGCCGAAACCTCGCCGGGGCCATGGGCCGGGGCGGCCTGACGGCGGCGATCCTGGCCGGCCTGCTCATGGCCGCGGCCGCATCCGCCCAGCCGGCCGCGCCGGAGCCGCCCTCGGCGAAGACGGGCCTCATCAGGTTCGACATCCGTCGGCTGACCGGCGATCTGAACGAGGGCATCGCCGTCGGCGACGTGAACAACGACGGTATCGTCGATCTGACCGCCGGCGAGAAGTGGTACCAGGGACCGGATTTCAAGCCGCGTCACATCCGCTGCCTGGAGGTCGACAACGAGGAGTTCTTCACCTCCAACGGCGAGCACCTGATGGACCTCAACGGCGACGGATGGCTGGACATCATCTCCGCCTCCTGGTTTTCCGACCGCATCCACTGGTTCGAGAATCCCGGCCAGGAGGGGCTGGAGTCCGGCGTGCCCTGGAAGCAACACCTGGTGGTCGACGGCCAGAACAACTGCGAGGGAACGCTCCTGGCCGACCTGGACGGCGACGGCCGCGACGAGCTGGTGGTCAACAGCTGGAGCCGCGAGCGACCGCTCACCGTCGTCCGCATCACGGCCGGCAAGGCAGGCTCCATGCCGGCGTTCGAGAAGGTGATCATCGGCGCGCCGGGCTTCGGCCACGGCCTGGGCATCGGCGACATCAACGGCGACGGCCGGCCGGACATCCTCACCGGCGGCGGCTGGTACGAGAACCCCGGCGAGGGCTGCCTGGGCAAGCCTTGGCGGCTGCACCCGGGCTTTGACCTTCGCCGCATGAGCCTCCCGTGCCTGATCGTGGACGTGAACGGCGACGGCCGCAACGACCTGATCATCGGGCAGGCGCACGATTACCTGCTGCGGTGGTTCGAGCAGGGGCCGGTGAAGGACGGCGAGATCACCTGGACACCCCACGAAATCGACCGTACCTGGTCGCAGGCCCATTGCCTGGTCTGGGAGGACCTCGACGGCGACGGCCGAAAGGAACTGATCACCGGCAAGCGGTGGCGGCCGCACAAGGACGGCGACCCGGGAGCCGCCGAGCCGGTCGGCCTGTTCCGCTACCTCTGGGATCCCGCGGCCGGGCGCTTCGTGCGGGACACCATCACCTACAACCAGCACGTCGGCAGCGGCATGCAGATCCGCATCGCCGATCTCAACGGCGACGGCAGGCCCGACATTGCCGTGGCCGGCAAGTCCGGAACCTTCATTCTCACCAACCGCGGACCTGCGCCGCCGGCCGGTTGACCGACGCCCGGGCCCCGTGGCCGTGGCCGCCGCAGATGGGGACGCGACGGAGCGCGTCCTCTGGAGGGCCCCGCTCCGTCGGGGCCGTGAAAGGCGAACCAGGGAAAACCTGCAATCGCGGACGCGACGGAGCGCATCCTCTGGAGGGCCCCGCTCCGTCGGGGCCGTGAAAGGCGAACCAGGGAAAACC
>CALLOB010000094.1 GCA_938005315.1 uncultured Phycisphaerae bacterium
GGAGGCTGAATCCAACGCCGTGGCTGGGGCTCAGGATCCGGAGGAGGGCTTCGTCCCGCTGTTCGACGGACACTCGCTGGCCGGCTGGCAGGGCCGGACCGAGGAGTACGAGGTCGTCGACGGCCTGCTGGTCTGCAAGAAGGGGGCCCACGGCAGCCTCTACACCGAGCGCGAATATTCGGATTTCATTCTCCGCCTGGAGTATCGCCTCGAACCGGGCGGAAACAACGGCATCGGCATCCGGGCCGCACTGGGCGACGCCCCGCCGGCGACGACCGGTCTGGAGATCCAGATCCTGGACGACGATTTCCCCGACTACCAGAAATTCGAACCCGTGCAGTTCAACGGCTCGATCTACGGGGCGGTCGCGGCGAAGCGCGGCCACGCGAAGCCGCCCGGCGAGTGGAACGCCATGGAGATCACCGCCCGCGGCCCACATATCCAGGTGGTACTCAACGGCGAGCGCATCCTGGAGGCGAACATGGACGACGTCGGCCCGGTGCACATGCACGGCTTCGACTTCGTGGGGCTGCACAACCGGACCGGACACATCGCCATCTGCGGCCACAATGACCGCGTGGAATTCCGCCGGATCCGGATCAGGGAGCTGTGAGCCGCCCGTCCGTCGGTCCGCCTCCCCGCGAAAGGGGGATCACGAGTGTCCCGGACCTGCATCCCGATCGTCGGCGCTGCCTTGCTCGCCGCCGTCTGCGGCCCGCTGGCGGCCCGGACCAGCGAAAGCCGGCCGGCCGCGGGCCCGGCCTCGGTGGCCGAGCTGAAGCAGCGCGTCGCCCCGGCCATCGCCCGGGCTCTGGCCTTCCAGGCCCGCGCCCAGGCCGAGGACGGGGGCTGGCCGGGGCCGCTGGAGGGCTCCGACCCCGCGATCACGGCCCTGGTCGCCCGGACCTTCATCCAGCATCCGGCCTTCGGCCCCGAGCACGTCATCAGCCGGCGGGCGATCGACTTCGTGCTGCGATACCGCCAGCCCGATGGGGGCATCTACGACCCCAGGCTCGGCTACCTCAATTACACCAGCAGCGTGGCCCTGATGGCCCTGGCCTCCGCCGGGGTGTCCGTGCACCGCGACCGCATCACCGAACTGCGAAACTTCCTGCTGGAAAACCAGTGGGTCGAGGGCAAGACCGACGACCGCGGTAACCCCATCGATGCCTCCCACCCCTGGTACGGCGGGGCCGGCTACGGCGAGCACAAGCGGCCGGATCTGTCCAACACCCACATGATGCTGGAGGCCCTGAAGGCCGGCGGCCTGCCTCCGGACCACCCCGGTTTCCGCAAGGCCCTGCGTTTCGTCTCCCGCTGCCAGATGCTCGGAGGGGCCAACGACCAGCCCTTTGCCCGCGCGGCGGACGACGGCGGCTTCATCTACTCCCCGGCCAACGGCGGCGAAAGCAAGGCCGGCACCACGACCTCGCCCGGGGGCGACCGCTTGCGCAGCTACGGTTCCATGACCTACGCGGGGTTCATGAGCATGATCTACGCCGACGTGTCCCGCGACGATCCGCGCGTCGTGGCCGCGTGGGAGTGGATCCGCGCCAACTACACGCTGAAAAGCAATCCCAACATGCCCGGCAGACAGTCGCTTCAGGGGCTCTACTACTACTACCACGTCTTCGCCAAGGCCCTGAACGCCTGGGGCGAGCCCTTCGTCGTCGAGCCCGGCGGCGGCCGCCACGACTGGCGCAGGGATCTCTGCGAGGAGCTGCTCGCCCGGCAACGCGCCGACGGCAGCTGGGTCAACGACGCGGACCGCTGGATGGAGGGCAACCCGCACCTGGTGACGGCCTACAGCGTGCTGGCTCTGCAGATCGCCACCGGTCAGAGCCGCCCGTGAGGCCGTCGCAGGGGTCGGGCCGGCGGATGCGACGGCTCCGGGCTCAGCCGCCGCGGGACGCCCGACGAAGGTGCTCAAGCTTCGCCAGAGCCGCACCGCTCTCGACGCTGCGGATCGCTGCGGCCACTCCCTGACCCAGATCGCCGGCCAGCCCGGCGATGTGGATCGCCGCCCCGGCGTTCAGGACGGCGTGGCGGAAGCGCGTTCCCCGGTCGCGACCCTCGAGGATGTCGAGAATGGCCTGGGCACTGGCCTGTGGAGAATCGACCCGCAGCTCGTCCAGCGCCCCCCGCGTCAGCCCGACGTCTTCGGGAACCACAGTGAATCGCCGTACGCGCGGCGGCCCGTCGGCCCCGGCCTGCACCTCGCAGACTTCGCTGGGGCCGGTGATCGACAGGTCGCACAGCCCGTCGGCGGCGTGAACCACCCACGCGAAGACGGCCCCGCGGGCGGCCAGGACGGCGGCCAGCTTGTCCACCAGCGGTGAACCGGACGTGCCCAGCAGCTGGCGGCGGGCTCCGGCCGGATTGGTCAGCGGCCCCAGCAGGTTGAAGATCGTGCGGATGCCCAGGCGGCGGCGGACCGGGGCCGCGTGCCGCATGGCCGGGTGCAGATTGGGGGCGTAAAGAAACGCGATCCCGCAGTCGCGCAGGCAGGCCTCCAGCACCGGCACCGGAGCCTCGATCTCGACGCCCAGAGCCGCAATCGCCTCGGCCGACCCGCTGGCCCGGGTGTTGGTCCGGTTGCCGTGCTTGGCCACCACCGCCCCGGCGCCGGCGGCGATCAGCGCCGCGGCCGTGGAGACGTTGAAGGTGCTGATGCCGTCGCCGCCGGTGCCGCAGGTGTCGATGCATTCGCGGTCGCAGCGGACGCGCGTCACCAGCTCGTTCATCACGTCGGCCGCCCCGGCGATCTCGTCCGCCGTCTCCCCGCGCGCCGCCAGGGCTTTCAGCAGCCCGGCGAGCTCCTCGGGGTCCGCCTGCCCGGACAGGATCCGGCCGAACAGGTCCCGCGCCTCCCGGCGGCTCAACGTCCGACCGGCTGCGATCGCGGCGGTGATGTCGCCAATCGACGGAGTCATGCCCGGGCCTCAGAGGCGTGCCACCGACGCGCCGTCGGCGGCACGCGTGGCGTACACCAGCGCGGGATGGGCGAAGCGGCGGTCGTAGTCGCGGGCCAGGGCCGCCCGCAGCGCCGGCTCGGCCTCCCGGTGCGCCAGGACGATCGCGCAGCCGCCGAAGCCGCCGCCGGTCATGCGGGCCCCGTCCACGCCCGGGACGCCCCGGGCGATCTCGACCACCGCGTCGAGCTCCGGACAGGACACGCCGTACTTGCCGCTCAGCGAAAAGTGCGAGCCGTACATCAGCCGCCCGAACTCCGGCAGGTCGCCTTCCCGCAGGGCCTCGGCCGCCCGCCGCGTGCGCTCGATCTCGGTGACCACGTGCCAGCAGCGGTCGAAGGTCAGCTCATCCATGTCCCGCTGCACAGCCTTGAGCATGGCCGGGGTCACGTCGCGCAGCGACCGGACCTCCGGATGTATCCGCCGGATGTGTTCGAGTCCCGCGCGGCATTGCCGCTGGCGCACGGGATACTCGCTGGAGCCCAGTTCGTGGCGGACCTGCGTGTTCACCACCAGCAGCTCCCGGTCGGCCAGCGGCAACGGCACATGCTCGAAGGTCTGTGTCCGGCAGTCCAGCAGCAGGGCATGCCCGGCCCGACCCAGCACGCAGATGAACTGGTCCATGATGCCGCAGGGCGACCCGGCGTATTCGTGCTCGGCCCGGCGGGCCAGCATCGCCAGTCTGACCGGATCCAGGCTTTGGCCGGCCAGCGCGAGCATCGCCAGGGCGCAGCCGACTTCCAGGGCCGCCGAACTGCTCACGCCTCCGCCCAGCGGTACCTCGCTGTGGATCAGCAGCCGTCCCGGGCGCGGACGCACGCCCTCGCGGCGCAGCATTTCCGCGACGCCGCGCGGGTAGTTGGACCAGAAGGGCTCCCCCGGTGGTCCGGGATCGGCCGCCGGAAAGGACACCGTCTGACCGTAGGCCGTGGAATGCACCGCGATCAGATCGTCGGCCGCGGGCCCGGCCGCCACGTGCAGGGCCTGAGACATCGCCATCGGGAGGACGAAGCCGTCGTTGTAGTCGGTGTGCTCGCCGATCAGGTTGACGCGCCCCGGGGCCCGTACCGTCCACACCGGCTCCGTGCCCGGAAAGAGCCCGCGAAAACGGTCGATCAGTTCGCCTGTGTTGACCACGCCGATCGCCTCCTCGACAATGCCCGCAGGCGGCCTGCGGACTCTAGGTCGCCCCCCGCGTTCCTGTCAAGGCGGATCCGGCGATGCCCAGGCCTGTGCTGCTCGACACCGACATGGGCGTGGACGACGCGGTGGCCGCCGCCCTGGCCCTGAGCAGCCCCAAACTCTCGGTCAACGGCATCGTCGCCGTCGGCGGCAACGTCCCGCTGGACCAGGCCGCGCGTAACATCGTCCGCCTGCTGGCGGGCATGGCGGTCGAGAACTGGCCGGCGGTCGGACGCGGCCTGGAGCCCGCCGCCGCTTCCCCCGGCGGCGCCGCCCACGTGCATGGGGCCGACGGCTTCGGCGAGATCATGCTGCCGGTGCCGGCCGGCTTCGTCCCCGAGGATTACCGCACGCTCTACACCCGGCTCATCGAGCAGCACGGCGCGTCGCTGAACATCGTGGCCGTCGGGCCGCTGACGAACCTCGCCGCGATCCATCGCGAATGCCCGGGTCTTCTGGCCCGCGCCGGCCAGATCGTGATCATGGGCGGGGCCGTCTGGTGCCCCGGCAACATCACCCCCCATGCCGAGTTCAACTTCCACCAGGACCCGGCCGCGGCGGCGGAGATCCTCGGCGCCGGACTGCCGGTGACCCTCGTGCCCCTGGACGTCACCTCCCAGGTGGCCATCGACGAGTCCCATGCCGCCCACCTCCTGCGCAGCGGAACCCGGGCCGGGGAGCTGCTGGCCCGCATGATCCGCTGGCCCATGGAGCATGCCGCGGACGGCCGTCAGGGGCGGTTCCTGGTGCATGACGCCCTGGCCGTCGGTGTGCTGCTGTGGCCGGACCTCTTCCTCAGTGCCCGCCTGGGAATCGCGGTGGTGGTCCGGGGCCCACAAGCCGGGCGGTCCCGCCCCGTGATCGGCAAGGGCGCGACCGGAAAGGTGACCGTGGTGATCTCGGTCAACGTGCCGGCGTTCCTGGAAAACATGCTCGGGACCCTCTGCCGGGAACGCTTCGTGGTCTGAGCCGCGCCGCTTCCGGGTCTCCGCCATGTATGACCGTGTTCAGGACACTATCGTGGCCGTGAGTTCGCCGCCGGGAGCCTCCGCGCGGGGCATTCTCCGGCTCAGCGGCAGCCGCGCCGCCGAACTGGCCGGGATGCTCTTCGTGTCCCGCGAGCCTCCGCCGCTGTCGGCTGCGCCGGGTTACACCCGCCTGTTCGGATCGGTGCATATTGAGGCCGGGATGAGGCTGCCGGCCGAGGCGTATGTCTTTCGCGGACCGGCGAGCTACACCCGCCAGGACATCGTCGAACTGCACACCGTCGGATCGCCCGTGCTCCTGGCCATGCTCACGGACCGGCTGGTCGCCGCCGGCGCCCGCCCCGCGGAGCCCGGCGAGTTCACCGCCCGGGCGTTCCTGGCCGGGGCGATGGATCTGACCCGCGTCGAAGGCGTGGCCGCCGTGATCCACGCTCACAGCGACGCCCAGCTGCGGGCCGCGCGATCGCTGCTGGAGGGTCGGCTGGGCCGGATCGCGGCCGGCTTCCGCGAGCGTCTTTCGGACCTCTCGGCCACTCTGGAGGCGGCGATCGACTTCGCCGACGAAGCGGTCGACGCTCCGCTCGGGCGGAACGTCGCCGCGGTGCTGGAGAGCATGGAGCGGGAACTCGCACAACTGCTGGACCGGGCGGTCGCCGCCGAGCGCCTGGATGATCGGCCCCGGGTGGTGCTGACCGGTCCGCCTAACGCCGGGAAAAGCACCCTCTTGAACCAGTTGACCGGCCAGGATCGGGCCATTGCCTCCGATCAGGCCGGAACCACGCGGGACGTGCTGACCGCCGTGCTGATGCTGCCGGGCGGCGAGATCGTCCTGTGCGACACTGCCGGCCTGGGCGGATCAGAGGGGCCCGACGATGAGCCCGCCAGGCTGGCCCGCCGGGCCGCCCTGGACTGCGTGTCCTCGGCCGACCTGATCATCAGGGTGGCGGACATCGCCGACCGTCCGCTGGAGGCGCTGACGGCTCTGGGCGCGGCACCCCCCGGGGCACGCGTGCTGACCGTGCTGAACAAGTCGGACCGGATGCAGGATGGCGCCGAACGCGTCGCCCTGTGCGCCCGGGCCGGGGAGGCGCTGCCGGTCAGCGCGCTGACCGGGGAGGGCCTTGACGAACTGCGTGCCCGGATGGACGCCGTCCTCTTCCGGGAAGGGGCCACCGGCGCCCGCGACGGCCTGGCCCTGTATGCCCGGCATCGCCGGGCCCTGGCCGAGGCCCTGGACGCGGTCCGCCGAGCCCGCGAGGCCCTGGGACCCGACCAGCTCGAGATCCGGCACGTCGAACTCGTGGCCCTGGAAGTGCGCGAGGCCCTGCGCAGCCTGTCGCTGCTGCTGGGCGAGGTCACCACTGAGGACATTCTCGGCCGGATCTTCGCGCGCTTCTGCATCGGCAAGTGATCCCCGGCGTTCCCCCACCGGGGATTTCAGTCAAGAGCGGCATCCCGTCAGGTCGATAACAGATCTACATGCCGAACGCGTCTATCGTTGAATGAAAACTCGCGCAGTGTGCGCGGAATACCTTTGACATCCAGCGACGGCGCGTTAATCTATTCGCAAGAAAGGAGGTTGTACCATGGCGAAGAAGAAGGCCAAGAAGGCCGCTGCGAAGGTCGCCAAGAAGGCCAAACGCAAGAAGAAGTAAGCCGAACAGACCCACGGGTCGCGGCGTCGGGAATATGTGACTCGGCCATGAGCCTGAGGCCTTCCGACAGTCGCGGCCGTCGCGAGCGGCTCGACGGTCGCCGCGACAACAACACTGGAAGGTGCTTCTCGCCACGGCGGCACCTTCCTTTTTTCTTGCGCATTACGCTCCCTGCTCGCCGGATCGCGGTTCCCATCCGTGAACGGGTTCTGCTTCTTTCGTCCTTCCCATCCTCGATGATGCACATGCCCCTATTCGCCGTGCGGCGGTTTTCCGTCACAACCGGGCTTCAGACGCTTAGCAGGTGCGGCATGGTGGGGTTCTCAACCGATAACAAGGGCAGACGCCCGATGAGTTCCGGGAGGCGTCGAGTGTCCGAAGTGCCATGGCCCAAAGCCGTTCGCGACAGCCTGTCCCACGGCGGGTAGCCCGACGCTACCCCTGGTCGAGGTGGCCGGACAGCCGATTGCTGGACCTGCGCCTCTGCGATCTCGGGCTGACCATCGAGGGCAGCTGGCTGGAGGGCTGCATCGACCGCGTGCTCCGCGAACTTGCTCGGCGCGGAATACGGTTCAAACCCCATTTCTGGCTGTCCGACGAGTGGTTCACCCCCGACGGCGTTCCCGGCGTGGCCGTGCCCTTCTACCTGGCCCATCCCCGGTTGATCGAGCTGGAACGCAAGCAGATGCTGGAAGCCGAAGGCGGCACCCGCGAGTCCTGCCTGAAGATCCTCCGCCACGAGGTCGGCCATGCCCTGGACCACGCGTACCTGCTCCACCGCCGCCGGCAGTGGCAGGCGGTATTCGGCCGCTCCTCCAAACCCTATCCGGAGTACTACCTTCCCCGGCCTCACAGCCGGCGTTACGTCATGCACCTGGATCTGTGGTACGCCCAGAGCCACCCGGACGAGGACTTCGCCGAGACCTTCGCCGTCTGGCTCGGCCCCAGAGGCGTTTGGCGCAGACGTTACAAGGGCTGGGAGGCCCTGCGGAAGCTGGAGTTCGTGGACGAACTGATGAAGACCATCGCGGGCCGGCGGCCGGCTGTGCGGTCCCGGGCGAGAATGGCGCCCATCTCCGCCTGTCGTAAGACCCTTCGGGATTATTACATCGACAAGCGCTCGCGGCTGGCGCAGAGCGGTTTGGACGTCTACGACGAGGACCTTCGCCGCCTGTTCTCCGCCTCGCCCGAGCACCACCGGTGGGCCTCGGCGGCCGCGTTCCTCAGGCGCGTCCGCGGCGAGGTCCGACGGCTGGTGTCCCGCTGGACCGGCGAGTACCAGTACACGCTCGATGTGGTGCTTAAGGAGATGATCGGCCGCTGCCGGGAGCTCAACCTCCACCTGGCCGGTCCCGAGGAGCAGGTCAAGATCGATTTCGCGATTCTGCTGACCGTTGCAACGATGAAGGAACTGTACAGCGGTCACCACCGGATCGCCTATTGAAGAGGGCCGCCCAGTCTTGACGCCGACACTTGCCGCTTCCCGATCCGCAGCCGTCGCAGGGCGCAGGAGGAAGAGCGGCCGCCGTGCCATGAGGAAGATTCGCGTCCTGGCACTGATGGACCGGGAACTGCTGCCGCCGGCCGACGCGGCCGAACGCCAGGACCGCGAGGCCGCGCCCTGGCGGACCGAGTACGACGTCCTGGCGGCGCTGAAGGCCCTGCGCTACCCGGTCTGCCCGCTGGGTGTGGCTGGCGACCTCGGCGAGATCCGCCGGGCGGTCGATGATTTCAGGCCGCACATCGTCTTCAACCTCATGGAGGAGTTTCACGGCGAGGCGGTCTTCGACCAGAACGTGGTCAGCTACCTCGAACTGCTCCGACTGCCCTACACCGGCAATGGGCCCCGGCCGCTGATGCTCGCCCGCGACAAGGCCCTGGCCAAGAAGATCTTCGCCTACCACCGCATCCCGGTTCCCGACTTCATCGTCGTGCCGCGGGGAAAGAAGGTCCGCCGGCCCGGACGGCTGCACTTTCCGCTTTTCGTCAAGTCGCTGCTGGAGGAGGCCTCCCTGGGCATCGCCCAGGCGTCCATCGTCGATAGCGAGGAGAAGCTGGCCGAACGGGTGGCGTTCATTCATGAACGCATCGGCACGGATGCCATCGTCGAGCAGTATATCGAGGGCCGCGAACTCTACGTCGGCGTGCTGGGAAACGAGCGCCTGACGGTCCTGCCGCCCTGGGAGCTGCGATTCACCAAGGCTCCCGAGGACGTTCCCCGCATCGCCACTGCCAAGGTCAAGTGGGACATCGGCTACCAGCGCAAACAGGGCATCGTGTCCGGTCGGGCCAGGGATCTTCCGCCCGGCCTGGAGGAGCATGTCGCCCGGCTCGGCAAGCGGATCTATCGCTGCCTGGGCATGAGCGGCTATGCCCGCATCGACCTGCGGATGACGCCGGAAGGCAAGGTCTTCGTGCTGGAGGCCAACCCCAATCCCCAGCTGGCCCAGGGCGAGGATTTCGCCGAGTCGGCCAGGGCGGTCGGGATCGGTTACAACCGCCTGATCCAGCGGATTCTTCACCTGGGGCTGCTTCGGGCCCGCTCTTGAAGGCCCCAGGGACCTGGAGGCGGGCACTTTCCGATAACCGCGAACACCCGCGCCATGAATCCGGGGCGCACGCTTTGCGTCCAGGCAAAAACCCGTTTTCAGTTTCACTTGAAGCGGTTATAGGCACCGCCCGCTTCCGCACGCCAAAGAAAATACTGAAGGCTCTGTAGAGAAACCGCTCCCGGCAGGCGTACAATCTGCGCGGTTCGACGGAGTACGCGAGGGGCTCGCTCCAGCCGCACACCTCATCCAGAGGCTGTACATCGCCCTATGTCCCTGCAGACGGTGCTGATCAACGGCCCACCCGCAGTCGGCAAGAGCAAGGTCGCCGCGCTGATCGCATCCGAGGTTCTGCCCGGAGCCCGCTACTACCTTCGTCTCCGGCCACCCGTCAGCGATCGTTCCTCGGGGACTGTCCCGTGTGCCCAGGTCGGTGACCTGCCTCCCGGCGACGAGTGGGAAGGTGCCTTCACTGTTTTCTACACGCCCGACCGGCTCTTTGAAACCCTGCCGGATGCCCTGCGGCTGATCCGGCGTCTGAACCGGGATGCCCGGGTGGTGATCGAGTCGCACAGCGACCCGGCCGTGCGATCGGCCTACGGGTATGACCTGAGCGTGTTCGTGATGCGCGTGCCCGGCGACCTTCAGGACGTCTTTCGCCCTCGGATCGAGGTCGCAGAGGCTGTGCGCGAGGCCATGCTGGATACCGGGGCCTTTGCCGCCGAAATGTTCGGTCTACCCCCGTTGCCGGACGTGGACGCCGACCTGGAACAGTCCGCGGCCGGTCGACCGACCGGGGTCGAGCTGCTGCTCAAGAGCGTCCGGCGGGTTATACCGGACGAGGAATACGAGGCTTTCCTGGCGACCCCCCTGGGCGCGGAGGTCGAAGCCCGGGCTCAGCTCCGCCCGGCCTACCAGGCCATGCTCGAGGCCGAGGTCATCCTGGTGAACAACGAGCTGGGCGAGGAAACCATGCTTCTGCGGGCCTTCGTGCAACGGCTCAGCGGGGTCCTTTCGCGCCGGCTCCAGGCGATCCACGGCCGCGGGGTGCTGTACTGGGGCGACCTCGACGACCGGAGCGACCCGGTCCGCGTCCGGCTCTGCCGGCGTCTGCGGGACCTCTTGGGCGTGCAGGAACCCCCGCCGGGGCCCTGACCGACGGGCCCTCACCTCAGCCCGGTACCCTCCGGCAGGACGACCACCGGATCGACCCGCCACCCGCACTCGGGCCACGCAGGCGGGGATCCGGCGAAAGTGATGTCCCCGACCACCGTCAGGCTGTCCAGCGGGGCAGCCTTCACCCCCCGTTCAGTGACCGCATAGACGGTGTTGTCGATGAAGACGCCGCGCGTCGGTCCATGGTAGCCCACGTAGCAGCCGTCGGCGTCCAGCCCCGGTGCGGTCGCGATCCGGGTCAGAAACTCGAACCCGTTCTCCACCGTCACCCGATAGACGTAAAGCCCGGTGAAGCTCCGGGTGCCGAATTCGGCCCCGGTGGTGTCGCCTTCCCACAATTCGATCGGCAGGGCCAGGGCGTTCAGCGGCCTGAAGTGATTCAAGGCCTTGGGCTGAACATTGGCCTCGCTGTGAGTGCCCCGGCCGCCGATGATCACCTCGGCGGGCTGACCGTTGACCTGGTGCACCCTCGGAGCGGACATGTCCGACACGTCGTAGATCGAGAGCTTCACGCCCTGCACCCAGGCCCATTCGCCGTTGTCCCGGGCGTCCTTGCCGATGGCCAGCAGGTGATTCTCGTCCAGCAGCTGCAGGTGGTCGCTGTAGCCGGGCACCTTGAGCTCGCCGACCACGCGGGGGTTGGTCGGGTCCGACAGATCCACGGTGAACAGCGGATCGATCCGCTTGAAGGTCACCAGGAAGCCCCGCGGCCCGATGAACCGGACGGCGTAAAGCCGCTCGCCGATACCCAGGTCTTCGATCCGGCCGATGATCTCCAGTCTGGTGCCGTCGACCCCCAGCACGTACAGGCCCGTGCGCTCCGTATCTTCTCCGCCGAACTCGTTGATCATCGTGGCGATGCGCAGCCGGCCCTCGTACTCGCCCAGGGAGTACTGATTCAGCGGGCGGCCGGGAACCTTGCCGCTGGCCACGTAGGCGGTGCCGGTGTCGGTGAAAGCCAGCTTGTGGACGATGGTGTCGGTCTGGTAGGTGCCGGCAGACCAATCATACGTCGTGTCGGTGATATAAAGGGCTTCCGTGCTGGCGTACACCGTGCCGGCGGCGGCGGAAATGGCCGTGGTCGTCATCGGCGCTGCCGGATCGTCCAGATCGATCGTCACCGCCAGGGTGATCGCCAGGCCGTCGGGGTAGACCGGGGCCATGAAGGACGGCCAGTCCGCCAGGTCGCCCGAGACGACGGTGCCGTCCGGGCCCACGTGTCGGTAATCCGGAATCCATTCGCTGAGCGTCATGCGGTCGATGGCCGCGGCCGTGGCCGGCGACGGGAGACGAGGCTCGCCCGCCAGGACGAGACGCAGCCGTCCCTCGATCAGCCGGCTGGTGACCAGCAGGCCCTGCAGCCACAGCTTGTGCTCGATCACCGGTCGGGCCGGATCGGTCACGTCGATGATCACCACGGCGGTCTGGCCGCCCTCCGGCCAGGGTGTTTCGAGGTCCTCGACGGCCGCAGGCGGGGACGTTCCGGCGGCGCGGAACATGGGTATCGGGCGTCCCGGCCCAGCCCAACCCGGCAGGGCCGGCATGGCCCAGCCGTACGCGCCGCACAGAGCGATCAGCTTGCCGTTCCGCAGGTACAGCGAGTCGCCCGGCGCGGGCAGCTTGACGGTCGCCAGTTCGGCCAGACCGGCCGGCGGGCGGGCGTCGACCACGTGGACGTCCAGGCCATCCAGCACGTAAATCGTCTCGCCATCGTTCTTGACCACGTCGCTCTCGTCCACGCCGGCTTCCTGGACGTTGGTGGTGGAGAACAGGCCCTCGCCGGTCGGGGAAGCCTCGAGTGTGGGGGAAGCCAGGCCCAGGGCGCCCTCGCGCCAGTCGCCGCTTCCCGATGAAGCGGCAGCGCAACCCAGACCCAGGGGCCAGACGCCGCCCGCTCCGATGAAATCCATGCGGCGCTTGGCCTGCTCGGCCAGATAGGCCCGCAACTCCTCGGCCGATCTGAAGGACTTCATGGCCGCCACGCGTGCCGTCGGGTTCGGTTGCGGATTCGGCTGCGGGCAGGATGTCCCGGCGATGGTGAAGCCCGTGGCCACCACCAGCAACGGCAGGTATCTCAGCGAATGCATGGTTCTTCCCGGGATTTTGGCGCGGGGCGGTATCCTTCCACCCTCGTGGTCGTCCGTCTGCCGAATACGTTCGCCAGACTGCCGGATGCGTGGAGGCCGCAGGATGCCGCGAGTCGGTTCCATCGATAAGTGCCGGTCCCGGCGGATCACGGGGTGCCGCAGCCGCACCCGCACGGTCGGCCCCGGAGCCGCCAAGCTGATTCTAGCAGGCGAGCAAGTGTCCGGGCCTTGCCCGGGTACCCGCGTCAGGCGGCCGAAGCTGGCTCCGCCCGCCGGACGCGGCCGCCAAACTCTGCAGCATCACTTTATTTGACGCCGGGCTGGGCGCCATCCCGACAACAGGGTCATCCAATGACCTCCGAATAGTTCTTCGGATCCCTTGTCCCCGCGCACCGCTCATCGGGGATCGGCCCGTCGGGCCGGTTGGGGGCAACCCGGGGGGAACTTGCGGCGTGGAAATATGACGTCCAGCCCGCAGGCAGGTGGGGGATGGCGGCGGGATTCCGGAGTCCGGGGGTGCTTTTCAGGAAACCTTGGCGGGCTTGATCCGTATAAAAAACCGGGAGCCGTACAGACGACAGCCCCGGCGCAAAAAAGTCGCCGGGCGGCGAATTTTGGGCTTGGTATCCGGGTGCCCGGCGATTATAATGCACCCGAACGCGATCAAACCCCCCCGCCTACCTGGAGGGAGTAGCCGCCGTGGTGGGTGATCGGTGACCAAGAGGCGGCACCCGCCAGACCCGGTTGCTGGAGTCGGGTAAACCGTTAGCGTGTCGCATCGCGCTGAGTGACGTCGGCAGGGCGCGTGCCCTGTCCGCGAGGGTAGACAGCATGGCTTCCGAGGATCCAAACGTGGAACTGGGCCAGACGCTCCAACGCGTGGGCGATCTGAAATTCGCGCTGTATCGCCGGCCACTGCATCCCGAGCTCTTCTGCATCCAGCAGAGCCGCCACATCGAGCGGGCCGCTTATCAGGCCGACATCTGGGTGACGGGGCTGGCCCACGTGGTCATGACCCAGTCGGCCGGTCGCTGCGTGTCGGAGGTGACCACCGACGACGTCGAGGTTCTGCCCCGGAAGGGGCTGGTGACCTCCTTCCCGTTCCGGGGCGAGCGCGACCACATCGAGGAGTTCGACGACGGCATGCGCTACATCCTCTCGACCCAGGTCGAGCGGATGAACCAGAACCTCTTCCAGGCCTCGCACCGCGACCTGCTCAGTTACGGCAGCAACCGCGGGATGCTGATCCACTTCGAGGAGTGGACCGAAGTCGACAACCTGGCGCCGTTCAGCTTCATCGACTTCGAGGCCCGGGATCGCGAGATCCACATTCAGGCGTTCCACGCGTTTCCCAGCGAGTACACGATCGTCAAGACCCAGTCGATCTTCGAGGTCGGCGTCAAGGCCCCCGCGGGCCGCAAGCCCACGCGGCGCTGATTTCCGGATTACCGCTTCCGGTAAGCCCCCGGAGGTTTTCCCCGGGCGGGTTCCGCGTTCGGATCTCCGCACGCCGGAGTACCTGCTCCGCGCCGTTCGCCTGCGCCTCCAGGCCCGCGACCGCGAACGGGTCCGACTGGCCGGTCATCGCGGCTCGCATCCGGCGGCCCGCAGGGCGTCCCGCACCGCCTCGGCGAAGTCGGCCGTCAGCCTGTGAAAGCCCCATTCCCCCAGTCCCGCCGCAGGACGGCTTCCTCCTGGGCGGTAACGTCGCAGCCGGTGACGCGCATCCGGAAGCCCAAGGCCGCGATCCGCGCCGCCCGCCGCCCGATGGCCCCGCAGCCGACAATGGTCAGCGCGCCGCCGGCCAGTTCTATGCCGATCCGCGGCCGCCAGGACCCCCGCTTCAGCTCGGACGCCACGGTGGAGGTGTGCCTCGCGGCGGCCAGGATGAGGTTGATGGCGTGCTCGGCCACCGAGTCGTCCA
>CALLOB010000095.1 GCA_938005315.1 uncultured Phycisphaerae bacterium
CGTGGCCGGGGCGATCATCGGGCCCTTGCCGGCCGAGACGTCCTCCCAGAAGTGGAGGTGGTCGATCTCCACCTGGTCGAGCACCTCGGCGTAGACCGCGATCCAGATGTCGGTGAAGGTACTCAGGATGTCGTGCACCAGTTCGGGGTCGTCGTGGTAGGCGTAGAAGAGCGTCTCGTAGCCCATCAGGTGGGCGACGGTGCCGAACAGCCCGTGCGGGTAGCCGCCCAGGGCCAGCGGATAATCGCGGTTGCGGTACTCGGCCAGCAGCTGCGGCCAGTGGGGCGGGAAGCGGTCGCGGATGCGCCGCGGGTCGAGGCGCTCGTCCTTGAGCTTCTGCCAGCTCGCCCGGTCCCGGATGGGCCAGTCCACGGCCGTGGGGATGGTGGCCTCCTCCTTGAGGAAGATCCGCCTGACGCCGTCGACATCGACGTAGACCAGGCGTTCGTCGTCCTCGTGGAGGATCCGGACCTCGAACATCGGCTCAAACAGCAGGTTGACATCGACCATCACCTGCGTGTGGTCCATGCCGAAGTGCCGGCGGACGTCGTGGTCCAGGGGGAAGCCCTGCGTCGGCCAGTAGAGCCCGCCGGCCATGACCGCGATGCCGTTGGGCAGTTCACCGGTGCCCCGGCAGGTCCAGGCGGTGCTGTACAGGCTGGAGGTGGGCGTGGTGATCCGGCTGACCAGCTCGGGGTAGCGGTGGCGGGGCAGGCCGCTGCGGTACCAGTTCTTCACCGTGGCTCCCCAGTAGCCGAACTCCCACCTGGGCGGGCCCACCGACCGGTTGAACTTCATGACCTCCAGAAACCGCTGGCGTGCGTTCATGGCGTGCTCCCATGCGAGGGGCGTGTTGCGGGTGCGGGACGTATCCGCGCCGGGTGAGCAGACCCGCCGTCGGGGAGTAGAACGCGGGCGCGCGGCGGCGTCAAGCACGGCGTGCGGAACATGCAGGTCCGGCCGACACGGCCTCCACACCCGGCGGAACAGGGGATGGCTACAGGCCGGTCAGGCCGGTTCGGAGGTGCCGCACAGGCTTCGCCAGGAGGGCTGCTCATGGCGGCAGGCGTAGTCGGGCAGCTGCCGGAACCATGCCTCCTCGGCCGCAGTGATCCGTATCTCCCTTCTAAGCATCACCTTGCGGGCCACATCGAGGCATCGTTGCACGGCATACGGGCTTGCGCCGGATCCGGTGACCCAGGTGAACGAAGGCACGAATTTCGGCGAGAACTCGCAGGTGGCGATGTTGCAGCCGAAGCCGACCACCGCACCGGTGGGGAACATCTGTCCGATGCCGGTCTTGCTGTGATCGCCGATGGTCAGGCCCACGAACATGTGGCCGGAATCGACCTCGCGGCCGTTGATGGGCACACGCACGGGGCCGTAGGTATTCTTGAGATCGCTGTTGACCGTGTCGGCGGCGAGGTTGACCCATTCGGCGACGTAGGCATGGCCCAGGAAGCCATCGTGCTGCTTGTTGGAGTAGCCGTGGATGATGGAAGACTCCAGTTCGCCGCCGACCTTGCAGCGCGGGCCGATGCTCATGCCGTCGCGGAGCACCGCGCCGGGCTGGACGATGGTGCCGTCACCGATGAAGCACGGGCCTTCGATGGTGGTGTTGGGCGAGACGGTGACGTTACGGCCGATATAGACGGGCCCGTTTTCGGCATCGATGACGGCGCCGGGCTTGAGCACGCTTGCGGCGTCCACGAACACCGCCGCGGGGTTGAGAATGTGAACGCCCTCGTGCCGCAGGCCTTGGATGCCGGAAGGACTTCCCAGCCGTTTCCAGCAGGTCAGGAGCATGTCCGTGTTGGCCTGCACGAGATCCCACGGGTAGTCCATGAGTCGCGGCCCGGGAAGGAAATCGAACGTCGGGATGCCGGCGAGGGCCTCGCGTGCCGCGGCACGGTCGAGAAACACCTCGGCGGAGAGACGCCGGGCCAGGGCCTCATCGGCGGCGACGGCCACGAGGGTGTCCCGGTGCCACTGGACGGCCGGACAGGGGCCAGCGAGCGGGGGCTGAGAGGCCAGAAGTCGGGCATTGCAGAAGAACGCCGGTTCGGCCGCAGCGCGGTTGACGGCGTCGGCCATTCGCGCGGAGGTGACGGCGGCCAGTTCGGGCCGGCACATCAGTTCGAGGCTTGGCGGCCTGAAGACCTCGCGGGCGTGGTCCAGAAGCCGGCCGTAGCCGGTGCGGAGTTCGCCGCAGGTTCTCCAGTAGGTCAGGGGCAGCAGGTTCCGGTAGCCTTCGTCCTCGAAGAGCACCAGGCGACGCATGAGCGGAGTTTCTCCGGGGAACCGCCCGGCCCGCGCCGGCCGTGCGGTCGCCGTGATGAAAAAGACGAGAGACAGTCATCCGCCGCAATGCCGATGGGAGGGATTTGACGGAACCCCGAACCAAGGTGGGCGGCCTGGGCCTCTGAGAACGTCCTGTCGAGCAGGCTTGTTCTCCTCGGGACCGCCAAGGGCCTCCCCGGGGTCCTTTTACGGTTCAGTCAAATGCAGCTCCCTGTCGAGCATGGCAGAAGCTGTCTCTCAACCGTAGGTATACCACGGGCGGGGTCGAAAAGCCAGCAAAAAGCGGGCGATTCCGGGTGCCGGGGCGTCGGCCGCCGGGCCGGTCGCCCGGTCTGCGGCCGGCGGGTTGTCAGGCCCGACGCCTTCCGGCCAGCAGCCCGACGGCAGCCATGACCAGCAGGGCCGCCGGCTCGGGGGTCTTGATGACGCTCAGGTCGTCGAAGTAGACGTCGTATCCGCCGGAGGTCAGGCCGGAGCCCAGCACCACGCCGTCGAAGGCGAAGACCCTGGCCGGATCGGTGAAGGCGATGACGGTGTCGAGCTGGTCATCGACCAGGAACTTCACCGCCGACGCGCCGATCTCGGCGGTCAGCTTGTGCCAGCCGCCGGTCCGGGGGGTGTTGAGGTTGAACCAGGCGGATACGCCGCCGTAGTAGACGCGGGCGTGGTAGTTGTCGTCGGAAACGGGGGTGTTGTACAGGCCCATGGCGATGAGGCCCTGCAGGCCGGTGTTGCTGAAGCTCGCGGGCATGCCGTCGCCGGCGTAGGCCCGGATCTCGTTGAAGTTCCTGGCCCCGTTGGGCAGGGTGGGCAGCGCGGGGTTTTCGTCGTAGAGCCAGAACTCGAAGCGAACCGGGCTGTCATCCGTGCCCACGTAGTCGGTGTAGCTGTCGAGGTCGCGGGCGCTGCGCATGGTGTAGTTGGTCAGGGCCACGCCGTGAACCGCTCCCGAGCCGGAGTGCGTGGGGGTGGAGGTCAGCAGCATGGACGAGCCGTTGGCGGTCCAGGGGCGCCAGACGGCGTTGAAGGCCGCCTGATCCGGGTAATCGAAGTTCTCGATGATGGCCGCGGACAGAACGCCGCCGCAGCCGAGCACCAGCACGGCGGAAGTGACGCCAACGCGCTTCATGACGACCCCTCCTCGTTTGAACCCACGAGCCCAGGGTGATGCTCCGCCCCGAACACCGGGCCACGGAGACAGGGTAACCGTGCAATAGGAAGCGCTTCCGGGCAAGCCGTCGGACCGCCGAAAAATACCCCAGTCCGCGTTATCGCGTGACCACCAGCGGGAGTCGCGGTTTATCGGCTGTGCATCACGCCGCAGGATTCGAATCGGCTATCTCCATGATGTCGTGGTTATCGGGAATGCTGACGCGGCCCGGTCGCCGGTTGATCCATACGCCGGTTGATCAATACTCGTCGTAAGGGGTGGAGCCGGAGCGATCCATATCGTCGGCGTTGGCGATGATCCGCCCGGTGGTGAAGTTATAGACCCATCCGGTGCCGTCCACGACGGCGCTGAACGGGCCGCTGTTGGAGGTGCTGACCCGCCGGCTGCCGCGGTTGGGGCCCAATGGCAGCGGCGGGATGCCCGGGGACAGGTACGGACCGTACATGTATTCGCCGTCCCTGGTTTCGCTGCAGCGGCCCTGGATGTCCGTGAAGAGGGTGAGCTGATTGACGAACGCGGCTTCGGAGCCGGCGACTCCGAAGCTTCCGCCGGCGTCGGTGGCTCCCGGATAGACGCCGCGGTGTTCGGCGGCATACAGATCGATGGCTTTTCTGAGGCGGGTCAGGTCGGCCTTGAGCGCCGACTCCTCGGCGGCGGCCGCGCCGACGCCGATCCGCGGGATGGCGATCATGGCGATGATCGTCAGGATCACGATGACGATGACCAGCTCGACCAGGCTGAATGCCGGGCGGCCGCGGCGAGGTGTTATCGGCACTGCAGGCGGCATGCCGGGACGCAGACCCTTCCTTGCGGCGCGGCGGGCACCGCAATCCAGACATCGACCCGCCCCCGACGAAGGCTTAGCGGGGATACACCTCAATCGGCGATTGGAGGCGTTTTCCTGTCGCGCGACATGGTCTGCGCGCACCGGTCATGGGCGCATCCCGGTCCGGAAAAAACGTGAGGATGCCGCGGAGCACCTCACGGCGGACTTCCCCGACGGCAGACGACTTCATCCCTGCCCTCGCTCGACGCCTCCGGCCGAGAGGTCCGGCCCGGCCCCCGGTCCGGGGCCCACGGGCGGCACCGCCGGGGGGGCACCTGGCGCGACGCGGCGCCGGGCCAGCCGGAGCATGACGACGGCACCGGCGGTGGTCAGAAGCATGGCCAGGACCAGCGGCACCTCGATGCTTCCCGTCCAGACATAGAGCATGACCGCCGGGAAGTGTCCCAGCAGGCCGCGGAAACCGACGAGTGTCGCGTGAATGGCGACATAGGCACCGGCCTGGGACGGGTCGCGGGGCAGGACCACCGGTCCGACGGTCCAGGCGAGATTGACGCCGGCCATGGCCACGCCGTTGCCGATCATCACCGCCGTCAGGGTGGCCTCGTCGCGGGCGAAGATCAGTCCCAGCGGGCACAGAGCCAGCATGGCGAACGACCAGCCGGCCACGCGCACCGGTCCGTGGCGCTCCATGAGGTAGCCGGCCGGCACCGTGCAGATCAGCAGCACCGACTGGTAGACCACCTGGGTGGCCCGGGTCACCTGGGCGTAGTCCAGCCGCAGGCGGTCGCAGACCAGAAACGGCATCAGCGCGGCACCGAACATGAATCCCAGACCGTAGTAGAAGAAGGCGATCTCGTAGCGGCGGAAGTCGGGGTCGTCGCGCAGCACGCGGAACATGTAGTGCCTGGCCTTGACCAGCCCGACGCGCAGCGGCTCGGCGGGCGGGCGCACGAGGCGTTCGACGAACAGCGGCTGGGCGGCGATGCGGGCCTGCAGCCAGACGCCCAGGCCCATCAGCACCACCGCGGTCGGCAGATAGACGCGGAAAGACTGGGGATCGCGGTCCAGCCAGTGTCCGACGAACCAGGCCGAGACGATCACCGCCACCTGCTGGGCCGCAGTGACCAGACCGAAGACCCGGCTGCGGGCGCCGGGCGGGTAGCAGGAGCGCAGCAGGTCGCCGGCGAATGCGGTGGGCGCGCCGAAGGCCAGGGCCGACAGCAGGTAGAACAGCAGCACGGTTCCTGCGCGGTGGCAGGCGGCGATGCCGGCCAACGGCAGGTACATCAGGCACCAGGTCAGCAGCAGGTAGGGCCCGGGCCGCATCCGCAGGTAGAGTTCCTTCCAGAAGATGCTGAACAGGGCCATGACGCCGATGGCGGCGCTGGCGATGGTGGTCTCCAGCACCGAGGCGTCGAAACCCTTGCGCAGCAGCACGGGCAGGATGCCGACGACGCCCCAGTAGGTGTGGGTCAGCAGCGAAGAGGCGATGTGCAGCCTGAGGATGCGGCGGCTTTCGGGGAACGCGACCACGTGGTTGAGCAAGAACAAGCCCTCCGCCGACCGCATGCCCACCGGCAGCGGATCACGGTACTGCCGCGCCGGCGTGGGTGCAAACCGCCGCACGGCTGGAAAAGAACGCAGACGGCGTCCGCCGGGTGCGGCGCGTCGCATCCACGGGGCGGGCGCGGCGTGGCACGGCTCTAAGGCCGAGGGCGCGCCCCGCAGGAACCGGCCAGCTCGGCCACCGCTTCGCGGTATTCCGCCTCGCAGGAGAGCAGCCGAAAGCGGCGCTGCCAGGCGCCGCCGGGAGCGATGCGGCCGAGATACCAGCTGATCCGCTGGCGGAAGGTCAGGCAGGCCCGGCGCTCGCCGCGGAGGCGCAGCAGGTTCTCGAAGTGCCGGTTCATGAACGCGATGCGGTCGGCAGGCGAGGGCGGCGCCGGAGGCGGGGCCCCGTCCAGCAGGGCGCGGGTCTCGCGAAAGATCCAGGGATGACTCAGGGCCGCGCGGCCGATCATGACGCCCGCGCAGCCGGTGTCGCGGATCATGCGCAGCGCGTCGGCAGGGCTGCGGACGTCGCCGTTGCCGATCACCGGCACGGCCCGGACCGCCCGGACGACGCGGGCGATGCCGTCGAGGTCCACGCGGCCGGCGAAGCCCTGGTCGGCGGTGCGGCCGTGGACGATGATGGCCGCCGCGCCGGCACGTTCGAGTTCCGCCGCCAGTTGCGGAGCCACAATCGTGCCGCGGTCGAGCCCCAGCCGCAGCTTGGCCGTGACCGGCAGATCGACCGCCCGGGCCACGTGCTCCAGCAGCCGGGCCGCGGCGGCCGGATCGCCAAGGAGAGCCGCTCCGGCGCGGTGGCGGCAGACCTTGTCCACCGGGCAACCCATGTTGATGTCGAT
>CALLOB010000096.1 GCA_938005315.1 uncultured Phycisphaerae bacterium
TCCGCACGGCCGCCGCCGAAGCCCGCGACTGGATCTTCGGACGCAACCCCTGGGGAGTGTCGATGGTCATCGGGGTGCCTGCCGACGGCCCCAGCGCCTCGAAACCCCACCACATGTTTCACAAACTGGCCGGCATCCTGCCCGTCGGCGGGCTGGTGGACGGCCCGGTCCACAAGGACATCAACGACAACCTGAAATTCGAAGACTTCGGGGACGACCCGCTGGCGGCTTTCCAGTCGCAGATCGGGGTCTATCACGACTGTTATGCGGACTTCTCGACCAACGAGCCGATCATCGACGGGACCGTCGCCCTGCTGTTCCTGCTGCATGTCTGGCCGCAGGGGGCAGGTTTTTGATTGAAGCCCGGCCCGACCAGCGGCTATGCTGATCAGGGCCGAGGTCTTCGGCAGCAACGCCTTGCCCGCGGCGGGGGTATTCCGTTGAGGCTGCGGCCTCACCGGATCGTTGGAATTGTCGGGAAATGAGTTTATGCCTGACTTGACGCAGGGGGAACCTCCCGTCGGCGGGCATGGGTGCGCAAAGGAGTGGACATGATGCTTCGACCAATACCGGCCCGCTCGCGAGAGGCCCTGCGCGTGGGGCTTGTGGTTCTCGGGTGGGTGTGGCTTCCAATCGGCGCGACCTCCACGGCCAGGGCACAGGCCATGTACGGGCTGCAGGCCGATAGGGTCGAAGCCATCCGCGGCATGCCCGGGCTTCAGGACCGTCTGTCGGCCGCACTGGAGACGCTGTGCGAGCCGCCGGATGACGGATCGGCGGCGCTGTTGCCCTGCCAGGTCGTCATTGAAGGCGCCGAATGGGCTGATGGCGTGATCGAGCTGCGGCTGACCATTCCGTTCGAGGACGGGCAGCTGCCGATGAGCCCCACCGGCGCCGAGCGGATGGCCGAACTGCTGGCCTGGGCCGCGGACCCCGAAGGTTACGCCCGCGGCGCGCGGATCACGTGCCGGCGAAACCCGGACGAACCCTGGCGTTCTCTGGAATGGTTTCTCCCGGTCTCCCCCCCGGGCGTGTATGTGGAGCCCGACGACCCGCCCCCGCCGGATCCGGGTCCGATGCCGCCGCCCAAGGCGCCCCCGGGCCAGGTGATTCTGTCACCCGGCCGCCAGCCGGCCGGTGCGTTGTCGGGCGTGGTCGTATTCGCCGCCGCCGGCCACGGCTGGACCGCCGGCACGTCCAGCTGGGCGCTCCAGCGACCGCTGCTTCACAGCCTGAATGAGGACTACGGCAACATCGACCAGCTCGACACGTTCGTCGAGTACTGCTTCAACGCCGGGGCCACGGTCGTGCCGTTCCGCCCCGTGGGGCACCAGTCCGCCGAGGTGGTGCTGGATCAGGACGACCCCGAGGTGACCTACACCGGCGTCTGGACCAACAGCACCGTCAGCCCGTACTACGAGAACGGCCGGACGGTCAGCGGCGTCTCCTACCGCTACGCGGTGGCCTCGACGACCGAAACCGCCACGGCGCGGTACACGCCCAACCTCCCGAAGGCCGACTTCTACCCGGTCTACGCCTGGGTGCTCAACAGCGGCAACCGGACGACCCAGAAGTACCGGATCGTCCACAGCGGCGGCGCGGCCGAGGTGATCATCGACCACCGGATGGTCGGCAAGGGCTGGGTCTGGCTGGGCAACCACCATTTCAATGCCGGGACCTCCGGCTACGTGGAGATCAGCAACCAGTCGCCGGTGTCCGGCAACGTGATCGCCGACGCGATCCGCTTCGGCAACGGCATCGGCGACGTGGTCGGCCGCAACGGCACGATCAGCGGGTATCCGCGCGAGGAGGAGGCCTCGCGCTACTGGGCCGAAAGCGAGACGGACATCAACGCCGTGGGCCTGCCGTCGTCGATCTACGACTGCTGCACCTCCGACGGCGACGACAACGTCGGCACCGCGGCCCGCTGGGCCCGCGAGATGAACAACGAGGCCGTGGGAAACCGCTGGAACCGCGTGTATCTGGAGTTCCACACGAACGCCTACAACGGCACCGCCCGCGGCACCGTGGCCCTGATCACCACCACCGGGGCGACCACCAATCAGGCACTGTTCGCCGACATCGTCGGCGAGGAGATCGAGGAGGACATGCAGCTGCTGGAGGGCGTGGTGCCCTTCGAGCACCCCTGGGCCTCCCGGGCCAACACCTACACGGGCGCCTACGGGGCGATCAGCACGGCCAACAACGGCAACGAGTTCGACGCCACCCTGCTGGAAGTCGCCTTCCACGACAACGTGCAGGACGCCCAGCTGCTGCTGGACGCCAAGGTCCGCGACGCCGTGAGCCGTTCCTCGGTGCACGCCCTGATCAAGTTCCTCAACAACATCTCGGGCGGCGCGATCCCGCTGGCCTTCCCGCCGGACCGGCCCCGCCGCCTGCAGGCGGTGCACAACGGCGGCGGCGGGGTGGTCGTGTCATGGCAGCCGCCGCCGTCGGGCGAGGCCTGGGGCGGGCCGGCGACGGGATACCGCGTCTACCGCTCCGCCAACGGCTACGGCTTCGACGCCGGGGTCGATGTCGGCGCGGGAACCTCCGTGACGCTGTCGGACATTCCCCCGGAGACCACCGTTTACCTGCGCGTGGCCGCCTACAACGCCGGCGGGGAGTCCATGCCCACCGAGACCCTGGCCGTGCGCCGCCCGGCGTCCGGACAGGCCCGGGTGCTGATCGTCAACGGCTTCGACGTGGTCAGCCGGTTCCAGAATCCCGTGCAGACCATCCCCCTGGGAGCCATGCAACGTCCGATCGCCCGACAGGTCAACTCCTTCGACTACACCGTCCAGCACGCCGCGGCCCTGGCCGCCGCGGGCTACAGCTTCGACGCCTGCGCCAACGAGGCGGTCATCGACGGCACGATCTCGCTTACGGGCTATGGAGGAGTGGTCTGGATCCTCGGCGAGCAGGGCCAGGCGTCCACCCGCACGCTGGGGTCCGCCGAGCAGAACGCCCTGACCGCCTACCTCAACGCCGGCGGCAGCCTGTTCATCAGCGGGACCGAACTGGCCTGGGACCTGGACTATCTCAACAACGGCCGGACGTTCTTCCAGAACATGCTGGGCGGCAGCTTCATCGGCGATAGCGCCGGCACTTACAGCGCGACAGGATCCGGCGGATGCCTCCAGGGCCTGGGCAGCTTCAGCTTCTCGGTGCCTTCCGGGGCGCCGTATGACGCCGACTGGCCCGACCGCATCGGCCCGCGGGCCGGAGCCGGGACGATCCTGACCTACCTCGGCGGCACGGCCGACAGCGCCGGCATCGCGTTCGATCCGGGCACCTGGCGGACGGTGACCTTCGGCGTCCCGTTCGAGACCATCGTCCCGGAAGCCCGGCGGAGCGAGGTCATGACCCGGGTGATGGACTACCTGACCGCCCCGCGCGGCATCCCGGGCGACTTCGACGGCGACCAGGACGTGGACCAGGCCGACTTCGCCCATCTGCAACGCTGCCTGACCGGGGCCACGATACCGCCGACCGACCCGGCCTGCTTCAACGCCCGGCTCGACGCGGACGGCGACATCGACCTGGACGACGTGGCGGTCTTCCTCAGGTGCATGACCGGTCCGAACCAGGCCGGCGACCCGACCTGCGCCAACTGACCGGCTCGGGCCGGTCGACGAGCGGACGCGGCCGCACCGGCCGGCGGTCCGCCGACCTTCGCTGGCCCGCCCCGGCCGGCACGGGTACATTCCGGCCATGCCGATCGTGCTGCGGGGACTGACGCTGGAGCTTGATGAACCCGAGAGCCTGCTGCGCGAGCGGGCCGCTCGCCGTCTGCGCCTGCCGCAACAGGACATCCGCCGCTGCACGGTGCGGCGTCGCTCGATCGACGCCCGCGAAAAGGGGCGCATCCGGCTGGTGTTCACCGTGGAGGTGGACCTGAGCGGCCCGCCGTCGAACGAACATCGCGTCGTTCGAAGGCTGCACCGCCCCGATGTGGCCCTTGCCCGGCCCGAAACGCCCCCGACGCCGACCCCGGGCACCGAACCGCTGCCCGAACGGCCGCTGGTGATCGGCTTCGGACCGGCGGGCATGTTCGCGGCCTACATGCTGGCCTGCCTGGGCTACAGGCCGATCGTGCTGGAACGCGGCGCAGATGTCACCACCCGCCACCGCGACATCCTGCTGGACTACTACCGCCGGGGCATCTTCCACCCGGAGTCCAACCTGCTGTTCGGCGAGGGCGGGGCCGGGGCCTACAGCGACGGCAAGCTCTACACCCGCGTGCGCGACCCGCGCAACCGCGTAGTCCTGGAGACCCTGGTCCATCACCGGGCCGACCCGGCCATCCTGGTCGATGCCCGCCCGCACATCGGCTCGGACAAGCTGCCGGGCATCTGCCGCCGCATCCGGCTGCACATCGAGTCGCTCGGCGGCCAGGTGCGGTTCGGCGCCAGGCTCGACGACGTCACCATCGAGAACGGCCGGCTGACCGGCGTCTGCGTCAACGGTGAAACCATCCGCTGCGGTCCGGTGATCCTGGCCGTGGGACATTCCGCCCGCGACACGCTGCGGATGCTCGCCCGGCGCGGCGTGGTCTTCGAAAGCCGGGCTTTCCAGATGGGCGCCCGCATCGAGCATCCGCAGGAGATGATCGACCGCTGGCAGTACGCCGAACTCTGCGGGCATGCCCGCCTGCCGCCGGCCGAGTACAACCTCGTCGCCCGAGGCGCCGCCGGCGAGCGGGGCGACCTGTTCAGCTTCTGCATGTGCCCGGGAGGGATGATCCTGCCGACCAACGAATCGCCGGGCCTGATCGCCACCAACGGTGCCAGTCGCTCGGGCCGCAAAGGGGCGTTCGCCAATGCGGGGCTGGTGGTGACCCTCGATCCGGTCGAGGTGCATCCGCCGTCGCGATCCGACCCGCTGGCGGCTTTCGATTTCATCGAAAGCGTCGAGCGCGCGGCCTTCCGGGCGACCGGCGAAACCGGTCAGGTCCCGGCGCAGCGGGCCTGCGACCTGCTGGCCGGCCGTGGTTCCGACGGAGCCCTGCATACCACTTTCCCGCTGGGCGGGCGCTGGGCGGATCTGCGCACCATCCTTCCGCCGGTGGTAGCCGAGGCGCTGGCCCGCGGATTGCGGCAGCTGGACGCGATGATGCCGGGCTTCGCCGGCCCGGAGGCCCTTCTGACCGCCCCGGAATCACGGGCCAGCGGGCCGGTGCGCATCCCCCGCGATCCCGTGAGCCGTCAGGCCCGCTCCTGCGCCGGCCTGTACCCGGTCGGCGAGGGGGCGGGTTACGCCGGCGGCATCGTCAGCGCCGCCTGCGACGGCCTGAAGACCGCCGAGGCCCTCATCGCCCGCTACGCCCCGCCGTCGGGCTGAGGCCTTCATTCCTCACTGCTCCGTCCGGCCGGCCCCGGAAGTGGAAGCCGACGGTCAGGCCCGGAAATGGCCGGGCTCGGCGAACAGGCGCCGGGGCCGGTCCGGGAATCAGGCGGTCCCCGGGGTGCAAGCCGGAATCGGACGTACGGTCGGTCGATCGAAGCTGCATCGCCGGGCCGGAGAGTCGCCCGCGGTCGCGACAGACGCAGCCTTGCCTTATGCTGAAGTTCGGCCGGGTGGACAGATGCCGGAATCGGTCGGTTTCATGTCGTTGCGGGCGTGTGGCGCGAGCCGGCGGAACAAAGCCTGCGGATTTGCCTCGCAAGCGGGGGTCCGATGCCCATGAGAACCGCAGCCATGCTGGCCCTTGCGATCAGCTTTAACCCGGCGTGCTTTTTCCGGGCCGTCGCCGGGGAGGCGGCCTTGCCCGCCGCGATTCGCGTCGCCTCCCTTCAGATTCAGGTATCCGACGATCCGGACCGCAACCTGGCACGGATCGGCCGGGGTATCCGGGAGGCCGCGCAAGCCGGCGCGCGCGTGGCCGTCTTTCCCGAGATGTCTCTGTCGGGTTCGACGAGAGAGGCCGGCGAAAACATCGATTGGCCGCGGCTCGAGGAGGGCATGGCCCGGATCGCGACGACGGCGGGGGAATACCGCATCTGGGTGCTCTACGGGACCGCGACGCCCTCCGGCACGCCGCGTCCCCGCAATTCGGCCGTTCTGGTCGACCCCATGGGCCGGGAGATCGCGCGGTACCACACGATGGCTCCCGAAGCGCGCTTCGAACCCGGCGATCGCCTCGCCCTTTTCGAAATCGACGGCGTCCGCTGCACCATGATCATCCGCCGCGACGCCACGTTGCCCGAGCTGGTGCGCATCCCGGCGCTGGCCGGCGCTCGCCTCTGCTTCTGCATCGGCGACGAGACCGATGCGGGTTCCGCGACCGCGGAGGACGAAGAGGGTTTCCGAGCGCAGCTCGTCGCGCGAGCTTCCGAAAACAGCGTCTGGGTCGTGCAGACCGGCGAGGCCGGACCGCTCCCCCCGTCGGGCACATCATCCCGGGGATGCAGCCGGACGATTGCACCCTCCGGCCGTGTGATGCAGGAAGCGCCGCAAGGGGAGGAGGCCATGCTGCTTTGCGATGTTCGACCCGCAGAGGCCTCGCGCCGGAATGCGATGAAAAGCCTGGATGCAACGCCGCTCGCCGGCTGGTGGCTGCATGCCGTGGCCGCCCTGAAGCGTCCGTCCGCGCCGGCCGCACAATCGGCACCCGCCAGGCGGGACAGACTCCGACTCGCGCTGCTTCAGGACGTTCCCGAGAAATGGAACCTCGCGATGAACCACGAAACGCTCCTGCGCCGGGTCGACGAGGCGGCCGTGCAGAACGCCGACCTCTTCGTGACGCCCGAGTGCTGGCTGGATGGCTATGCCGCCGCCGATGCCGGATCGACCGTGGACCGTTTGCGCGGCATCGCTCAGCAACCCGGGTCGAGCTCCCTGCTCCGCTGCATTGCGGATCGGGCCGCCCGCCGGTCGATGTGGCTCTGCTGCGGATTCACGTCGCTCGAGCAGGGCCGCCTCTTCAATTCGGCAGGGCTATGGAATGATCGCGGCGAGCTGGTCGGCATCTATCACAAGACTCATCTCCAGGCCCATGACCTCCAGTTCTCGCCGGGCGAGGGGCTGCCCGTCTACCCCTCGCCCTGGGGCCCGCTGGGAATCCTGATCTGCGCGGATCGGCGGTGGCCGGAAGCCGCCAGAACCCTGCGGGTCCAGGGCGCGCGGCTGATCCTCAATCCGACGTTCGGGTTGTATGACGCCGAAAACGAGTGCTGGATGCGGACGCGCGGATACGAGAACCAGTGCTTCATCGCCTTCTGCCACCCCCGAACCGGTTTTGTCGTGTGTCCGGGCGGCCAGATCAGGGCGAAGCGGCACGAGGAACCCGGCGTACTGATCTGTGACATCGACCTGAGCGAATCCACGGACGACAACCACATCCGTGATCGCCGGCCGGATCTCTATGCCCCCCTGGTCTGGCCACGGCCGCGATGAACGCGAGGTGATCCGCGAACCTGTGTCGATGGACGGCAGAAAGGCCCCCCGCGCGCGATCGTGTCCAGGACACCCCCCCAGGGAGGTTGCGGCGGTCATGACAGTCGGTCGCGTGGAGCGGATCAGGGATGGCAGGCGGAGCCCTTCCCGGCATCCGGCCCGCGACGGCGACGGTGGATGGCGAGAGCCGGGAGCGCGAAGGGGTCAGCCCGGTGGGCCCGCGCCGTCCTGGCTGTTGGCCTGGTTGACCAGGAACAGCACGGCCATGCGGATGGCCAGGCCGTTGGAGACCTGGCGGAGGATGGAGCTGTTGGGCCCGTCGGCCACGTCGCTGGCCAGCTCCACGCCGCGGTTGATGGGGCCCGGATGCATCACCAGGATGTCGGGCTTGGCCCGGGCGAGACGCTCGCGGGTCAGGCCGAAGAGCCGCACGTATTCCTCGGTGCTGGGGAACTCCTGGCTGGTCATGCGTTCGCGCTGGATGCGGAGCATGTTGACCACGTCCGCGTCCTTCAGGGCCTCGTCCAGGTCGTGGCTGATGCGGGCTCCGAGGCGTTCGAAGGCCCGCGGCACCAGCGTGGTCGGTCCGACGAACGTGACCCGGGCCCCCAGCCGCGTCAGCCCCCAGAAATTCGAGCGGGCGACGCGCGAGTGGGCGATGTCGCCGACGATGACCACGTTGAGCCCCTCGATCCGACCCTTGCGCTCGCGGATGGTGAAGATGTCGATCAGCCCCTGCGTGGGGTGCTCGTGCTGGCCGTCGCCGGCATTGATCACGCAGCAGCGCGAATATTGGGCCACGGCGTGCGGGGCCCCGGCGGCCGGGTGGCGGATGATGAAGGTGTCCACCCCCATGGCCTCGATGTTGCGGACCGTGTCCCGCAGCGATTCGCCCTTGGTCACCGACGACCGGGCGGCGGAGAAGTCCAGCACGTCGGCCGCCAGCCTCTGGGCGGCCAGCGTGAAGCTCATCCGCGTGCGGGTCGAGTCCTCGAAGAACAGGTTGACCATCACCCGCCCGCGCAGGGCCGGCGCCTTCTTGACGCTGCGGGTGGAGATCTCCTGGAGGTTCTCGGCCGTGCGGAAGATGTACAGCAGTTCCTCGGCCGAGAGGTCCTCGAGCCCCAGCAGGTGCCTGCGGGTCCAGACGAAGGAGTTCCCCGGGCCGGCGGAGGCGGTCCCGGCGGGTTTTTCGGCGGACGAACCGGGGGTCATCCGATGCGTACCTCGTCGATGCCGTCGGATTCGGTCAGCAGCACGGTCACCGGCACGCCGGGCTCGGAGAACCGCAGCCCGACGAAGTCCGCCTGGATCGGCAGCTCGCGGCCGGGCCGGTCGATCAGCACCGCCAGTCGGATCGCCTGCGGCCGGCCGAGATCGACCAGGGCGTCCATCGCCGACCGCACCGACCGCCCGGTATAGAGCACGTCGTCGACCAGGATGATGCACCGCCCGGAGAGGTCGAAGTCGATCTCCGTGCCGCGCACCCGGGCCTGCGGGCCGATCTCGGCCAGGTCGTCGCGGTACAGGGTGATGTCCAGCGTGCCGTGGTCGATCGGCTCGACCCCCAGGCCCTCCAGCAGACGGATCAGCCGCCGGGCGAGCACCTCGCCGCGGCTGCGGATGCCGATCAGGGCGATCGGCACGCCCTCGGGCAGGCCGGCGCGGATCTCCGCGGCGAGCCGTTCGAGCACCTCGGCGATGCCCGCGGCGTCCAGCAGCACGTGTGAGGCCGATGCGGCGCTCATGACGCCCGGCAGCCTATCGCCGCCGGTGGCGGGAGGCAAGAAGAGACGGCCGATGATGCCGACCGGGCCGATCACCGTGAATCCCGGAGGCAGGAGCAGCCTGCCCGTTCTGCCGGGGAGAGCCGGACTGGAATCGGCCGTGGGAAAGGGTATACTTACTGGTTCCCGGCGGGTAGGCGCGCCCGGTGCGGGAAGGCACGGGGAATCGATCAGAACGGCATGCACAAGAAATCACCGCGGGTCAGGGGCTTTGACGAACTGGGCATCGACGAGGCCCACCTGCTCGCCCTGGACAGGGCCGGGTTCGCCGAACCGACGGAGATCCAGCGCCAGCTGATCCCGCCGGTCCTGGCCGGCCGGGACGTGCTCGGACAGGCCCGGACCGGCACCGGCAAGACCGCCGCCTTCGGCCTGCCGATCCTCCAGATGACCCGGCTGGAGGGGCGGCTGCAGTCGCTGGTCCTCGTGCCGACCCGGGAGCTGGCCGTGCAGGTCGCCGCGGAACTCCGCCGTCTGGCGGCCGTCGAGCAGATCCACATCGTCCCGATCTACGGCGGGCAGAAGATCGCCCACCAGACCAAGCTCCTGGGCCGCAAGCCCCACGTCGTGGTCGGAACGCCCGGCCGGGTGATCGACATGCTCGACCGGGGCAGGATCAGCCTGGCCGACATCCGCTTCGTCGTGCTCGACGAGGTCGACCGGATGCTCGACATCGGCTTCCGTGACGACATCCGCAACATCCTCTCGCGGATCGAGACCCCCCATCAAACGATACTGGTCTCGGCCACGATGAACGACGAGATCAAGCGTCTGGCGGCCCGCTACACGACCGACCCGCTGGAGATCAACGTCTCGCGCGACGAGTTGACCGTCGATGAGGTCAACCAGGCCTACGTCACCGCCGATCCCTGGGACAAGTACCACGCCCTGCGCCTGCTGCTCGAGCAGGAGCAGCCGACGCTGGCGATCATCTTCTGCAACACCAAGCACGCCGCCCGGCGGCTGGCCCGACGGCTGCACGGCGACGGCTTCAATGCCCGGGAGATCCACGGCGACCTCGTGCAGCAGAAGCGCGAGCGGGTGATGGAGCGTTTCCGCAAGCACCAGGTGCACCTGCTCGTGGCCACCGACCTGGCCGCCCGCGGCATCGACGTGCACGGCATCAGCCACATCATCAACTACGATCTGCCGCCCGACCCGCACGTGTACGTCCACCGCATCGGCCGCACGGCGCGGATGGGCTCGTTCGGCCGGGCGCTCAGCCTGGTGTGCCGCGACCAGGGCGACCTGCTGACCGCCATCGAGCAGCTGATCAACAAGGAGATCCCGCAGGAACAGATCGCCGGTTTCGTCCCCCGGCCCCCTCCCCGCGACGAGGATTTCGGACCGGCCCGCTCCGCCCCCCCGCCGCCGGAGCCCGCGGCCGTGGCCGTCGCTCCGGCCGCCGCACCCAAGAAGCTCGGTGCCAAGTTCAAGACCCGCCGGGGCCGCCGCCGCTAGGCGATCCGGCGCCGCGGGCCCGGTTGGTTTTGCCCGGCCGCGGGGGTAAGATGCCCGTCGCGACCGCGCGGCATCAAACTAAACTGTTTTAAGCGGCGTTGACGAGGATGACCGGGAATGAAGATCATCAGCGATCGTGAATCGACCCTGGCGGTGCTGGATCGCTTCCGCCGGGCGGGGGCGGCGTTGTTCGCGCCCAACGGCGAACTGCCCGCCGAGATCGAAGGGCTGTGCATGGGAGCCCAGGCGTTCGCCGAGGCCCACGGGCTGAACGAGATCCACCTGGCGGTGGGCATGACCGCGATGTACGCCGACAACCCGCAGTTCCGCAAGATCTCGCCGGGCTGCCGGATCGCCGAGGACGTCTCGGGGCTGACCGGCGGCGACGTGCGGGTCGGCTGCGAGCTGTGGCTGCGCTACCTGCAGGCCTGCGCGGATCTGCCGGGCACCTTCCCGGCGGTGCGGATCATGCCGTTCATCGACCACGGCTGGGTCCCCGACCCCGACGACCTGGCCCTCCTGCATGACGAGAGCGTGGTGGATCGCATGGCCATCATCATGTACGATGCCAGCAGGTACGACCACGCCGAGAATATCGAGCGCACCGCCGCCTACGTCCGCCGGTTCGGCAAACGCGTGGTGGTCGAGGGTGCCGCCGACAAGATCTACGACCCCAAGGACATCGCCCGGCTGCGCCTCTCGCGCGAGGACCAGCTCTCCAGGCCCGAACTGGTCGAGGAATACGTCCGCAGGACCGGCGTGGACCTGATCGTGCCGAACCTGGGCACCGAGCACCGCAGCGTCGGCGTCGGCACGGCCGAACGCCGCTACGAGCGCGAACTGGCCCGGGCGATCCGCGATCGCGTCGGGCCGATCATGTCCCTGCACGGCTCCAGCTGCCTGGGCGGCAAGGTGGGCACGACCCCCGAGGACGGCATCTGCAAGGTCAACTTCTACACCGCCATGGCCGTCGGCGCCGGCCTGAAGATCGCCGGCCTGCTGGAGAGGCACCGCCCGATCGTCGAAAGCCGGAATCTCTGGATGCTCAGCGAGTCCTACGCCCACGACGTCCGCCGCCGCCACGTGGCCGAGGTGACGCAGGAGATGCTCGCCACGCTGGGCTACGCGAAACTCGCCTCAGGGAGGGCCTGACCGTGCCGTTCACACCCGACTGGCCCGCCACCGCAGTCGGCGCCCGGCGCGACGGGCGGCCCATCGAATGGTCCGGCACCATGCCGGCGCTGGTCTACTTCGGGCAGGGCCGCATGGAGGTGGTCGACGACCGGCCGATCGTCTGCACCGACGGGGACCTCCTGGCCCGCGTGGACCGCGTCTACCGCTGCGGCACGGACGTCAAGATCTTCCAGCAGGGCCGGCCCGACCAGTGCGAGGAGTCGCTGCTGGAGGAACTGCGGTCCATCTTCCGGCTGACCGCGCCGGCCGGCGATGCCCCCTTCACCGCCCTCTCGGACCTGGCCCGCGGCGGCCCGCCCGATCCGGCCATCCGCGACCCGCTGTACCTCGCCCTGGCCGAGCGCATCGCCGCCCTGCCGCCCGATCAGCGTTCCGCCCTGCCGCAGAGCATGCGCCGCCTGTGGGGCCGGATCCTGGGACACGAGACGGTGGTGACCATCGAACGCGTCGGCTCGGGCGTCGGCACGCTGCGAACCGGCATCGGCTACCTGGAGGGCGTCGAGCTTTCCGACGAAGATCTGGCCTTCGAGCCCGGCCAGCAGTGCGTCCTGCAGAGCCGCATCGCCTACTACGACCCCCCGCCGCCGGAGTGTCCCGGCGCCCGCGGCGTGCAGCTCCTGGGCGGCAACATCACCGACCTGGCCATGAACCTCGGCGGAGCCTATGCCGCCCGCGTGCGGCTGACGCCGGAGATCATCCGCAGCGGGTCGGTCGTGCGGATTCCCGCCGGCGTGCGTCCCGAGGCCGCCGGCCTGGCCGAGCCGACCGCCTGCCTGCTGGACTGCTTCCAGAAATGCACCCACGAACTGGGCCAGGACGCCTGCGGTTCGATCCTGCTCAAGGGCGTCCGGCCCGGCGGAATCACCTGCGTCATCGGCAGCGGGGCCATGGCCCTGATGTCCGGCCTGCTGGCCACCCTGGACGATCCGGTGGTGAAGATGGGCCGGGCCCGCGAGGTCGTCTTCGTGGTCCGTTCTCCGGCCAAGGCCGATTTCGTCCGCAGGATGCTGCCGAAAGTGCCGCTGCAGACCGTGGTCTGCGCCGAGGCCGGGGAACTCCCCGCGGCCATCCGCCGGCAGTACGCTCCCGACCATCAGCGGCGCTTCGGCCGCCCTTTCCGCGGCTTCGACGACGTCGTCCTGGCCGCCGGCGACGCCCGGACGGTGGCCGCCGCCCACCAGATCATCACTCACACCGGCGGCCGGCTGATGATGTTCGCCGGCACCCGCGGGCCCTGCACGCTGGAAAGCGGCGTCTGGCACTACGCCAACGCCGGCGTGGTCGGCACCAGCGGCTGCAACACCCGGATGATGGAAGTGGCCCTGGGACTGTTCGCCCGCGGAAGTCTGGACCCCACGCCCCTGGCCGGGCGGGCCTGGACGTTCGACGATCTGCGCCAGCCCGGCGGCATCGAGGCTTTCTTCGCCGATAAGCACCTGCGGCCCTGCCTGGTGCCGAACGCGTAACCGGGCCTTGCGACCGCAGCTTCGAGGAATCGATCATGGACCTCCAGCTTCAGGGACGCCCCGCGGCGGTCTTCGGCGGCGCCGGCGGCATCGGGGCCCGCATCGCCACGGTTCTGGCCGCCGAGGGCGCCCGCCTGACCATAGCCGACCGCGACCGCCAGGCCGCCGAGGCCCTGGCCGCCCGCCTGGGCGGCGACGCGCTGGCCTGCGGCTGCGACGTGAGCGTCCGGGACGAGGTCCGCGAGGTCGTCAACCGCACCGTCGAACGCTTCGGCGGCCTCCAGATCGCCGTGCAGGCCGTGGGGCTGACGCTGGCCAACTGGCTGCCCGACATCACCGACCGCGACATCGATGTGACCTTCAACGTCAACATGAAGGGCTCCATTCTGGTCGCCCAGGCGGCCGTGGAGCCCATGCGCGCCGGCGGTTACGGGCGGCTGGTGTTCATCGGTTCCGGCAGCGGCATGAAAGGCTCGGCCGGCATGGCGGTCTACTCGGCCAGCAAGTTCTTCCTCCGCGGACTGGCCCACGCCGTGGGGCTGGAGGCCGGCCCGGCCGGCGTGACGGCCAACGTGGTCTGCCCCTCGGACGTCTATCCCGAGGGCGACGAGCCGGCCATGACCTGGCACGACCCGACGCTCGTGAGGATCAGCTGCGAAAAGGAGAACGTCCCGGACTTCGAAGCCCTGCGCAAGCGCCGCATCGCCCGCAACCCCGCCCGCCGGGCCTGCACCGCCGACGACGTCGCCTGGCTGACGGCGTTTCTCTGCTCGCCCCTGGCCGGCTACATCAACGCCCAGACCATCGGGGTCAACGGCGGCGGCCTGCCGACCTGACCGGACCGCTGCCGCCGGCGTCCTTCAGGTCCGCGATGGGCGCGCATGCGCGCCAGCCCCGACGATCCGCCGCGGAACCGCTACCCTCCGGGGCTCCGGCGGCCCCATCACCGACCCACGACCCGAAAGACGTTGTCGTGGCCGGGCACGATCTCGTCGGCCACCTCGAGGATGTCGCTCAGCGAGGATTGGGCGGCCGCCAGATCGAAGACCTGCTCGTGCACCCGGCCGGCCTCGAAGTACTCCCGCGTCGCCACCGCGTCGCCGGCGATCAGTGTGGTGAAACCGGTGGACTCCAGCAGCAGTCCCGCGCACCCCGGCGTCGCACCGGGCAGCGGATAGAGGTGCACGTGACGGCTCAGACGGTCCTCGGCCGGTCGCAGCCGCTCCAGCAGCCGCCGTTCCTGATCGAGCAGCTCGAGCAGCTGGGCGTCCGCGCCGTCTTCACCCTGCCGGGCGATCAGATCGTCCAGGTGATCCCGCACGGCCTGGATCTCGGCCTCGTGCATCAGCCATGCGGCCCGCTCGAACAGAGCCAGCCCGCGACGGTGCACCGGGCGGAAAGTGGTCAGGAAAACCGCGTCGACCCGGTCCGGCGCGATTCCGGCCTGCTCGTCGAGACGGGAGGCCACCACCTCGGCCGGCAGCCCCGGATCCACCAGGATGCACGACGCACCGTCGCGCACCAGCACGGTGGTCGAATGCGCGGTGCGCACCGCCTGGCGATCCCCTCTGAAGGGATTGCGGCTCAACGTGCCGATGCTCACGACCCGGCATTCCACGGACATGGCTCGATCTCGCGCCCGGCATCGACCGATTGCGCAAGCCCGCGCACGAACGGCCGAACGCCTCCCTCAACCTCCCGCACAGGCCGACCGGATCGCCGCCACCAGCCCCCCGGCATCGTGCGGAGACGCCTCGACCGGCTCGCCCAGCCCCAGACGCCGCACCGCATCGCTCGTCACCGGCCCGATGCTCGCCAGCCGCACGCCCGCCGGCAGCGACCGCCCCGCGGCCGACAGCATGGCCGACAGATTGACCGCCGACGAGGGACTGGTGAACACCACCCAGTCCAGCCGGCCGGCATCGATGCACTCCAGCAGCGACGCCGGCAGACCTTCGGGGCACACCGTTCGATAAACCGTCAGGTCTTCGCAGACGGCCCCCGCGGCCTCCAGACGCCGCACCAGCTCGGCCCGACCGGCTGCGGCCCGCAGCACAAGGATCCGGCTGCCGCCGGCGCCCGCGGCGAGCAGCGTCTCGGCCAGCGACTCCCCCACCGCCTCGGGGGGCACCAGGTCCGCGCGAACGCCGTGTTCGGCAAGCCGGGCGGCGGTCGCCGGACCCACGGCCGCGATCCGGACCGGGGCCAGCGCCCGGGCGTCGCGCTGCAGGACCGACAGGCGGGCGAACAGCGCGTCGACGCCGTTGGCGCTGGTCAGGACCAGCCAGTGGTAGTCCTGCAGGCGTTCCAGAGCCGCGTCCACCGCCGCCCAGTCCTCCGGCGGAACCGGTTTCAACGCCGGGGCCTGAATGACCCGGGCCCCCAGCGACGCCAGCCGCCCGACCAGCTCCGCCGCCTGCTCGGGCGTCCGCAGCACCGCGATGGTCAGACCGTGCAGCGGCCGGCGCTCGAACCACTCCAGCGAGGCCCGCAATTCCACCACCCGGCCGATGATCACCAGCGCCGGGGAATGCACATCCGCAGCACGGTCGGCGATGTCGCCCAGCGTGCCGACCACCGTCCGCTGGCCGGGCAACGTCCCATCCTCGATGACCGCCGCCGGCGTGCGGGCGTCGAGGCCGGCGGCCACCAGGCCGGCGCAGTTCTCGCGCAGATTCCGCACGCCCATGTAGAAGGCGATGGCGTCCATTCTCGCCAGGGCCGCGAAGTCCGGCGTTTCGGGGTCATCCGGCTCGGCGTGGCCGGTGGTCAGAGCGAAGGACCGGACCAGCCCGCGGTGCGTCAGCGGAATGCCGGCCGTCGCCGGAGCACCGAAGGCCGCGGTGATGCCGGGAATCACCTCGAACGGAATCCCCGCCTCCGCCAGGTGCAGGCACTCCTCCCCGCCCCGCCCGAACACGAACGGATCGCCGCCCTTGAGCCGCACCACCCGCCGGCCGGCGCGCGCGTGGCGGACCAGGGCCTCGTTGATCCGCTCCTGCGGCCAGGCGTGGTCTCCGGGGGCCTTGCCGACGAAGATGCGTTCCGCCCCGGCCGGGGCCAGCTCGAGAAGCTCCGCCCCGACGAGCTTGTCGTGGAGGATCACGTCGGACTGCGCGATGCGGACCGCGCCGCGCAGCGAAATCAACGCCGCGTCGCCGGGCCCGGCGCCGGTGATCGCCACCGTCCCGGGTTCGAACTCCCCGACCATCGCCGCCAGTCGGCCCAGCGGGGATCGGCTTGCCAACAGCCCGTCCATGCGCGTTTTCCACCGGCCGTCGCGTCGGGGAGCCTCAGGCCGCGGGAATCACCGCAGGCGGCCGGCTCATGCCGATACACTCGGCCAGATACTGGCACAGGTCGGCCGTCTCCCGCCGGGCGTGCTGATCCACCGACGACTGCACGGCCGGGGCCAGCTGCGGCACGGACGACGGCAGGAACAGCACATAACGGACCGTCACCAGGAACACCTCGGGCGAAGGCCGCACCAGCACCGTCACCCGCACCGGCCAGAGGTTGAACTGCCCCTTCACCAGCCGGTCGGGAACCAGCTCGCCGAACCCCAGCCACGACCGCCGCCACAGCCCGCGGCGGAACTCCAGTTTATAGCGCTCCCGCCGCTCGCGGGTGTAGTCGCCGCCGGGATACGAGGCGTAGAAGGCCTCCAGCACGTCCATCAGCCGGTCGTATGGGTCGACCCGGATCTGATACTCCCAGGTGTAACTGGTGCTCATGCCTTCATCCCGCCGCCGGCGAGCCGGCCCGTCACCCCGCCGGCCGCCGGGCCTGGGGATTCACCGCATGGGGCGGCATCCGACCCTCCAGAGCGGCTACCATGTTCCCGGCGGCCATCTCCGCCATGCGTGTGCGCGTGGTCAGCGTCGCCGAACCGATGTGACAGACGCAAACCACGTTGTCCAGCGCGGTCAGACCTTCGGCGACCCGCGGCTCGTGCTCATAGACGTCCAACCCCGCCGCCGCGATCCGCCGCTCCGCCAGCGCCTCGACCAGCGCCGCCTCATCGATCAGCGGACCACGGGCGGTGTTGATTAGACAGGCCGTGGGCTTCATCCGGGCCAGCTCCGCCCGCCCGATGAGGTGGCGGGTCGCGGGCGTCAGCGGGGCGTGCAGGCTCACGAAATCACTGGCCGAAAGCAGCTCGGGCAGCTCCACCCGCCGCGCGCCGAGGGCGTCCATGTCCGGGCGCGGCTCGGGGTCGGTGTACAGCAGCCGCATGTCGAACCCCGCGGCCCGCCGGGCCACCGCCCGACCGATCCGTCCGGCCCCGACGATCCCCAGCACCGCCCCGTGGACGTCCTGCCCCAGGAACTGCATCGGCCCCCAGCCGTCCCACCGCCCGCTGCGCAGAAAGCGATCGGATTCGACGATCCGCCGGGCGGCGGCCATCAGCAGGGCCCAGGCCAGATCCGCCGTCGTCTCGGTCAGCACGTCCGGCGTGTTGGTCACCAGGATGCCACGACGCGTAGCCGCTTCGACATCGATGTTGTTGTAGCCCACCGCGTAGTTGGCGAAAACGCGGCACCGCGGGCCGGCGGCCTCCATGACCTCCTCGTCGATGACGTCGGTCAGGTGGCAGAGCACGCCGTCCCGGCCGCGCACCTGCTCCAGCAGACGGGCGCGCGACACCGGCCGGTCCTCCGGCTCGACATCGACGATCGCGCAGAACCCGGCCAGCAGGTCCAGACCGGGCTGGGGAATCCGGCGCGTCACCCACACGCTGAACCCTTGCTTTTTCGGCGTCATCAGGCGTCGTCCTCGCGTCGGAGGCAGTATACGGCCGGCCCGCGGACCGGCCAAGAAACCCCCGGCTTCACCGGCGCGGCCCGGTGCGTATAATGAGCCCGCCTGCGGCGCGGCGTGGCGCCGCCGGCAACGCGGCCGGGCGCTCGGGCGGCGAGCTCCCGTCGAAGGTTCGCCGTTACAGGGAGACTCATCCATGCCGCAGCCTGTGGTCGTGCTTCAGACCGACATCCCCGGCCGCCCCGTCCGTCGCGGCAAGGTCCGCGACGTCTACGACCTCGGCGACCGCCTGCTGATCGTGGCCAGCGACCGGATCAGCGCCTTCGACGTGGTCATGCCCAACGGCATTCCCTTCAAGGGCGAGGTCCTGACCCGCCTGAGCCGCTTCTGGTTCGACCGCATCACCACGTGCCGCCATCACCTGATCGAGCTGGTCGAGCGGCAGGCCCCGCCGGGCTTCGAGCCCTGGCTCGAGCAGCTCGCCGGCCGGTCGATGCTGGTCCGCAAGACCCGGGTGCTGCCGATCGAATGCGTCGTGCGCGGTTACATCACCGGCAGCGGCTGGAAGGAGTATCTCAGGAGCGGATCGGTCTGCGGCATCCCGCTGCCGCCCGGCCTGCGGCAGTGCGACCGCCTGCCCGAGCCGATCTTCACCCCGGCCACCAAGGCCGAGGAAGGCCACGACGAGAACATCTCCTTCGAGGAGGCCTGCCGGCTGACCGATCCGCAGACCATGGCCCTGGTCCGCGACCGCAGCATCGAGATCTACGCCCAGGCGGCCGAGTACGCCCGCAGCCGCGGCGTGATCATCGCCGATACCAAGTTCGAATGGGGCTTCGACGGCGATGAGCTGATCCTCATCGACGAGGTGCTCACGCCGGACTCGTCGCGCTTCTGGCCGGCCGACGAGTACCGGCCCGGACGCGACCAGCCCAGCTTCGACAAGCAGTTCGTCCGCAACTACCTCGAGACGCTCAACTGGAACAAGACGCCGCCGGGCCCGACGCTGCCGCCGGACGTCGTCGCCGGAACCAGTCGGCGCTATATCGAGGCCTACGAGAAACTCACCGGGTCGGGCTTTCCCGGAAAGGCGTGATCGGGTCGAAAGCCCGGGGTTCGTGCCGGCGGCGCGGGAGCGGTTTCGACGTGGATTCAGCCGGGCCGATTCTGGCGGTCGAGGGGCTCGAATTCGACTATCCCGACGGCACCGCCGCGCTGCGCGGCGTGGACTTCAGCCTGCCGGTCGGCTCCCGGGCCGGACTGGTCGGCCCCAACGGCTCGGGCAAGAGCACGTTGCTGATGTGCCTGGCCGGACTGCTCGTCGGCCGCGGCCGCATCCGCGTGGCCGGCCGGGATCCGTGCGACATGACCCGCCGGCGGCCCCATGCGGTCGGACTGGTCTTCCAGAACCCCGACGATCAGCTCTTCATGCCCACGGTGCGCGAGGACATCGCCTTCGGACCCCGCAACCTCGACCTGCCGGAACCTCAGGTGAACGACCGCGTGGCGACCTCGGCCGCGCGGATGGGCGTGGCCGGCGTCCTGGAACGCCCTCCGCACCACCTGTCGATGGGCCAGCGCCGCAACGTCGCCATCGCCGGGGTGCTGGCCATGCAGCCGACCGTGCTGATGCTCGACGAGCCCTCCAGCAACCTCGACCCGCGCGGGCGGCGGCGGCTGATCGAGCTGCTCGAGAGCCTGGACACCACGCTGCTGATCGCCTCGCACGACCTGCGGATGGTCCGCCGGCTCTGCGGACTGGTCCTGCTCATCGACGAAGGCCGCATCGTGGCCCGCGGCGGGCCGGAACTGCTGGCCGACGCCGCCCTGATGGAACGACACGGCCTGGAGGCCGTGCACGCCGACGCCTGAGGATCGATCTTCCGGCGCCGGCTCGCGCGGGGACCGCCCCCCGCCGATCACGGGAGCTCATACATGGATATTCGCCAGCGCATCGCCGAAGTGATGAGACAGGAGGCGGCCGCCATCGCTTCCGTCAAGGTGACCGACGCCTTCGCCGACGCCGTGCTCGCCCTGCGGGACTGCACCGGCAAGGTCCTGACCACGGGCATGGGCAAGGCCGGCCATATCGCCCGCAAGTTCGCGGCCACACTGTGTTCCACCGGCACCCCGGCGGCGTTCATCCACCCCGGCGAGGCCGCTCACGGCGACCTGGGGCTCATCGGCCGCGACGACTGCATCACGGCGTTCTCCAACAGCGGCCAGACCACCGAGGTCATCGAGATGCTGGAGCTCGGCCGCCACCTGGGGCTCAAGACCATCATCGGGATCACCTCCCATCCGCAGTCCCGCCTGCGCGAGCTCAGCGACGTCATCCTGGACATGGGCGAGATCCGCGAAGCCTGCCCGCTGGGGCTCACGCCCTCCTCCAGCATCGCGGTGATGCTGGCGATCAGCGACGGGCTGGCCCTGGCGCTGATGGAACTCAAGGGGATCACCCGGCACGACTACGGACTGCGCCACCACGGCGGCTACCTGGGCCGCAAGGCCCGTACCGACAACGTCTGATCGATCCTGCGCGAAAAAAACGGCAGCTGCCGATGAAAGCCGTCACTGTGCGGCTTCCAGGCGGTCCTCCTCCTTGTAGGCGACCGCATGAACCTCTTCGCCTTTCCGATAGAACGGGAAGTCCTTGCGACGGGCGAAATCGGGACTCGTGCAGGCCACGCACGGGGCCCCCGCCCGGATGCACCAGTTCACGCCGCCGTTCCACTGGCGGCGCGGGCAGTCGGTGTGGCTCAGCGGCCCCAGGCACCCCAGCTTGAACAGGCAGCCCTCGTCGCCGAACTTCTCGGCAAACTCGCGCTTCTCCCAGTAGTAGAACTTCGGGCATTCATCGTGCACCGAGTGGCCGTAGAACGCCGCCGGGGTCAGCAGCACCGGGTCGACCTTCGGGTAGCCCCTGGCCAGCACCGTGGCCAGCGTGCCCACGAACCACGCCGGATGCACCGGGCAGCCCGGGCAGTTGACCAGACGCTGCCCGGTCGGCAGCTTCACGCTCTCCATGAAGGCCTCCAGCCCCATCGCCGACGTCGGGTTGCCCTCCGCGGCCGGAATGCCGCCGAACGAGGCGCAGGTGCCCGCCGCGATGATCGCCCTGGCCCGCCGGACGGCCTCCGGCAGCAGGCCGGTCAGCGGCCGCCCGCCGATCAGACAGGCCTCCGGCATCGCGGGGATCGCTCCTTCCATGACCAGCAGATAATCGCCGGCCTGGATCGTCCGGTCGATCACCTCGTTGGCCTGCTCGCCCTGCGTGGCCGACACCGTCGAGTGGTAGACCAGGGAGATGATCTCGGTCAGAACCTCCAGCGGACCGGGCTCGTGGGTGTTCAGGAACGAGACCGAGCAGCCGCTGCAGGACAGCCCCTGCAGCCACAGCACCGGCGGGCGCTCACTCAGCAGGCGGTCCAGCCCCGCGGCCATCACCTCGGCGTGCCGACGCCCCAGACCGAAATGGACCGCCAGCGCGGCGCCGACCTGCAGCAGGTCCCGGCGGCGGAATGACTTCACGGGCTTGCTCGCGTTCTTGCCTTTCATCACGTCGGCCCCTCAGTGCACCGCACAGGCCAGGCACGGGTCGAACGAACGGACGATCCGGGCCAGCTCGATCGGCTGGGCCGGGTCGGCCACGATGGTTCCGGCCAGGGCGGCCTCCACCGCCCCGGGCACGCCCTTGTCGTCGCGCGGCGAACAGTTCCAGGTCGTGGGCACCACGCACTGGTATCGTTTGATCTTGTAGTTCTCGATCTCCAGCCAGTGCCCCAGGGCTCCGCGCGGAGCCTCGGTCAGGCCGTAGCCCGAGCCGTTGCGGACGAGCTTGAAGTCCTGCGCCGGCGGGCCGTCCACTTCCAGCTCCTCGAGCCACCTGTAGCACTCCCGCGCCACCCACCTGGCCTCCAGGGCCCGCACCAGGTGGCGCCCCAGCACCGAAACCAGCTTCTCGGCCGGCAGCTTGAGCTCACCGAGAACCTTGTCCACCTCGGCCTTCACCCAGGTGTTCGACGGGTCGTGGTAATTGACCAGCACACGGGCCAGCGGGCCGACCTCCATCACCTGCCCGGCGTAACGCGGGGCTTTCAGCCAGCTGTAGGCCCCCTTCTTGGACGGAGCCGCGATGGTGTCGCCGCGCGAGGGATGCAGCCCCGAAGCCACGTCGAACCATGCGGTACCCGCGTCCTCGGTGATCTTCGCCTGGTCGAAGGCCTCCCACCGGCCGTTGATCAGCACCCCGGGCCGGAACAGCCTGTTGCCGGCATCGTCCATCTCGAACACGCCGTAGCACAGCATGTTGCCCGGACCCCGCCCGATGTCGAAGTACTCCGGGAACAGCCCGGCCACCGTGATCACGTCGGGAATGTACACGTCCTCGATGAAAGCCTCCACACGCTTCAGACGCGCCAGGTAGCTGGAGATCCGCTCCATCGTCGGAACCTGCGTGACCCCCCCGGGAACCAGCGCCGTCGAGTGCGGCAGCCGGGCCCCCACGATCGCCCCCATCTCGTCGGCGATCCTGCGCACCTCCAGGGCCTCGGCATAGTGGGCCACCAGCGCCAGGTTGATGCCGGCGTCCTCGATATAGGGCACCTCGAAGCGCGGCAGCAGCGGCGCCCCCGGGAACAGGTCCTTGCGGGCCACCGACTGCTCCATCCAGGTCCGCAGCTTGCGCAGCAGCGCGTTGTCGCCCGAGTAGCCCAGCAGCGCCTTGACGTCCACGAAGTCCAGAGCCGACAGCTGATAGAGGTGGGCGACGTGCGACTGCAGGTAGTTGGCCGCGAACAGCAGGTTCTGCAGCAGGCGGCCGTTGCGGTTGGGTCTGATCCCGTAGGCCATCTCCTGGGCCCGAACCGACGCGATGCCGTGCGAGATCGGGCATACCCCGCAGACCCGCTGGATGATCTGCTGGGCGTCCAGCGGATCCCGGCCCTCCAGGATCTTCTCGAACCCCCGGAACATCTCGCCCTCGCAGTGGGCCTCGGTCACCCGGAAACCCTGGCCCTCGCCAACCGGCTCGGTCTCCGCGTGCACCGCCAGATGCCCCTCGATGCGGGTCACCTGGGGGATGGCGATTTTCCGACTCACTCCATGCTCCTTTTCAGCAGGATGACCTTCCGCCGGCGGAGGCTTTTGGATCTACCGGCCAGAACAGCTCCGGGCCATGGGATGCACGAGTCGGCTGAATACCAGGCTGTAGAAGCCTCATGGGCGTCGTTTGCCGACGCGGGCGACATGGGCTCCATGGCATCGTTTTCATCGACCGGGCTCATCAGGTTCACGGCATCCGCCCGGGACCCCGGATGGGCATCGAATCAGCTCCCGAGGATGGCGGCAGGCCGTCTGCCGGCCCTTTCTGACGACTCGCGCGTTGCACACGAAACGCCCGTGCTGCGGCCGCACAGGGCCGCCCTGGGTTCTCCAGCCGGCGGAAACCGTGTTGCCCAGCCTATGGTAACCTGCCTGTCTGAACCCGCCCAGTCGAGTATCGTTCTGAGTTGGTCGCGATCGCCTGCCCGGTTGGAGCGTTGCCATGTCTTTCAAGCAACTGCCCGTCGCGTTCCGGCTACGACCAGGTGTAAGTATCAGATTATTTGGGGGATGCAGCTTGCGCGATTCGCTCCCTGCCGTCGGCCTCGAACCGCGGCCCGGGATGCCTCAAACTGGGGCGCCTCGCTGTGGGGCGCACGAGGCGGCCACGGCACGACCGCCGTTGGCTCGCGTGTAGA
>CALLOB010000097.1 GCA_938005315.1 uncultured Phycisphaerae bacterium
CCGGCTCGATGCCATGCCCGAAACCGTGGACTGCCTGCGATCCGGTCGAGATCGACGCGATCATCATAATCGGTCGGCCGAAGCCTGTCAGCCAAGGTGCCGCAGTCGGGGTTGGCGAGGTTGCCCGGGTCGGAAGCTTACCGCTGGCCATAAGGTCAGGCGGGCTGCAACCGTCGACCGGCACCATCCAGGGACGGTCTGTCCCTGGCCGGGGGGCCTGGTCGGTCCAGCAGGGAGCAGGCCTTGCACAGACCGGTTCCGCCCGCGTGGTGTTTGCTTTCGCCGCAGCAGATGTCCGACCGATTCCGGCGCGCCGGTCCCGACCGCATGGTTTTCGCTTTTCCAGAACTTGAACGTGCCTGCCTGTCCGGCCGGACCCGGGGGCTTCAGACACGCGTCCGGATCACGCCGATCACGACCCCCTGGATACGGGCGTCGCGTACACGGATCGGCTGAAAGGCCGGGTTGGCCGGTTGCAGGCGGATGCCGTCCTTTTCACGGTAAAATCGCTTGAGCGTCGCCTCGCCTTCCTCCAGCAACGCGACGACCGTTTCTCCGTCGTTGGCCGTCTGCCGCTGCTCGACCACGACATAGTCGCCGTCGCGGATGTGGTCGTCGACCATGCTGTCTCCGCGGACCTTCAGAACAAAGGCCCCGTGGGGGGTATCAAACAGCGAGCCGAGGTCCAGGGTTTCGGGGTTCTCGATGGCCTCGATCGGCGCGCCGGCGGCAATGGTGCCCACGATTCGCAGCCCGGCGGGCTCATCGGGGAACTCAACCCGCGGCGTAAGCTCCAAAGAGCGAGCCCTGCGCTTTGAACGACGGAGCAGGCCTTTCTTTTCGAGGCCGCTGACGTGCTCGAACACCGTGACCTTGGTGACGCCAAGCACGTCGGCCAGCTCCTGCATCGTCGGGGAATAGCCATTCTTGCGCTGGTAATCCCGGATCAGCGTCAGGATGCGCATCTGCTTGGGCGTCAGCCTTCGGAAGGTGCCTGGCGCTCTTGACATTCTCATTCTCCATGGGCGGCAGGGCGAGTCGCTGCCATGCGGACTCCATGGCCGATTCCAGGCCTCGCGGACCGAAGACGACCGCTGGAAGGCTCAAGGCCCCACGACCGCGCTTCAGTTCGGCGATCAGCCTGGACCACCAACTCGGGGTCTGGGCGCCGTTGGCCGCATCGACCGCGGCGATCGCGGCCTCGAAACGCCTCAACGGAAGATCCTCATCGTCGGCCAGACCCGCAGTCCGCACGGAAGCGTCGGACGGCCCGGCACGCTGGCCGGCCGGGCCCGCTCCGACGCGACGCAGGCTCGTCAGTCGAGCGCCCGGGCCGCCCTGCAGTCTTCTCGGGCTTCCGGGCGATCCAGCCGGGCCCCACGGCGATCCTGCCGGGCTAAGTGCCGATCCGATCGGCAGGCTCGAACACTGCGCCGCCTCGGCACGCCCCCGGGGAACGGCGTTGGTGGTCGCTTCTGCCACCCGCTCGGTTGCGGGCGCGCTCGCCAAGGTTGGCGGCCTTACAGGCGCGGCCGCCGGCAATCGCGTCGGCCGGCGCGGAAACGCCCGCCCGTCGGCAACCCTCTGAGTTACCGTCTCGGCGATCGCCTCGGGGATCCCGCCAGCCAGGGCGTCGATTGCCGACGCGGTCGCCAAGGGTGCCGACAGCACAGGCACCGTCGCCGCGCTTGTCGTCGCCAAGGTTGCCGGGGTCGCCAAGGCCGGTAAGGCCGGTATGGCCGCAACGCCCGTCAGCCCGGTCCCGTCCGCAGAAACGACCGGCGCCACCCATGAAGCCGAAGCCGCCGGATAAACCTTGCGGTAACCCTGCCCCGGACCGAATACGCACAGAGGCAGGCCTGATGTCGCTTCCTGCTGCATCATCTGAGCCGCCTCCCTGCGATCCAGGCCGACCCAAACCACGTCAAAGAGCCCAACGCCTTCCTGGGCAGGGCTGCCACCGACCGTGTCCGGCCTCCTGCCGGGCGGCCGATGACGGCAACCGCCCGATGCCCGCAACCGTTGCCGTTCTCCTGCTGGCGGCAGCTGGACGCCAACGGACAACGCCGGAAACAGCCATAACTGGAGCTCGCCGTTGGCTGTTCGATGCACTCGCGTGTCGGTCGCGGGCAAAGCCCGATCTTCGACGCGGTCGTTACCCACGGACGGCCGGAGTAGTACAGGGGACCCGGCGATGTTCAATTTCTGTACGGATACAAGCATAACCTAACTTCGTCCGAACGTCAAGCGGATTGCCACATTTTCCCTGTCACCGGTGGTTGACGAACGTTATCGGACAATGGTTCAATGGGTTGGGTCCGACCAGCGCCATGCCTACGACGCCTAGCACATATCGGCCCGTTGTTGATGATGCCTGCATCGAACTTGGGGAGGTCGAGGGGGGCTGCGTCGTGTCCATCCTGAGCTGCTGGCCGAGCCCGTGGAGGGGTGGGAAGGCGTGACCTCGAAGCTTGTCAAACCGATTGCCCAGAGCGGCGCGAACGGTTGCGCAACAATCGGTGGATCCGATGGTTACCGGCGCACAGGTCCGGCATGCCCGTCTGGAGTCCACGACTTGGCCGGATGGTTACGGTGGCCTGAGGCAGGTCTGCAACGCCGGTGTGAAATCGCTGACCAACATCCGCGCGAGGCTCGCCGCTATCGTGCAGGTCTTCCCCGCTGGTGTGAAATCGGTGATGCGACGTCCGGATGTAACGGGTTGGGCGGGGCTGAAGGCCGGGTCAGGATCTGTCTGGCGCTGACTATGGCGGTCTGGGTGAGTCTTGGGGTCAAGGTGGCCGATTCGGCACCGGATCCATCGCCGGACCGGCAATCGACGGTGGTGGAGGGGATCGTACTGAACCCGATGGGTGGCGGGATCGCGGATGCTTTGGTTCGGGTGGAGCGGGCCGATGCCGGCCCCGACGATCCGCCAGTGGCGGAAACCCGTACCAACCGGACAGGTGACATACATATCGAGCTACCGCCGGCTGCGCCGGCATCGCTGCGGGTGAGGATTCTGAAGGAGGGCTACCTGCCTTTTGTGGCGGAGCTGGGCCTGGAGGAGTCCGACGAGCCGCCGTTCATCGATGCCACGCTGCAGGGCGGCTCGCGGCTGATCGGCAGGGCGGTGGGTCGGGATGACCGGCCGGTGGTCGGGGCTGAAGTGGTTTGCGAGAACGGCGGGGTGCGGCAGACCGTCCGGTGCGACGAACAGGGAGGTTTTGCATTCGAGAACCTCTACCGCGGCCCGGCGCGACTCACAGTGAAGGCGGAGGGTTACGGCATTATCAGGCGGGCGGTTTCGATTGCCGATCCGGAGCACCAGATCGGGCTGACGCTGGAGCCTGAGCGGGCGGTGAGGGTCGCATTATTGACCAACGACGGCGAGCCGGCGCCGGATGCGGTCGTGGAGGTACTCGTCGAGCCCGGCATGACGTACGTTCACACGCGGACCGGCCCGGACGGCACGGCCGATCTTCACGGCATTCCCCAGGAGGCCAGGCTGCTGATGTTCCGGTTGAGCGGCTCCAACTACGTTCCCAGTGACTATGCCGAACGCGTGGTCGCACTGGAACCCGAGGGGGAGGGCGAGGTCGCGCCCGGGCCGACGGACATCCGCCTGCGGATCACCGTTGCCGGGCGTGTGCGCGGACGGGTGGTTGATGCTCAGGGCCGGCCGGTGGATGCGGTACGGGTGGCCGCCGGCGGCCAACAGCGTTACACGATGCCGCTGGCATGGACCGATGCCCGGGGCAACTACGAGCTGACCGGCATCAGGCCCGGGCTGGTGCCGATCGCGTTCCAGCATGACGACTTTGCGGTGCTGGTGCGTGAGGCGGATGTGGATTCCGGCCGGGATGCACGGCTGGACGTGCGGTTGGCACGCGGGGAGCCTCTGGGCGGCGTGGTGGTGGACGGCTCAGGCCGGCCGGTGGAGCACGCCTGGGTCATGGCCGAGAGCTGGCGGGGTTTTCAGACGCTGGGCATGCGTCGCGTGACGGACGGCCAGGGGCGGTTCTCCTTTCCGCACGCCCCGGAGGGCGAGATCCTCTTCAGCGTGTTCCGACCGGGCTTCGGCGCACGGGCGCGGGAGAAGTTGCGTGCCGGCCGCACGGATTACCGCATCGTGCTGGAGGGCGCGGACCGGCCGCAGGCTCCCCAGCGGGCCGGCAACGGTCCGGGGGTCGGCGGCCCGGCGCCGGATCTGGCGTTCAAGACGATGGACGGCAAGGCGCATCGCCTCTGTGACTGGCGCGGGCGTTTCGTGTTCATCGACATCTGGGCGACGTGGTGCGGGCCGTGCCGCGCTGAACTGCCGAACGTCAAGGCCCTGCAGGCGAAGCTGAAGGACCGCGACGATTTCGTGCTTCTGGGCGTCAGTCTCGATCGCGACCGGGGGGAACTGGAGCGTGTCCTGCGGGAGGAGAAGATCACCTGGCCGCAGGTCTTCGGGCCGGGCTCGGGAGCGGAGGAGGCTTTCGAGGCCTTCAGCGGCGAGGGTATCCCGTATACCGTGCTGATCGGGCCGGACGGCCGGATTCTGGCTACCGAGCTCCGCGGGCCGGGCCTGGTCGAGGAGGTTCAGCGGCTGCTGGCGGCGCCTTTGTCTCAGCCGGCCCCCGGGCCGCAGTGAGGATTTGCGATGACCGGGCGCGATGATCACGACGATGCTGCCGTGCGGCGTGTGGCAGTCACCGGGGCCTCGGGGCTGATCGGGCAGCGTCTGTGCGCGATGCTGGCGGCCCAGGGATACCGCCCTGTTCGGCTGGTGCGGCGTACTCCAGGCTCGCCGGACGAGGTTCAGTGGCAGCCGGAGGCCGGCCGGGTGGACGCCGGGCGGCTGGAAGGCGTCGAGGCGGTGGTGCATCTGGCCGGCGAGAACGTGGCCGCGGGGCGCTGGACGGCGGCGCGCAAGGAGGCCATCCGCCGCAGTCGCGTCGAGGGTACGCGGGTGCTGTGCGAGGCCCTGGCGCGGCTGCGGGACCGGCCGGCCACGCTGATCAGTGCCTCGGCAATCGGTTTCTACGGCGACCGCGGCGACGAGCCGGTGACCGAGGACAGTCCGCCGGGGGCGGGTTTCCTGGCCGAGGTCTGTCAGGCGTGGGAGGCGGCGGCGGAGCCGGTCCGGCAGGCCGGGATCCGGGTGGTGCATCCGCGGATCGGGATGGTGCTGTCTTCGGCGGGCGGGGCCCTGGCCCGGATGTTGCCGCCGTTCAGGGCCGGCCTGGGCGGGGTGGCCGGCAGCGGGCTGCAGTATGTCAGCTGGATCGAGCTGGACGATCTGGTGCGGGTGATTCTGTGGCTGCTGGATCGTGGTGAGGTGCGCGGCCCGGTGAACGCGGTGGCCCCCGAGCCGGTGCGGCACCGCGACTTCGTCCGCACCCTGGGGCGTCTGCTGGGTCGTCCGACGCTGGTGCCGATGCCGGCCCTGGCGGTGCGGCTGACCTTCGGGGAGATGGGTGTGAGTCTGCTGCTGGAGGGGGCACGGGTGCTGCCGAACGCCCTGGAGGCGGGGGGATTCCGGTTCCGGCATCCGCGGCTGGAGGGGGCGCTGCGTGCCGCCCTGGGGTTGGCGTCTTAGGTGACAATATTTCTTCCCGGCGCGCCGGCGGGCGGCCATGTTCAGGCTCCGCTCGACGGAGCCTGCGCGGCGTGGCGCGGGCGGTTTTCTGGACCAGCGCGGTCGCGCGTCCTAAGATGCCTGTCCGTCGGCGGCCGGTCGGAAGCCCGGGCCCGCGCGCCGTAACGCGGGACGACGGCTTCCGCCACCGGCCGTCCCACCCTCCGCGAGGTTGTCATGGCCGAAAAACTCGTGATCATCGGGTCCGGGCCGGCGGGCTGGACCGCCGCGATCTACGCTGCCCGGGCGAACCTTCAGCCACTGGTCTTCGCCGGGCGGCCCAAGACCAGCCCGAGTCTCCTGCTGCCGGGCGGGCAGCTGATGCTGACCACCGAGGTCGAGAATTTCCCCGGCTTCCCGCACGGCGTGACCGGTCCGAAACTGATGGCTTTCATGGAACAGCAAGCGGTGCGGTTCGGAGCCCGGATCCGCACCGACGACGGCAGAACGCCGGACGTCTCGGATCCCGACGACGGCCACTCGTTCAGGTACCACGACTGCAAGGCGGTGGACCTGTCCTGTCGGCCGTTCAAGGTTATCGACGAGGACGACACGGTGGTTGAGGCCCATGCCCTGATCATCGCCACCGGCGCCACGGCCAACTGGCTGGGTATTCCGGGCGAACAGCGGCTGGCGACCTCCGGCGGGGGGGTGAGCGCCTGCGCGGTCTGCGACGGGGCCCTGCCGGCCTTCCGCAACAAGGAGCTCGGCGTGGTCGGCGGCGGCGATTCGGCGGTGGAGGAGGCCACTTACCTGACGAAGTTCGCCTCGAAGGTTTACATCATCCACCGTCGCGATCAGCTGCGGGCCAGCCGGATCATGCAGCAGCGGGCGATGGACAACCCCAAGATCGAGATCCTCTGGAACAAGGTGCCGGTGGAGGTGCTGGGCGAGAAGCAGATCGAGGGCGTGCGGCTCAAGGACACGAAGACCGGCGACGTGAGCGTGCGGCCGCTGGGCGGGCTGTTCATGGCCATCGGGCACACGCCGGCCACGGCGTTCCTGGGCGGGCAGCTGGAGCTGGACGAGAAGAAGTACATCCGTCTGGCCGACCCGTACCGTTCGATGACCAGCGTGGAGGGCGTGTTCGCCGCCGGCGACGTGGTGGACAGCGTCTACCGGCAGGCGATCACTGCCGCCGGCATGGGCTGCAAGGCGGCTCTGGACGCCGAACGCTGGCTGGCCGAGCGCGGCATCCACTGAAACGCGGGGTTGCCGCCGACCCGTGGGACGATCGCAGATCATTTTCGAGGGCGGTTTCTCGATGCCCTGGACGGTTCGCGGCGGATTGCCGGAGTCTTGAAACCGATATCCGCGGGTGCCCGATGCGCCGCAACGTTCTGAATTTCCTCGTCGATCTGGCGACGCTGCTGGCGATCCTGGCCCTGGCGGCCACCGGGCTGGTCATGCGCTTCGTGCTTCCGCCAGGCACGGGCGGCCGGGGAGGAGGAGGCGGGCTGGCGCTGTGGGGTCTGGGCCGCCACGGCTGGGGTGACATCCATTTCTGGACCTCGGCGGTTCTGGCCGGCCTGCTGGTGGTGCACGTGGCCCTGCACTGGAGCTGGGTGTGCTTCACCGCCGCCAGGTTGCTGGAGGGATCGGTCGAGTCGGTCCAGGGCCGGGCGCGTCGTCATGTTTCCGGCGTCGTGCTGCTCGTGGCCGTGATCGTCCTTCTCGGCGGGTTCACGTGGTATGCCCGCCGCTGCGTCGAGCCGGCGGCGGGAGACGGCGGCGGTTCCGGCCCGCGTTGGCACCGGGACGCGTCGGAACAGGGCAAGCCCCACGAGGGCGGCCGGCGCATGCGCCGTCGGGGTGGCGAGGGCGGCACGCGGCCGGCTGCCGGGGTTCTCCGGGCAACAGGCAACCTTCCAGGGGTGAGTGCCGACGACGCGAGCGGTCAAGCGGCGGCGGAGCCCCGCGTTCAGGCCTCAAAGTCGATCACCGACACCTTCGCCCAGCCTTCCTTATGGCGATTGACGTACTCGACATGCAGCGGATGGTCGGCGTAGACCTCATAACCGGCCTTGTCGTCGAAGATCACCGCCAGCCCGATGTCGAAGTCGGTCACACTGACCGGCCGCTGCATGGCCCGGTCGCGCGGGCCGCTGCGGACCATGCGGACCGTGGGGATGCCGGCCAGCAGGGCGTCGGCGTCGGCGATCTGGGCGCGGAGGCGGTCGTCGGGCGTGCCGGGGTTCAGGGTGAAGCAGACCACGTGGACGTAGCTCATGACGGTCTCCAGGATCCGGCGGCGCGGTTCGCCCAGCCGACACGGACGGCGTGCGGCCGCGGGCGGCTTCTTATACAATTTCCCGCCGAAGCATGACAAGCCCGGGCACCGCGGCGTCCTCCGGTGCGACAGGGAGCCTCGAGCCGATGAAGCATGCCATCGCCCTTTTTCTGGCTTTGACTCTCAACGCGGTCGCCAACCTGATGATGAAGGTGGGGGCGAGGCGTCTGGGGCCGCAGGGCCTGGAGTTCCGGGCCGGCGTATGGCCGGTGGCGGCGGACCTGGCCGGCAACTGGGTGCTGGTCCTGGGGCTGGCGCTCTTCGCGGCCAACGTGGTGTTCTACCTGTACGCGCTTTCGGGCATCCACATCAGCGCCGCCTATCCGATCATGTTCGGCGGGGGGTTCACGATCATCGCGATCGTCGCGTGGGCGGGGCTGGGCGAGCACATGTCGGCGGGCCAGTGGGCGGGCGTGGCCCTGATCCTGGCGGGCGTGATCCTGGTGGCCCGGGGGATGAGCTTCGGCGGCCCGGCCGCCGGGGGCTGAGTCGAGCGGTCACACGGCCTCGCGGGCGGGTTCGCCGGAGCGGACGGTCCGGCCGCAGCGTTCGATGCGGCGGACGCGGTAGGTGGGCCGGCGCTGACTCTCGAAGTAGGTCCGGGCGATCAGATCGGCGACGACGCCCACGGCCAGCATCTGGGCCCCCATGATCGCCAGCAGCGAGGCCAGCAGCACCAGCACATTGCGGTTCAGGTGCAGGGGCTCATCCCCGATGATCGCGAAGCGCTGCAGGATGGCCACGGCGAGCACCGCCGCGGCCAGGCCGAAGGCCCAGACCGCCAGCTTGCCGAAAAAGTACAGCGGCTTGGTCACGTAACCGCCCAGAAACTTCACCGTGACCAGGTCCAGCAGGACGCTGAAGGTGCGTTTCAGGCCGTATTTGGACTGCCCCCGCGTGCGCGGACGATGGTGGACGACCATCTCGGTGACCCGGGCCCCTTCCCAGCGGGCCAGGGCGGGCAGAAAGCGGTGCATCTCGCTGTAGAGGTGCACGTCCCTGAGCACCTCGCGGCGATAGGCCTTGAGCGTGCACCCGTAGTCGTGGATCCGCACGCCGGTGGCGTAGCCGATGATCCAGTTGGCCAGTCGCGAAGGCAGCCGGCGCGACAGGGCCCGATCCTTGCGGTCGCGGCGCCATCCGCTGACCACGTCATACCCCGGCGGCTCGTCGAGCCGGGCCAGCAGGGCGGGGATGTCGCGCGGGTCGTTCTGCATGTCGCCGTCCATGGGGACCGCCACCCGCCCGACGGCGTGGTCGAAGCCCGCGGCCATGGCGGCGGTCTGGCCGAAGTTGCGGCGCAGTTCGATGATCGTGACCCGCGGATGCCCGCCCACCGCCGCCCGCAGTCGCTGGAGGGTGCGGTCGGTGCTGCCGTCGTCGACGAAGATCACCTCGTAGTCGCAGCCGGCGGCGTCGAGGACCTCGCGGAGCTCGGCCCACAGCGGCTCGACGTTGTCCTCCTCGTTGTGCAGGGGAATGATCACCGAGAGCTCGCACCGGGCCTCGACGTCGCTGTCGGCGTCCGCGGCGGCGATGCCGGGGATGGCTCTGATTCGGCCGGTCGTCATGCCGGCAGCATACGCCCGCCGGCCGGAGACGTCCATCCCGGCGGGGGGAGCGGTCGAACCCGCCGGTCGGGCGCCGCGCCGGGCGGGGGCCTACTTGGACAGCGGGCCTCCCTGGCCGAGGGTGGCGATGATGCGCAGGGCCGCCGGGCCGACGAGCACTACGAAGATCGAGGGGAAGATGAACAGCACCAGGGGCACCATGAGCTTGACGGTGGTCTTCTGAGCGCGTTCCTCGGCCTTGAGGCGGCGTTTCTGGCGCAGGGTCTCGGCCTGGGTGCGCAGGGCCTTGGCCACGCTGGTGCCGAATTTCTCGGCCTGGGTGATCACGGCGACCAGGGCCTTCATCTCCTCGACGCCGCTGCGGCGGGCCATGTTCTCCAGGGCTTCGGCCCGGGGCACGCCCATCTGGGTTTCCAGGACGGCGATCTGCATCTCCTCGCTGAGTTCCTTGTGGACGTTGCGCATCTCGTCGCTGACCCGCTGGATGCCGGCGTCCAGGCCGAGCCCGGACTCGACGGAGACGACCAGCAGGTCGAGGGAGTCCGGCAGGCCGTTGCGGATCTTCTCGGTCCGCTGGCTGACGGCGATCCAGAGCCAGAGGTTGGGGAACATGAAGCCCACGCCGCCGGCGAAGGCCACCAGACCGAACAGCTTGATCGGCTCGTAGCCGCCCTGCCAGCCGGCCAGCAGGGCCACCAGGGCGAGGAAGAGCCCGACGATGGTCTTGCTGGCCAGGAAGTTGCGGACCACCTGTTCGCCGCGCAAGCCGGCGGTGGCGAGCTTGTCGCGGAGGGTGGACATCTCCTGGTCGTTGCGGGGCATGACCGGCTTGATGGCGTAGGGGGCGACCTTGTCCAGCACCTGGCGGGCGGCGGTGAGGGTACCGTCCTTGCGCTCGCCGGTCTGGTCGGCGGCGGCGCGTTGACCGCGCATCCGGCGGCGGACGGTTTCCTCCTCGGCGTCTCGGGCTGGCCAGAGGGCATACACGATCAGGCCGACGCTGACCACCACCAGCGCTCCGATGATCATGATCTCGTCGTTCATGGCATCGCACCTTGCAGTCGCGGGGCCCGCCGGGCCCCGGGGTTCACACCTTGATGTTCACGATCTTCTTGATCATGGCCAGACCCATGAGGTCCATGCCGATGGCCATGCCCAGCAGCATCTTGCCGTTGGGTTCGTGGAGCAGGACGCGGGCGTAGTCGGGATTGACGACCAGGCACGCGAAGAAGACGAGCACCGGCAAAGCCAGCAGCACCCAGCCGGAGAGCCGTCCCTCGGCGGTCAGGGCCTGGACCACGCCCAGCAGCTGGATGCGGTCGCGGATGACCTTGCCGATCTTGTCGAGGATCTCGGCCAGATCGCCGCCCGTCTGGCGCTGGATGAGCACCGCGGTCACGAAGAAGCGGACGTCCATCTGGTCGATGCGGTTGGCCATGTTGAGCAGGGCCTCCTCGATCTTGATGCCGAGGTTCTGCTCGTGGAAGACGCGGGCGAACTCGCCGGCGATGGGATCGGGCATCTGCTCGCTGATCAGCTGGATGGAGCTGGCCAGGGCGTGGCCGGCGCGGAGCGCCTGGCCCATCAGGTCGAACACGTCGGGCAGCTGGTGGACCAGGGTCTTGATCCGCTTCTTGCGGCGGCGCATGAGCCACAGCAGCGGCAAAGTGGCCACGCCGAGCCCGGAGGCCAGGGCGCTGACCGGGCTCATCTTCAGCATGAGCATGGCCACGGTGACGCCGGTGCCGGCCAGGACCAGGTTGATCAGCAGCCGGGAGGCCGACCAGTCCAGGTCGGCCTGGTCGAGGATCCGTTGAAGCCTGGAGACGACCTGCAGGCGGGCGACGAAACTTTCCAGGAAACCGCCCTGCAGCTCGGCCACGCGTTTGCGGAGGAGCATTTCCTTGACCCGCTGCTCGCGCGTGCCCTTCCTGACTTCGCTGAGCCGCTCGAGGACCTTGCGCTGCCGGGCGGTTCGCAGGTCCATGGCGACCTGGAAGATCCCCCAGGCCAGCATCATCGAGCCGGCGACGGGCAGGAGCAGGAACATGATGTTTCCCAACACTGACATGGGACACCCCGTCTCGGGTCGGGGGCCCGGCGAAGGCCCCGGTTCACAAGGCACGGGCCGCTCCGGCGATCCGGACGGCCCGCCCGGTCAGTCCTCTCGGTCGCTCACCAGCACCTGGCGCTCGAAGAATGACGGATCCAGGTCGCAGCCGGCGGCGGCGAGCCGGTCCATGAACGTGGGCCTCAGCCCGGTGGCCACGATGCGGCCCCAGGCCTTGCCCTGGGAATCGATGCCCATCTGTTCGAACGCGAAGATGTCCTGCATGGTGACAACGTCGCCCTCCATGCCGGTGACCTCGGTCACGCTGACGATCTTCCGCGGCCCTCCGGTGAGCCGCTGGGCCTGCACGATCAGGTCGATGGCCGAGGCGAACTGCTGGCGAATGGCCCGCACCGGCAGCTCGAAGCCGGACATCATCACCATGGTCTCGACGCGCTGCACGGTGTCGCGCGTGCTGTTGGCGTGGAGGGTGGTCAGCGAGCCGGAGTGGCCGGTGTTCATGGCCTGGAGCATGTCCAGGGTCTCGGCCCCGCGGCACTCGCCGACGACGATGCGGTCCGGCCGCATGCGCAGGCTGTTGATCAGCAGGTCGCGGATGGTGATCTGCCCCTTGCCCTCGATGTTGGCCGGCCGGGTCTCCAGCCGCACCACGTGGGGCTGCCGGAGCCGCAGCTCGGCCGCGTCCTCGATGGTCACGATGCGCTCGTTGGGCGGGATGAACGACGACATGTTGTTCAGCAGCGTCGTCTTGCCCGACCCGGTGCCGCCGATGATCAGGATGTTGAGGTGGGCCACCACGCAGGCCTCGAGGAACTTGACCATCTGCGGGGCGCAGGACTTGAAGGCCACGTAGTCGTCCCAGGTGATCGGGTCCTTGCCGAAGCGCCGGATGGAGACGCTCGGGCCGTCGATCGCCAGGGGCGGGATGATGGCGTTGAAGCGCGAGCCGTCCTTGAGGCGCGCGTCCACCATCGGGCAGATCTCGTCGCAGCGGCGGCCCACGGCGCTGACGATCTTGTCGATGACGTGCAGCAGGTGCTCGTTGTCGCGGAAGGTGACGTTGGTGAGCTCGAGCTTGCCCTTGCGCTCCACATACACGTGCTTGGGGCCGTTGATCAGGATGTCGCTCACGGTGGGGTCGGCGAGAATGACCTCCAGGGGGCCCAGGCCGAAGGTCTCGTCCAGCACCTCCTTGACCAGCTTCTGCCGCTCGGCGTGGTTCAGCAGGGTGTTTTCCTGCTCGCAGAGCGCGAGAATGATCTCGCCCACCTGCTCGCGGATCCCGGGATCGTCGCCCTTCATGGCGTTCAGGTCGAGCTGCTCGACCAGCTTGCGGTGGATCCGCGTCTTGAGGGCGTAGTACTTCTCCATTTTGTCGTCGTCGCCGGCGACGCGGCGGCGGTCGGCCTCGCGCGGCGCGGCGGCCGGCCGGGCGTCGGCCCGGACCGGCGGCTCGGGGGGCGCGGCGGCGGTGGTCGCGGTCGCGTTGTTCTCCTCGGGAGGCCGCGGGGTCAGGACCGGCTTGCCCGGCCTGGGCGCTCCCGGACCGATGGGTGTCTTGGCTCGTCCGAACATGGTTTACCCCGTCTTTTCCGGCTTCCCTGCCCGGACCCCGGCGGCTCGCGCCTCCATCGCGCGGCCACCCGCGGCGCGATCACGACGCGCCGCTGAAGATCTTGCTCAGCAGCCCCCCGCCGCTCTTGCCGGCCGCGGCGGATGCGGGCCCTTTGCCGGCCTCGCCGCCGTCGCCTGCAGCGATCGACTCGGCCAGCTCCCGGATGGCCAGCCGGGCCCTGGACTTCGGCGCGCTCTCGATCAGCGGAACGCCCATGTTCACGGACGTGCTGACCGACTTCCAGTCGTCCGGGATCTGGTGGGCGATCTTGCGCTCCACCGTGGCCTCCACGTGGTCCACCGCCAGGTGCGAGGACTCCAGCCCGACGCGGTTGCACACCAGCCGGAAGCGCTGCAGGTTGTAGCCTCCCTCGCGCAGCTCCTCGAGCATGCGGTGCAGGTTGCGGACACTGGGCACCAGCAGCTGCAGCACCAGCAGGTTGACGTCCGCCAGATCCAGTACCGCCAGCCCGCCGGAGTCGTAGCGGCTCGGGCCGTCGCAGATCACGTATTCGTACATCTGCTGCAGGGCCCCCAGCACGCTGACGCAGTGGGCGGCGGTGATCTGGTCGGCCTGGGCGAACTGGTTGGGCCGGGCCAGCAGGTGCACCCCGCTGGCGTGCTTGACCATGGCCTTCTCGATGACCGCGGCGTCCAGCTGCTCGGGCGTCTCGCAGAGATCGGCGATGGTGTAATCGGCCTGGAGGTCGAGCATCGTTCCCTGCTGTCCATAGCGGAAATCCAGGTCCACCAGGGCCACCGGCCGCTTGCGGGCCATGCTGGCCAGCTCGGTCGCGAGATTGGTCGCCACCACCGAGGCTCCCACCCCGCCCATGGTGCCCACGATGGAGACCAGGGTTCCGACCTCCACCGCTTCGCTGGCGTGGCTGAGGGCCTTCTCGACGGCTTCGGCCAGCAGCTGGCGGTCCAGGGGTTTGGTGAGGAACTCGCGGATGCCGGCCCGCATGGCCGTCAGGATGTGGCGGCCGTCGGTGCTGGAAGAGACCACGAACACGGCCAGGGCGGGGTTGTCCGAGGCGATCCTGGCGGCCACCGGAAGAACGGCCTCGGGCACGGGATCGAGATGGACCAGCAGGATGTCGCAGGGGAGCTGACGGACGGCCTGTTCGATCAGGGCCGGCTCGTTGACCTCGGCGGCGATCTGCACCCCCGGCAGGGCCAGCAGGTGGCTGCGCAGCGGGGCCGAGAACTCCTCCTCGGCGTTGAACACGATGACGCGAACCGAACGTCTCATGGCATTCCCGAGCGACGCCCCCGGTCTTTTCGGCCGGCGGGGGCGTCGGCGCGCGTCGGAGACCGGACACCCGTCCAGCGGCGTGCCGGTCCGACGGCCTGCTTCCGCCCTGCCATGAGTCCTGCCGTGCCCCTTCGCTTCAGCCCGTCAGCAGGACCCCGATCGTCCCGCGTGGCCGGCCGCCGGTGGAGCGGCGGCCGGCCCGCGCGGGACGCATGTCCGTCCTTACGGTTCCGTCGCCGGTCACTGGATCAGAATGACCGGCCGCTTGCCGCCCAGGGCCCGGAAGATGCTTTCCAGCTGGGCCCGGTAGCTGGCGATCGATCCCTCGGCGTGGAACCATTCGCCCCGGCCGATTTCCGCGACCGTCTGCATCAGTTCCTGGTCCGCAGAGTAGCCCACGCTGACCGTATGGATCTGGATGCCCAGCGCGGCGGCATCCCGGGCGGCCTGCTCGGTGTCGACCCGGGCCTGGGCCTCGTCGTACGTCGGGTTGACGCGCGTCTGGTTGGCGTTCCCGTCGGTCAGCAGGATCATGACCTTGGCCGCCTCCCGGCGTGCGCCGTGGTCATAGGCCATTAGCACCGCGCGGCCCTTGTCGATGCCCTGGGCGATGTTGGTATAGCTGGTCCACATGCCCGCCTGGAGCTTGTCGACCTTGCTGCGGACGGCCTCGAAGTCCTCCACCAGCCAGGACATGTTGGCGGGCTTGTCCGACGGGCCGTATCCGTAGGTCCCGTAGCTGGCCATTCCGACCCGGTCGTCGCCATCCAGCTCCTCGACGACGTCGATGCAGAGCTTGGTGGCCTCGGCGACCGCGCCCATCGGCTGGGTCGGTGCCCCGGCCAGGCCCGGCGACACGCTGTCGCCGACCTGCTTCTCCTGGAGGTAATCCACCCAGGTCTTCAGGCCGAAGCGGTAGCGCAGCCCGGGATCGCCGTAGTAACCCGTATCGGGGTTGTACCGGCACATGCTCGAGCCGCTGTTGATCACGTAGTCGATGAAGTTGTCCCAGCTGCCGCCGACCTTCTTGGAGAAGGTGGCCGGATTGCTGGTCGCCGAGGGGTACGGAATCAGGGGCTCGAGCTCGCCGGCGTCGATCTTGTCGTCGCCGTTGCCGCCGGCCTGCCCGCCGGGTTTGCCGCTCTTCCAGCGGTCCAGCCCCAGCGCGACTCTCACCCGACGCTTGTAGGCCGCGGTGTCGCTGTCATAGGCCGAGCTGTTGATGACGTTCATTTCTGAAGAGACGTACTGCCCGTAGCCCTTCTGGAGCAGCGTCTGGCTGGCGAAGGCGGAGGTCAGCGTCCAGGCCGAGCCCTTGGGCAGGCGCACCAGACCGGGATCCGAGGCGAAATTCCAGCCCGGTCCGGTGGTGGCCGTGCCCCAGGTGTTCATGTTGCCCAGCAGCGGTCCCGGCGCGAGGTTGTACTGCACCGACGTGTCCTTCAGGCCGCCGGCCTTGGTGGCCACGCCCAGACTCAGGGCCTGCAGGCTGTTGTTGGGAACGGAGAAGCTGAACCACTCGGTCTGGACGGTGCCGCCCGCGCCGAGGGAGGTCTGGTCGAACTTCAGGCCCGACACACCGGTGGTCGGGTCCAGGCCGATCGAGACCGGGTATCCGCCGCCGCTGGCGGCGGTGGCCTGGGCCATGGCCTGGGCGTCGGCCGGCAGTCCGAAGGTCACATGGCTCAGCGCGGGGGTGCCCGACTGGCCGTCGCTGGTGAGGTTGATCGTGATCCGGGACGTGCCGTCGCCGTTGTCCATCACCGACACGCTGGAGGTGAATCCGATGGAGTCGGTCTTGGGCGACAGGGCCAGATCCACGTCCTTGAGATGCCGCCAGACCTCGTAATTGTCGATCTCGGTCAGCTTGTAGGACCTCAGCGAGCTGTCGTCGTTGTGCGACGCCGAGAGGTCCAGCACGAAGACGATGTCGCGGGGCACCAGCACGGCGGTGGCCTGGGCGGCGATGTCGGTGCTGGAGATGCCGAAGATGTTGGCGAAGAACAGCGGCACCGCCCCGCTGGGCGAGCCGTCCGTCCGTCGGGCGCGGACCCGGACCGCGTTGGGGAAGGTCTCCGTCTCGGTGAAGTCGTACTTCCCGGTGGCCGGGTTGATCGCCGCCCGCCCGAAGACCACGTCGGAGGTGTCCAGCTGCACCCCGGCGGTCAGCACGGTGTTGCGGTTGGCGAAGTCCGCCGCCAGGGCCCGGGCGTTGGACAGAGCGTCGCCTTGGCTGTAGTCCCCCAGCGCCGAGGCCGCCGCCAGGGCGGCCGCGTCCGCGGCCCGTTGCAGCTCGGTACGGGCGTTGTACATCATGCTGACGTCGATGGCCAACGCCGAGAATCCCATCAGAGCCGTCATCGCGATCGCCACCTGGACGACGACCGCCCCGCGCCGCCGGGCGCGCCGCGCGCCTGCCTCCACTCGACGCCGCTTCCTGACCTGCATGTGCTTCTTCATTTCACCCTCCGGTTCTCTCCCGAGATCCTCTCTGTCCGGATGGCTCTCCGGACCACCCTTTTCCCGCATGTCTCCCATATCGTGCGGCCCGGCCGGCTTGGCGCCGCCGCGGGCCGGTCTCTCACTTCTACTGCGTCGTCTCCCAGGCCTCGGCCGGTCCCCATTCGCCGTGGAGCGACATCTGCTCCGGCGAGCAGCTGAACTTGCGGTAACGCGGGGCCGTCTCGGTGGCCAGGGCGTCGCCCGCGGCGTCGACCCGAGGCCTGCCCTCCAGCCTGCCCAGTCCGAACAGTTCCATGTCGTCCGGCTCGGTCATGAACTCGCCCGGCACGCTGGGCACCTGGTCGGGGTGCATGGCGCTGACCAGCTCGGGGGTGACCAGAACGACCAGTTCGGTCGTGGATCGCTGGTAGCTGGTCGAGCTGAACAGGGCGCCCAGCACCGGCACGTCGCCCAACGCGGGGATGCGCTGCACCTGGGCCCGGATCTGCTCGCTGAGCAGGCCGGCGATGGCGATGGTGCTGCCGCTGGCCAGCTCGATAGTGGTCGAGGCCGAGCGGGAGCGCAGGCCGGGCACGCCGTTGAACTGGACGCTGAAGTCCGGCTCGCTCACCTCCGGCATGACCGTCAGGCGGACCATCTGCCGCCCGATGACCGTCGGACGGAACCGCAGCTGGATGCCAAACGGGCGGAACTGCACCGCTGGCGTGCCGGTCTGCTGCGGCACCGGGTAGGGGATCTCCCCGCCGACCAGGAAGCTGGCCTCCTGACCGTTGAGGGCCACGAGGTTGGGCTCGGCCAGCACCCGCAGCAGCCCGTCGGTGCGCAGAGCCAGCAGGAATAGCTGCATCTGCACCCGCGGGAAGCCCAGGCTCAGCGTCGGAGTCGCCGACAGCGGCAGGCCGTTGGTCCGGTCGGTCGTGAAGATCATGCCGTTGGGCGTGAGGATGTCCTGCTGGCGGGCCGCCCCGATATTCACCGGATTGATCCCGCCGACCTGGGTCACCGCGAACATGTCCCGGACGTTGTCGCCGGCGATCCAGCCGTTGACGCCCAGCTGCCGGGCGCTCTGCTTGTTGACCTCGGCCACGGTGCAACGGAGGAGCACCTGCTGCTCCCCGGCGATCTTGAGCTGGTTCTGCACCCGGGACGACACCGTCTGCACCAGCTGCATGACGTGCTCGGCGGCGTCCACGTCGGGCACCACCCCGCTGACCACGATGGCGTCGCGGACGGCGCGGACCTGGACCTGCGAACCGGGAGCCAGTTCCTCGATGGCCTTGCGGACCGCGGTCAGGTCGGCCTCGACCACGACCTCGAAGACCACCTGGTTGTCGGCCTGGTCCCACAGCACCAGCTCGGTGGTGCCGACCGCGTTTCCGGTGACCAGCACCTGCCGGGGGGAGAGCACGGTGACGTCGGCGATCTTGGGATCGGCGACGGAGGCCCGCTTGATCGCCTCGCTGACGTTGACCAGCGAGCCGCGGCCGATCGACAGGACGATGCGCTCGGCCGAGATGTCGGTCATCCGCTGGACCTCGACCTTCATCGGGGAGAGTCCTCCGGGCGAAGGCGGGGCCTGCGACACCGGTTCCTCGGCCTGCGCCGCCGCGGGCTGGGCGAGGGTGGCCGCGGCCTGCGCGGTCTCGATGCCGGCCAGCAGCGACGCCGATTCGCCGGCCACCCGGGCCGCGGGGGCGGAATAGCCGCCGACCACGACCATGAGCAGGGCGGCAGCGACCACAAAGCCCCAGGAGCGGCGCCTTTCGGGCGTCGCTCCGCGGCTGTGGTCGGCGTGGTTCATCCCTGAACGATGCTCAATCTGTCCGTCCATGCCGTTGATCATTCCTCAAGACTCCGTTCATTCCGGACCAGCCGGGGCGGCCTCCTCGCCGCCGTCGGATTCGATCGCCGCGTGGTCGGCCGGAGCACCGCGGACGCCCGACGGGGACGCCGACGGCGGCACCGGCGCGGGGATTTCGACCGCCAAGGCCGGGGAGCCGGGGCGTTGCTCGGGGGCCTCGATCCGCCGGGCCTGCCTGCGGTTGTCCTCGAACCAGACGCTCTCGGGCTTCCGTGATCCCTTCAGCACCTCCACGGACCACGGCTCCGGTCGCGCCGCCCGGGCCTGGGCGAGAAGCGCGGCCTGGGCCTGCCGGTCTTTATCGGTCTGGGAATCCTCGACCTTGGGCTTCGGGGCGAACAAACGGCTCAGCAGGTTCAGTCCCGCCGTCGCGGTCTGGGCGGGGGCGTTGCTGAGCAGGTCATTATCGGTCGTCAGGTCCACGTGCTGGCCGGTGACGTCGTTCTGGTTGCGCATGGCCAGCCGGATCTTGCCGCGCGTGGCGGCCAGGTGGAGCTTGGGCACGTCCCTGGGCTCGACCAGCAGGGTCACGGACTTGGCCAGGTTGGCCGAGACGTCCGTCGTGGTGCCCAGGTCCTGCCCCACGGCCAGCACTTCCACGTTCTGGAGGACCATCTTGCTGACGTTCTCGGTCCGGCCCTCGCGTCTGACGGAAAGCATGACCACCACATCGACGCGGCTGCCGGACTTGACCCATCCGGCCACGCCGGCGGACTCGTCGATGTTGACGGCCACGGCCCGGTAGCCGTCGGGGATCCGCACGGCCATGCCCGGGGGCGTGCCCTTGGGGGCCAGCAGCGACGGCGACAGCGACATCCCCTTGGGAATGGCGGTGGCGGCGACCCGCCCGACCACGTCTTCGACCCTGGAGAAGGCCATGCTGGGCGCCAGGGCCCGGGCGACCTGCCGGCTCTCGACCATCGAGGCCTTGATCTCCACCGTCGCGCCGATGTCGGCGTTGGCGACCACTACCGTGACGGTATCGTTGGTCGTGGCGCCCTTGGCCTTCTGGAGGACGTTCACGAAATAGCGGACGGCCACCAGGCCGACACCCAGCCCGACCACCAGCGGAATAATCGCTCGACCTTTCATTGCATGCTCCTCGAGCCGCAAGGGCCGGTTCGCCCTGCGGGCGCCCGGCCGCTGCAACCGTTCGTCGAGGGGCCCAAGCCATCGTGCCCCTGTCGCAGTTCCTTCCGCGGGTCACGGCCCGCGTTTTCCTCATCCAGACCGGCATCCGGGCCGGCGGCGGCCCCCGCGGGCCGCGCTTACGACGACAACTCCTTGCGCATCGAACTGGAGGCGAACATGTCCGTGCTGCGCGAGGAGCCCCTCCCGCCGGACGGCGAGAAGATGTTCAGCAGCGCCACCGGCATGCCGCCGGTCAGCGACACCTTGCTCCACGGCACCCGCACCTGGACGGTCACTGACGGACTGGCTCCGCCGGTTTCCCGGATGTCCAGGTCGTAGTCCTGGGCGCTGAGCCCCAGGACGGCCACGGCCTCGGCGAAACGGGTCTCCACGTCGGTGGTTTCGCTGCCCGGCAGCGTGGCCAGGCGGCAGGCCTCGCGGGTCGCGTTGGTCAGCACCGACTGGGCCATGAACACGTAGCCGTATTCGATGATCCCGCCCACCATAGCCAGCAGGATGGGCGTGACCACCGCCAGTTCGACCGTCGCGGCTCCGCGGCGGCCGAAACGGCCGCGTCGTGGTCCCCGGAACACTCCGACTCTCCCGCACATGACACACCCCCCCCTTGGACGATCAGCCTCCCAGCAGCGGCTGCCCGAAGCACACCATCAGCGTTCCGATGGTCAGCGGCACGCCGTAGGGCAGCAGCTGCGAGGTATTCCCGAAGCTTCGGGCGGACCCGAACTCGCTGAAGATGGTGGAGCGGTGGGACACCTTCTCGGCGATGGTCGCCAGGTTGGCCCAGGCGTGCCAGAGCCGTCCGGTACCGAGGATCATCACCACCGCGATGACCCCGCCGACGACCGCCCCCGTGCAGAACGAAACGAACGTCAGCCACGGCCCCAGCCATACGCCGATGGCCATCATCAGCTTGACGTCCCCGGCCCCCATGCCGTGCATCAGCCACGGCACGATCAGCGTCGCGAACCCCACCAGCAGGCCCAGGAAGCCGGTGGCCAGGCCGTCGAGCCCGTGGAAGTAGCCCTGGGCCATGAAGCCCGCGGCCGCAATGGCCGCGTTGAGCCAGTTCGGCACGCGGCGCTCCTTGTAGTCGATCCAGGAAGCGTACAGGATTCCGGGAATCATCAGCGCACAGATGGTGAGCCAATACGCCTGCGACATCGTTTGATCGCTCCCTTGCTCACTTCGTTACCCCCCGGGCTCCGTGTCGTGTGCCCCGCCCATCGAAGACCGGTTTCCCATATAGCGGACGTGGGCGCCCGCCGTTGCCGGACGGGCGCCCACGCGTGGTGACAGTGACGCGATGGCCGTGCCGTCAGGCCGATCAGCCGGTGCCGTCAGGCAGCGAGCTCTCCACGTTGGTGAAGATCGAGCTGACCTTCTGGCCGAGGGTCGTGATGGCTGTCAGGGCCACGATGATGATCAACGCCAGCATGACCGCGTACTCGGTCGCGGTCGGGCCATCTTCGCTCTGAATGAACCTGGTGACGATACCCCGCATGGAATTCTCCTTTCCTGACTCCCGTCTCACGGACGGGCCGAATCGCCCGACGGCCGCTTTCCCTCGCGGCCGGCGCGGCATGCCTGCCGGACTTCCGTCCGGCGTGGTCTCGGATCACCCGGCGCGTCCGCGCGCCGGTCCTCGGCTGGTCGTTTTCCCCCGCGGGGCCTCGGCCGGGCCTGGTCCGCACCGGTCGGGCCCCGACGCGCCGCGCGGCTGGCTCAAGCCTCGCCGCGGGCCGCACTTGCATGGCCGGATCGACGTTCCCGTTCAAGATCGTCGAGCCGCAGGAGGAACATAAAAAACAATCCCCCCGCCGGGCAAACGAAAACCGTGGGAAACCGGTGTTTTTCGTGGCGCTGCGCCGCGCGTGCGCTGCGGCCTGCGGGTCGGGGGTTTTTTCAGGACCCGCGCCGCGATCGGCGGATCCAGCGGCGATATCGGGCTGGTGCGTCAAGGGCGAAGGAGGGAGGTCGCGGAGAACGCGCGGACGATCGATGCCCGCTACCGGGAGGCGGGCCGTGTCCGGGAATCCATCAACGCTCAGCGGGAGCGGGCGGTGAGGACTTCGCGCAGCGCCGGCGGCACCATCATCTCGGCGAACTCCTCGTAGTCCGGGGACGACCGCAGCACGCGGGCCGGAACGCCGACCACCGTGGTCAGGGCCTCGACGTCCTGCACGACGACCGCTCCGGCCCCGATCACGGCCTCGCAGCCGATCCTCAGACCCTGCAGGACCGTGGCGCCGATGCCGATGAAGGCCCCCGATTCCACCGTGACCCGGCCGGCCAGCTTGGCGCCGGGGCAGACGTGCGAGGCGGTTCCGATCATCGATTCGTGATCGACGATGCAGCCGGTGTTGAGGATCACCGAGTCGCCGATCTGGCAGTGGGCGCACACCAGGGCCCCGGCGGCGATCACGACGTTGCGGCCGAGTGTGACCGTCCGGGCCAGGTTGGCCGAGGGGTGAACGGCGTTGATCAGTTCGAAACCCGCATCCTCGAGCTCGGCGGCGAACTGTCGCCGGACGCCGTTGTCGCCGATGGCCACCACGGCGCTGCGGATGCCCTGGGCGCGTAGTTCGCGGGCCGCCGACAGGTCTCCGAGAATGGGGACGCCGTCCATCCGCCGGCCGTGCAGTGCGGGGTTGGAATCCAGGAAGCCCATCGGCCGGTACCGGCGGGCGGCCAGCAGAATGTCGAGGACCACGCGACCGTGTCCGCCGGCGCCGACGATCACGCAGGCCGGGCGAGGGTCTTGGGCGGCATTGCTCATGGTAATCCTTTTATCGGACGGCCAGGCGCCGGCCTGAACCTCGGCGGCCGGGTTCGCGTACATCCTGCAGGCCGGCCGCCGGCAAGGCCGGCAGACGTTCGGGCTACGGAGCCTGCCGCAGACCGCCGGGCACGCCCCCGGCCGGCAGACCGCCTGAGATGTATATCGTCAGGAGCGGGTGCCTCAGGGGAATCGGCCGCGCCGGTCCTGCACGAGGCGGTCGCCGATCGATCCGAACGGAGGGGCCCGGACATGTCCGCATCCATCGGCTGACGGGCGGTTTGCGGCTGTTCGCCCGCACCACGGGAGATTGACCGTCCGTCTTGCCCGAGCTTATAGTGGCACGGTCTGACGACAGGACCGCTGTCGGCCGATACGTGTCGGCCGATACGACCTGCGGCGGCCCCGGTGTCGGCCACTGGTCTCGACGGTCGCCAGCGGTGCCGGCAGGGGTGCTGCCGGACCTGCCTTGAGGACGGGGAAGCGGCTTGCGGACCTCTCTTGAATGCCAAGTGACGATCAGAAAAAGACTTGTGCCCCGTGTCCCGGGCCGACAGGGGCTTCGCTGGTCGGCCAGATTCTGGGCAACCGGGGCTTTGTGGCCTGCGTGGTGATGCTGGGGGCCTGCCTTGCGGGCTTCCAGCTGCTGGCTCAGGGCAAGCGGATCCAGTTCGTCAAGCAGCGGGTCGAGCTTCGCAAGCCGCTGAGCGACCTGGACCACGACGCCCTGCGGCCATATCGGCTGCTGCAGGCCCAGCGGATCGAGCCGGCGGTGCTCGACAGCCTGGGCACGGACATGTATCTGCAGTGGCTGATGGAGGATACGACTATCAAGGACGAGTCCGCCCCCGAGCGGCTGGTGCATCTGTTCGTGACTTACTACACCGGCAACCCCGACCCGGTGCCGCACGTGCCGGAGGAGTGCTACCTGGGCAGCGGTTACCGGACCACACGGGAGCAGATCCTGGAGATTCCGCTGCCGGATCTGGGGCCCGGGGTGGTGGTTCCGATAAAGGTGCTGACTTTCGAGAAGTCGGCGCTGCTGTCCAGCGAGGGCCGGGTGGTGATGTACACGTTTCACACCAACGGCCGGTTCTGCCCGGATCGGTACTGCGTTCGGCTGGCGATCGGCGACCCGGGCACGCGTCACGCCTATTACAGCAAGCTGGAGATCAGCTTCGGTGCCGGCGGGGCGATGCCTCCGGAGGCGGTGGCCATAGAGGCCGGACGGCGCTTCTTGGCCAAGGTGATCCCGATTCTGGTGCGGGAGCACTGGCCCGACTGGGAGGCCGTGCGGAGGTCGGAGAAGCTGGGCGGCGCGGCGGCCGGCGAGGAGCGACCGCCGACCGGGGCATGAACGGGAATCGGGCGGGCCTCCCGGGAGGGAGTCTTCGAGGAAACCATCCGATGGCAAAGCGATTGAACAAGAAACTCGTGGCCGGGCTGACGATCGCGGGCATGGCGGTCACGACCGCCGCGGCGGTGCTGATGATCTACCAGTTGCGGCCGAAGGATCCCAAGCCCTTCCTGGACAAGGCCGTGGAGCTGGAGGCCAGGGGCGAATTCGAGCAGGCCGCGGAGTACTACCGCCGGGCCCACGCCCGGGCCCGCAGCGCCGGCCGGGACCTGGCCGAGTGCCACAGTTACCTGCTGAAGGCCGGCGACATGTCCATGGCGAGCGGCGATGCTCGCGGGGCGGTGGGCGCCTGGCGGCAGGTAATACTGGGCGACCCGCGCAGCGAAGCGGCCCGCGAGAGGCTGGTCGATTTCAACGTCGAACTGGCCAAGTTGACCGGCGCCGGCTGGGACCAGGTTCGCACCGAGGCCGAGGAGCTGCTGCGGATCAACGAGAACAACTTCACCGGCCTCCACGCCCTGGGCCGGGCGCTGGTCGAGCAGCGGGGCCGCGACGAGCAGAACCTGGACAAGGGGCGTCAGCTGTTGATCAAGGCCTTCGAAGGCGACAGGTCCAACCCGGAGTTCGCCAACAGCCTGGCGATCCTGTACCTCACCCAGTCCGAGGGTCGGGAGGAGGACATCCGCAAGGCCGAGGAGGTCTATGACACGCTGATCCGGAGCCTGCAGGAAGCCGCGTCGCCGGACGCCGGGAAACTCTCGACCGCCTGGCGCTACCGCGGGCAGTTCTGCCTGGCGCGGCGCAGCCAGCTGCAGAGCCAGCTTCAGCAGCTTCGGGCCGGCCGGGTGGTGCCGATGTCCGAGTCCGAACTCCTGGCCGAGCTGAAGGAACTGGACGCCCGGGGCCGGGAGTGCCTGGACAAGGCCCTGGAGGCGGACCCCAAGAACGTGGACAACCTGATCGGCATGGGGCTGTACTGGCAGACGCGGGCTCCGCTGACGGCGGACGAGCAGCAGGCCGAGTCCGAGCGTACCGCCTACCGCCAGGAGGCCGAGAAGTTCCTCCGGCAGGCGATCGAGATCGACCCGGAGAGCTATGACGCCTACCTGCGGCTGTCGGCGCTGTTCCTCAGCGAGCGGAAGCTGGAGGAAGCCCGGCAGGTGCTCGAGGAGCGGATTCGCCGCGGCGTGAAGCGCAGCGGCTACCTGGCCTGGCGGCACAAGATGTACATGGCTCTGATCCGCAGCGAGGCGTTCCGGATCTGCATGGCCCAGATCGACATGGCCCGGACCGCGGGCGACCGGAAGCAGCTGGAAAAGGTCCGCGGGGAGTCGATGGCTCGGATGGAGGAGCTCTACCGGGAGCAGGTCTCCGAGGCCGAGGGCGGGGAGCGGGACCGGATGGCCCTGTTCATGAAGGCCCGCCTGCAGATGGTCCGCGGTGAGAACCTGGAGGCCATCCGCTCGCTGCGGGAGGCCGAGAAGGTCGCGGGAGGGATGAACCCCGAGGTCAAGCTGTACCTGGCGTCGCTGCTGCTGGACCAGGGCCAGCCCGGAGCAGCCGAGCAGGAGGTGCGGGCGATCACGGCGGTGGCCCCCGGCAATGTGGCGGCCCAGTCGCTGCTTTCGAGGGCGCTGGTGGAGCTGAAGCGCTTCGACGAGGCGATGGTGGTGGCTCAGCAGGTGCTTACCGTCGATCCGCGGAACCAGCAGGCCCTGCAGTCGCTGGCCCGGGTGTACGAGGCCCAGCAGAACTACGACAAGCTCAAGGAGATCAACCACCTGCTGGCGGGCACGGACCCGTCCCGCGACCGGCTGCTGGAGGCGGCCCTGCTGCGCAGCCAGGCCACGGCCGGCGAGACGGTCAACGTCACCCTGCTGAAGGAGGCCGAGCAGATTCTCCGGGAGCTGCTGGATCGCGACCCGTTGAACATTCTGGCTCTGCAGCAGCTGATCGGATCGATCTCCGACCGCACGCGCGGGCGGGACGAGGCCGTCCGGGCGGCGGGGTTCAAGGAGATCACCGAGGCCATCGACCGGGCGGCACAGGAGGTCCAGGGCAAGCTCGCGGATCCCGCGGTGCCCGAGGCCGAGATGGACCGCTACCGACGGACGAAGAACGCCCTGGATGCGATGCGGGTCTACGCCGACCCCGCGGCCAGCGAGGAGGACAAGTTCGCCAAGACCGAGGAGCTCATTCGGCAGAACCAGGATCCCTTCCAGGTGGCGCTCGACCTGTTTTCGCTGTATCGGCGTTCCCCGGAACGACAGGACGACGCCTACGCCCAGCTCCGCCAGGCGGTGGAACTGGCCCGGGCCTCCACCAATCCGGAGGAGCGTGCCGCCAGGCTGCGGGCGACGGTCGATACCCTATTCCGGCTCGCCCTGGCGCGCAAGGACTGGGCGCTGGCCGAGCAGCTGGTGAAGGACGGCGTCGAGGTCGGGGTGGCCCCGGCGGGGGGACGGTTCTGGCGGGCCGAGATCCTGCTGGAGAACGACGCGCTGGAGGACCGCTTGACCAAGGCCGAGCGGGAACTGCGCGAGTGGCTGGCGATGTTCACCGACTATCCCCGCGCGCATGTGAGCATGGGGCGGGTGATGCTCGGGCTGGGCCGGGCCGACGAGGCCGAGAAGTACTTCGGCGAGGCCTACCGGCTGGATCCGGGCAATTCCATGGCCGCGCTGGGGCTGGCGACCCTGGCCGACCAGAAGGGCAACGCCGCAGACAAGGAGAAGTACCTCAAGGCCTGCGGCGAGCTGATTCCCGATCACCCCTGGGTCAAGGAGCAGCTCCAGCTGCAGCAGGACGCGAGGGATCCGGTGAAGGCCATCGCGGAGCGCGAGGCCCAGCGGCTCCGCAATCCCAAAGATGGAAATAACGCCTTGCGGCTCGCCACCCTCTACCAGCAGGCCGGCCAACCGGACAAGGCCCGGGAAGTGTTCGAGTCGTTCCTCCAGGTGGAGCCGACGGACCTGGGTTTCGTGCAGGCCTATGCCAAGTATCTCCGGGCCCAGCAGCCTCCGGAGTACAAGGCCGCCGAGGAGCTGCTGCGCCGGACCGCCGAGAAGGTGGATCCAGGCGACAAGGTCAAGACCGCCACCGCCAGGCTCCTGCTGGCCGCGCACATGGAGATGATGCAGGCGCGCGGCATCGAGGGGGCGCCGACGGCGGACGCCGTGGCCGAGGCCTTCCGGGAGGCCGGCCGGCTCAGCGGGGCAGCCCGCACGCTTCTGGACGTCGCCGCCCACTTCCGCAGGGCTCGTGAGTACCCCGAGTGCATCGAGTGGCTCCGCAAGGCGCTGGCCGCGGCCGAGCAGGCCAAGGAGGCCGATCAGGAGCTCCGGGCCCGCCGCGAGATCATCACCACCATGTTCCAGGCCCGGGCGCGCGATCAGCGCGGCGAGCTTCAGAAGGAGATCGAATCCTACCAGGCCCGCTATCCCAAGGATCCGTTCGGGTTGATGGCCATGAGCCAGTTCTTCATCCAGGGCGGGCAGGTCGAAAAGGCCCTGGAGTACATGGACCGGTACGTGGCCGGGAACGCCAGCGATCCCCAGGGCTACCTGACGCGGGCGAACATCCATCTGAGCCGCAGCGCGTGGAACCTTGCGATCCGGGACTTCCAGCAGGTCAAGGCCCTGGCCCCGCGTGGCTTCGACTACGAACCGCGGCGGCTTCTGGCCGTCTGCTTCGAGCAGACGCGTCAGGACGACCTGGCGATCAACGAGCTGGTCTCGATACTTCAGGACGCTCCCGGAAACTCCGCGGCTCTGGGTGAGCTTTTCCGGATGCTGATGAAGCTGGGACGGTTTGAGCAGGCCGAACAGCTGGTGCTGCCGCTGGCCCAGCAGAACCCCGACAATCCCTTTTTCCCCATGCGGCTTTCGGAAATCCTGATGGCCCGCACCCGGCAGGCCAGGCAGGCCGGCGCGCCGGAGGCCGCGCGTTTCGAGGAGCGGTGCGTGGAGTATGCCCGGCAGGCGGCCCAGCGATCCGGCTTCGATCCCCAGGGCATCTCCCTGGTGGCCGACACCTGCATCAAACTCGGACGGCACGACGAAGCCATCCGTTTCCTGGAGTCGGAGATTCCCGAGGCCCAGAGAGGCATGCCCGGCACGTGGGCCTGGAAGGCGGCGGCGCTGGCGGGGAAGGATGACCGGGCGGGTGCGGTCGAGGCCGCCCGGCAGGCCCTGAAGCTGGCGGCCCGGGACGTGCCGTCGATGATGCAGATCTTCCAGAGCGTCTCCAGCGTGCTGGGCCCCGAGCAGACGGGTGAGATCCTCGAGGCTCAGCTGGCCGCCGACCCGTCGTCGGTGGTCTGCCGGCTGGCGGCGACCCGGCTGCGGCTGATCCGGAAGGACACCGACGGCTTCATCGCGGACGCCCGGGCGATGCTGGCCGACCTGCCGGCCGAAGGCGACGCCAACGCGCTTGCGGCCCGCGTGGACCTGATGCGCACCCTGGCGATCGTGCTGTACGGACGCAAGGAGTATGCCGAGGCGCGCAGCCTGTACGAGCAGCTGCTGCGGATCAATCCCGAGGACGGCATGGTCCTCAACAACCTCGCCTACCTGTTGATGGAGGACCTGAACGACCCCACGGCCGCGCGGGTCTACGCCGAGAAGGCCGCCGAACTGAATCCCAACGAGCCCAACGTGCTGGACACGCTGGGCTGGAACCTGATTCTGCTGGGCGACCACGACGGCGGCATTGCGATGCTGCGCGAGGCCCTCGGCACGGGGGCGAGGATGCCCGTGCTGCACTACCATCTGGCGGTCGGGCTGCAGCGCCGCGGCCAGGCGTCAAAGAACAACGCCGACCTGGAAGATGCCCGGGCCGAGTGCCGACGCGCGCACGAAATGATCTTCAGCGACGCCCGCGACGAGGCCGGCATCCTCTCCAAGATCGTGGACCTGGGGCGGGAGCTTGGACTGACGCTGGAGCCTGAGCTGCCCGGGGCGCCGGCCGGAACGGCGCCCGCGGTCGCCGGGGCGGCCGCAACGGGCAACTGACCGGCCGGACCGCGCCGGGCTGGCGGGTGCCGGGCCGGCCGCCGGCGGTTGACCGTACCGGTCCGTGGCGTCGGGCGGACGGCCCGCGCGGCCGACGATCGAGGGACCACCGTGAAGCTGTACACCGGCACCGGCGACGGCGGCGAGACCTCCCTGTTCAACGGCCGGCGGGTGCTCAAGTCCCACGTCCGCATTGCGGCGATCGGTGAAGTGGATGAGCTCAACGCGATGCTGGGGTGGTGTCGGGCCTGCGCCCAGCCGGAGGTGGTGAGCAGCGCACTGCGGTCGATCCAGGACGACCTTTTCCGTCTGGGCGCCGAACTGGCCGGCGCGGCCGATCCGACGGCGGCCCGGGGGCCGTGCATCGTTCGCGAGGACGTCGTGCGGCTGGAGGGCTGGATCGACGAAGCCTGTGCCGTTTTGCCGCCGCTGAGGAATTTCATCCTGCCGGGCGGGTCCGAGGGGGCGGCGCGGCTGCATGTCGCCCGGGCGGTCTGTCGTCGGGCGGAGCGGGCACTGGTGCTGTTGTCCGCGGCGGACGGACTGGCCGCCGAGCCGCTGGTGTACATCAACCGCCTGGGCGATCTGCTGTTCGCCTGGGCGCGACTCAGCACGCTGCAGGCCGGGGAGCCCGAAGTCGTCTGGAAGCCCTCGATGTGAGCTCGGAAACCCTCCAGGATGCGGCAGCGACCGAGGGGACGGGGGGCGGTCCCCGGGCGGACCATGTCCGGCGCTCGCCGGACGCTCTCCTCTACGCCGAGGGCGTGATCGAACGTTTCGCTTCGCTGGACCGCCTCCTGATCGTGATTCTGGTGCTGGCCCTGGCGTCCACCTGCCTGTTGGTCAGTGCCGCCGAGGGCGGGACCAAGCTCGGCTATCGCCCCTGGCGCGAGGGGTCGGTGCTGCATGCCCTGGTCACGCTGCTGGCGATGAACTACCAGTACCCCACCCGCAGCGGGACGGAGGTCAAATGGCTCGCCCAGGGGCTGGGGTCCGCCGGGCTGATCCTCGCGGTCTGTGCGGGATGGTTCGTTCGCACCCGCCGGGAAGATGAATGGGGTCCGAAGGTATCGGGCGGCGACGCGGGGATGGCGGGCGGCGGGTTGCGGTCGCGCATCAGCCTGGTGCGTGCCTCACAGATGACCCTGCTGCTTCTGGGCATCTGGGCGGCGCTCAGCGCGTTGTGGGCTCCCTGGCCGCAGGCGGCACTGGGCGAGGCGGTCCGGCAACTGATCCTGATCGGCGGGGCCCTGGCCCTGGGACGCGGGCTGAGCCATCGCGCGGGTCCCGCAGCGGCCGGGGCCATGGTCGCCGTCCTGACGGTCACGTCGATCGGGGGGTTGTGGCACCATTATGAGCGCAGCCCGGTCCTGCGGCTGGAGTTTCCGATAGGCAACCCGATCTTCATGGCCGCCTGCCTGGTCCCCGGCATGCTGCTGGCGGCGGCGCTGCTGGCGGCCTGCCTGCGGCCGGACGGGGATCCGGTCCCGCAGAGCGTCGATATCCGGTCGGCGGTCCGGGCCCGCGCCCGGAGGCTGTGGTGCGCGGCAGGTCTGACGGTCTGCCTGGCGATCATGGCTTGGGCCTTCGTGCTGACCGGGTCGCGCAGCCCGACTGTCGGGCTGGCGGCGGGAATGGGCGCCTGGGCGTGGATGCTGGGCGGAAAGCGGCTGCGGCGCGGCGCGGCGGCGGTGACGCTGGTCGTGTTGCTGGCCGGCGGACTGTGGCTGTACGCCCGACCGGGGCCGGCCGATTCGGGGCGCAGCGCCAGCTTCCGCATGCGTTTCTACGCCTGGAACTACGCCGTGGCGATGTTCCTGGAGCAGCCGCTGATCGGACAGGGGCAGGCGGCCTATCTGCTGAAATCGCAGGAGATGTCCAGGTCGGACGCCGAGCACGACGCAGCCGCATTCGTCGCCGAGCTGTTCGGCCGGGCACACAACGAATGGCTGGAAATCCTTGCCGAACTCGGCGCCGTCGGGCTGGCGCTGGCGGGGACGGCGCTGGGCATGGCGATCTGGGCCGCCGGGTCGGCGGTCCGGCGCATGGCCGATCGGCGGCATCGACTCTGCCTTGCGGCAGCGGCGGCCTCGCTGGTGGCGCTGGTGGTCGAGGAAAGCGCCGATGTCGCGCTGCGCAAGCCCGGCCTGCCGATCGTGTTCCACGCCCTGCTCGGTCTCTGCTGGGCGATGTCGCGGCGAGAGCCGGTTCCCTGGACGGGCCGGGAGGCCGGCGCCGGTCGCCTGGCGCGGGTCGGGGGCCTGGCTGTCGGCGCGGCTGTTTCGCTGGGCGCGATCGGGGTCCATCTGGCCGACTGGCGGGGGGCGCTGGCGGAGATGTCGGCGGTTTCGCTGGGGGAGAAGGGCGACTGGTCGGCTGCCCTTCGTGAAGCCGATCGGGCGTCGCGATACCGCCTGGTGACCGAGGATCGCCTGGCCGCGGGATACCAGTTCACGCGGCTCGCGCTGGCCGGTGCGAACCGGCAGCTGGAACGGCTGGCCGGTCTGGTCCGGGCCGCTCAGGATGCCCGGAAGATCCAGCCCGGTCTGCGCAGTCTGGCCCGCGAAGACGCGGCGAATTTCCGCGAATACTTCCGTGCCGGCGCGGAGGCGGGCACGGCGCTGCTGGCGAGAATGCCGGCCTACCCGGCGGTTGCCGAGCTTCTGGCCGACGGCTGGCTGGCGTTGCAGTCGGTGGAGTCCGCCGAACGCGTTCTCGAACTGCGATCCGAAGTCGGGGATTACCGCCCCACGGCCCGTGAGTGGCTGAGGCTCGAGCACGCATGGTTCCCCTTTCGCGCACGGGTGGCCCTGAAGCTGGCCTCGCTGTCGGAGGACCGGCCGGTCGCCGAGCGGCTCGACATCCTGCGTGTCGCGCTGCGCGGCGGTCCGGAGCCTCCCTCGGTGCAGTCATCCTTCGACGTGGCCTTGTCCAGACTCATGGCGGATCAGGAGTTCCAGACGGCGGCCGGCCGTCTCCTGCAGGAGGCCCACCAGGCCTGTCTCGAGCCGGATGAGCAGCGATGGAGGGATCCGTATGCGCCCGAGTCGCTCCGGCTGCTCGCCTCGGCGTCCCTTCTGGCCGGACGGCCGGATCAGGCCGCGGCGATGGCCCGCGACGCGGCGGCACTCTATGACCGGCCGCGTTTCCGTCGAAGCTTTCCCGGTCTTCGAAACCGCGCCCGGGTGGAGTTTTCGCGATACGCCCTGCTGGCGCGTCCGGACGATCCGGGCGAGGCCTTGGAAGCCTGCCGGGAGGCGCTGGCGGACTGGCCCGATTCGGTGGCGCAGGAGGAATGGCGGGCCGAGGCCCGCCGCGAGCTGATTCTGCTCCTGCTGGCCTCGGGCCGGGAGGAGGAGGCCGCCGCCCAGCTGGAGTCGGGCACGGCTCGCCCCTCCGATGCCGGGGCCGTCGACGACTGGCTGGGTTATGGGTACTCGGTCCTCGGCCGGCGTTTTGCGCGCCTGCCCGCGGCTTCCCGGCCCGCCGAGGTCGAGCGATGGGTACAGCGCGCGATAGAACTGAGTCCGAATTCTCCGGACGCGCTGGACCTGGCGATCCGAACTGCGCTGGAGGCCGGACGGGAGGATGAAGCAGCGGCGCTGCTGGAGCGTTTGCGTGGCGCAGTCGGTTCGGATGCGGGACTTCTGGCGGAAATTGTGCAGTCGCTGCGGAACGACTTTGAACAGAGTCAATCTTTACGGTTTTTCGCTGATCGTTTGATGGGAGAATTTCTCCAATCTGAATCAGGACCATCTTGATGCCGGATCACGATCGAGTGACGCGTTCCAAGGCTCTTTCCGGAGGCTGCCGGAGCCGCCCGGAATCCGGATGGATCGCGCGTCATGGTCGCGAGGGGATGATTCACCCCAAAAACAAGAAAACGCTTCTTGGGGGGCTGGACGGCGGCGGGGTTTTGTGCTAGTATGCCTTGAACGTCCTCTTCCCTTTCCCTTTCGGGTGGCCTGAATACCTTCAGCCACCCGAATTTTTTTGCGCCCTGCCGGGCCTTTGTTTCGCTCAGCCCTTGCGGGTCTTTCCGGTCTTCCTTCTCCGGGGAGTCGCGACCGGCGCCGCTGCCGGTCGGGCGGCCTGCTCCCGGGCATTGATGAGCTTGTACTCGATGCCGTCGACCAGGGCGATCCAGGAGGCCTCGATGATGTTCGCGCTGACGCCGACGGTGCCGAAGATCTCGTGGGTGGCGTTGTCGCGGAACTCGATGGTGACGCGGACCCGCGCGGCGGTGGCCGCCCGGGGGTTGATGACCCGCACCTTGTAGTCGATCAGCCGGACGTCCTCGACCTCCGGGTAGTGGGGCCGCAAGGCCTTGATCAGCGCCGCGGCCATCGCGTCCACCGGGCCGTGCCCGCCGGAGACGTGGTGTTCGGTGGTTCCGTCGACCTGCAGCTTGAGGATCAGTTCGGTGTCCGGCTCGGCGGACCTGGCCGAGCGCAGGGCCACCGCCCGCCAGTGGTCCAGATGCCAGAAGGGACGATAGCGTCCGAGCTCCTTGCGGCACAGCAGTTCGAAACTGGCCTCGGCGCTCTCGTAGACGTAGCCCTCGGCCTCCCGGGCCTGCAGGGCCTGGAGGAGCCGCCGCAGGAGGCTCTTGTCGTGGGCCACATCAAGCTTGCGGCCCATCTTCTCGGCGATGCCGCTGGCTCCGCTGAGTTCGCTGATCAGCACGCGCCGCGAGTTGCCCACCGCCTCGGGGTCGATGTGCTCGTAGCTGTGCGTCACACGTCGGACGGCGTGGACGTGCATGCCGCCCTTGTGGGCGAAGGCCGAGGCGCCGACGTAGGGCTGGTTGCTGACCGGCAGGGCGTTGACGATCTCGTAGACGTACCGGCTGGTCTCGGTCAGGCGCTGCAGTCCGCCGGGCACGAGCACTTCCCGGCCCATCTTCAGCGCCAGGTTGGCCGCGATGGTGGTGAGGTCCGCATTGCCGCAGCGCTCGCCGATGCCGTTGATGGTTCCCTGGGCCTGGACGGCCCCGGCCCGGATGGCCGCGAGGGCGTTGGCCACCGCCAGACCGGCGTCGTTGTGCGTGTGAATGCCCAGCGGCACCGACAGGGCGGCGCGGACCGCCTCGACATATTCAGCCACGCGTTCGGGCAGCGACCCGCCGTTGGTGTCGCACAGGCAGATGCAGGATGCCCCGGCCTCCTGGGCGGCTTCGAGCGTGCGCAGGGCGAAGGTCGGATTGGCCGCATACCCGTCGAAGAAGTGCTCGGCGTCATACACCACGCGCCGACCGGCGGCCGCGCAGAAACGCACCGAGTCGGCGATCATCCGGAGGTTGACCTTCTCGGGGACCTTGAGCACCTCGCGGACGTGCAGATCCCAGGTCTTGCCCACGATGGTGACGATCTCGGTATCGGCGGCCAGCAGGGCCTGCATGCCCTCGTCCTTTTCGACGGTGCGATCCTTGCGCCGGGTCATGCCGAAGGCCGCCACCCTGGCGTGCCGCAGCCGCATGCCGCGGATCTCGCGGAAAAAGGCCGCGTCCTTGGGGTTGCTCAGGGGGTAGCCGCCCTCGATGACGTCCACGCCCAGGTCGTCCAGACGCGCGGCGATGAGCAGTTTGTCCTGCAGGCTGAGGCTGACGTTCTGGCCCTGGGTTCCGTCCCGCAGGGTGGTGTCATAGAGCTCGATGCGCTGTGGCTTGGCGGTCATGATACTCCTCCGCCGTGGCGGCGGCGGACGGTGAAACAAAAAAGCCCCGCCGGTTCGGGCGGGGCTGGATTTCTCCGGCGGCGTCGGCCGTGCCCTACCCGCCCGGTGCGGCGGCGATGCAAGCGGCGATCGAATCCCGGCGCAGAGCCGCCCGACGCGGCCCCTCCGGCTCAGGCGCATGGGCGTCTCGTGCCATGATATCCATGCTAACCGGCCTTCCCCGCGTCCGGCAAGCCGGTCGCCGGGCGGTCCGTGGGGCGGCGGTTCACAGGCGGCTTTCCGGCCGGAAGGCATGTTTTCCGCCGACCCGTGGGCGATTTCCGTTTGCCGGGCGGTCAATTGTGACGTATATACCACCAGGAGCGCAACTCGCGCGACCGAGCGGGTGAGGCCGATCAGGGGCGACAGCGGCGGTTCGGGGATCGTTCGGTTGTTCGGGTCAAGGCGGGCGTATCCGCGTCAGCCGCCCGGTCGACCGCTTCGGGCCGGCGTTCCGCGCGGGGTGAGCGACCGCGGGCCCGTCAGGGAGTTCCGGACATCGCACCCGCGGAGGGCCATGGCAAGGACGATGAGGGACATATCTCAGGTCATCCGCCTCGGGGAGGCGGAGCGCATGTTTTGAGCCCCGTGAGGGCCCCGGTCGGATACCTCGTGCAGGCCGACGAGACTCCGGCCAACTTCAACCGACGCCACGGCGAACGCCGAGGGAGACCTGCCCCCGTTCGCCGTGGGCCGTTTTAC
>CALLOB010000098.1 GCA_938005315.1 uncultured Phycisphaerae bacterium
CAGCGGGTCCAGCGGGCGCTTGACGATCGACCCCGGCGGCAGCGGAAACTCCTTGATGCGGGCCAGATCGGCGGCGCTCAGGGCCGCGTCCTCGACCACCTGCTCCTCCAGGCCGGGATCCTCTCCCGCCGCGTCGGTCGGCGCATCCTCGCGCAACGTGAAGCGGATGTCGTAGTCCAGCAGCGTGAGCGTGTCGCCATGGACCAGCGGAACCCTCGGCGGCATCGGCTGTCCGTTCAGGCTGATCAGCTGGTCGTCCACGAGGTTCTCGATCAGCAGCCGTCCCGGACACGTGGGCACGATCCTCGCCGCCTGCGGGGCGATCGCCGGGTCGGCCAGGCAGATGGCACAGCGCTCCTCCGATCCGATAAGCAGTTCGGATTCCGGAAAGGTCAGTTCGGCCAGCGTCTGCAGACCCTGCGTGATCGTGACTCGCACCTGATGCGCCCCGAGACGGCCGTCCGCCGGCCGTCGCCGAAAACCCAACCCTTTGACACGCATGGTCGGCGGCTCTAGAGTCCGCCGGTGCGGCGGGTCATGCCGCCGCAGTGGAGGTCCGCGTGCCCGTTTCCCATTCAGGCCGCCGCTGCCCGGGGTTCCTCGCCGGGCGGCTCAAAGCCCTGCGCTGCAGGATACACCGCAAGTCTCTGGACGGCTACCTGGTCACCGGCCCGCACGACCAGTTCCACCTCACCGGCTTCGACGGCGAGGACGGAGCGGCCCTGATCCTGCCACGGCGCGTTTTTCTCCTGACCGACGGCCGGTTCGCTGAGGCCGCGGCCCGGCAGGCACCCTGGGCCCGGGCCATCGTGCGCACCGGGCCGCTGGCCCGGGCGATCGGCGATCTGCTGACCCGCAGTCGCCTGAAGCGGGTGGGTTTCGAGCCGGCGAACATGAGCGTGGCGCTTCATCGGGACATCCGGCGGGCCTGCCCCGGCGCGCGGCTGATTCCCCTTCCGGATGCCGTCGGGGATCTGAGGATCTGCAAGGACGCCGGCGAGGTGGAGGCGATCGAGCGAGCCATCCGCGTGGCCGAGACGGCCTTTCGTCGCGTGCTGCGTCGCGTACGGCCGGGCATGACCGAGAGGCAACTGGCTGGAGACCTGGAACACGAGATGGTCCGCCTGGGCGCCGACGGCCCGGCATTCGGGACGATCGTGGCCGAGGGCCCCAACGCCTCCCTGCCCCATGCCCGTCCCGGCGATCGTGTGTTGCGGCCGGGAAGTGCCGTGCTGATCGACTGGGGCGCCCGTGTGGGGCACTACTGCAGCGACTTGACCCGGGTGATCTTCGTCCGTAAGATCCCCCCTCGCCTCGGCCGGATGTACAGACTGGTCCTCGCAGCTCAGGAGGCGGCCATCGCAGCCATCCGTCCGGGCCAGGCCATGAAGGCGGTCGATGCCGAGGCCCGGCGTCAGCTTCGCCGCGGGGGCATGGAGCGACGATTTACCCACGGTCTGGGCCACGGCCTGGGGCTCCAGGTGCACGAGCCTCCGAGCCTTTCGGCCCGATCGATCGGCTGCCTGAAACCCGGCATGGTCGTGACCGTCGAGCCTGGAGTCTATGTGCCGGGGATCGGCGGGGTGCGTATCGAGGACGACGTGCTGGTGACCGGAACGGGCTGCCGGGTCCTCAGCAAGCTGTCCAGGCGGCTGGAGGACTGCGTCGCAGCTTTGTGAGAACGGCTCACCGGACGCAGGAGTATGGCGTGATCGAATCAAAAAAGTTACGAGAGCTGGCCGAGCTCATGAGCGAATATGGACTCAGCGAAATCCTCGTCAGCGAAGGCCAGTCGAAACTGCGGCTCAAACGCGGAACCGCCGGGCCGGTGGCGGTGAGCTGGCCGGCCGGAATGGCCCTGCCGCAGGTCCCGGGGGCGGTGCCGGCGGCTCCGGCAACCTCAGGCACGGGTGAAACCAAAGAGGATGACGGGCTGATCCCGCTTCGTTCGCCGATGGTCGGAACCTTCTATGCATCGCCCGACCCGGAGTCGGCGCCCTTCGTCAGCGTCGGCTCGCGCGTGGAGCCGGACACCACGGTCTGCATCATCGAAGCCATGAAAGTGTTCAACGAGATCAAGGCCGAGGCCTCCGGTACCATCGAACGCATCCTGGTCCGCAATGAGCAGGCCGTGGAATTCGGACAGCCCCTGATGCTGATCCGGCCGGGATGACCGTCGCCGGCTTCGTCGAGGCTGACCGCCTGGCCGTTCCCATCCGTCCGGCGTGAGGACTCTCCGGCAGGAAATCGGGACGCTTATGTTTTCTCGCTTGCTGATCGCTAACCGCGGGGAGATCGCCCTGCGGATCATCCGGGCCTGCAAGGAGCTCGGGATCCGCACGGTGTGCGTCTATTCGGAGGAGGACCGTGACCAGCCCTATCTCCGGCTGGCCGACCAGACCGTCTGCATCGGCCCTGGACCGGCGACCGACAGTTATCTGCGTATCGACCGGGTCATCGCCGCGGCGGAGGTGGCCAACGTCGACGCCATCCACCCCGGCTACGGTTTCCTCGCCGAGAACGCCCAGTTCGCCGACGCGTGCCGGGACTCCAAGATCGAGTTCGTCGGCCCCAGCGCTGCCTCGATGCGTCTGCTGGGTGACAAGATCGCGGCCAAGAAACTCGCCAAGCAGGCCAAGGTGCCCAACATTCCCTGGACCGAGGGGCCGATCGAGGACGACCGCGAGGCCGGCGTCTGGGCGGCCAAGGTCGGCTATCCGGTCATGATCAAGGCCGCGGCCGGGGGCGGCGGGCGCGGCATCCGGATGTGCCACAACCAGGCCTCGCTGATGCACAACCTCATGGCCGCGCGGGCCGAGGCCCAGGCGGCCTTCAAGGACTCCTCGCTCTACCTGGAAAAGGTCATCGAGGGAGCCCGCCACGTCGAGGTGCAGGTGCTCGGCGACCGCGCCGGCAACGTGCTGCATTTCTACGAGCGCGACTGCAGCCTCCAGCGCCGCCACCAGAAATTGGTGGAGGAGTCGCCCTGCCCGGCGCTGAGCGACCGGGCCCGCGAGGAGATCTGCAAGGCGGCCGTGCGTCTGGCCCGGGCGGCCGGTTACTACAGCGCCGGGACCATCGAGTTCCTCGTCGATCGCAAGGGCGCGTTCTACCTTCTGGAGATGAACACCCGCATCCAGGTCGAGCATCCGGTCACGGAGATGGTCACCGGTCGCGATCTGGTGCAGTGGCAGATCCGGGTGGCCGCGGGGGAGACCCTGCCGTTCAAGCAGCGCGACATCCGCCACCGCGGCGTGGCCATCGAGTGCCGCATCAACGCCGAGGATCCCGCCAAGGACTTCCGGCCGTGCCCGGGGCGGATCGAGGAGTTTCGCCAGCCGGGGGGCTTCGGCGTCCGGGTCGACACCCACGCCTGCGCGGGCCTGGTGGTCAGCCCGCGGTACGACTCCATGATCGCCAAGCTGATCGTGCACAAGCCCACCCGCCCGGAGGCCATCGCGTGCATGCAGCGATGCCTGGAGGAGTTCCATATCGCTCCGATCCGGACGACGATTCCGCTCCTGCGGGAGATCTTCAGCCATACGCACTTCCTCAAGGGCGAGGTGGATACTGGATTCGTCGAACGGACGTGGTAGAATCGACGGCTCTCTGACGGCCCGGACGGCCGCCGCCGGCGGTCGGGGTCTCATTCACGGAAGACGCCGGAGAGCGGACCCGCGAAGCCCGGGCGGGAGGGAATGCCCGCCCGATCGGATTGAGGTACAGCGATGACAGGCCCCAGAACCGGAAACGCGATCGTCGGACAGGCCGGCGGACCCACCGTGGTCATCAATCAGTCGCTGGTCGGCATCATCGAGGAGGCCCAGAAACACGGGCACATCCTCCGCCTGCTGGGCGCCCGCCACGGCGTCCGCGGCATCGTCAACGAGCAGTTCTACGATCTCAAGCGTCAGCCGACGAACATGCTCGAACTCGTCGCCCGCACGCCGGCGGCCGCCCTGGGCGCCACGCGGGACAAGCCCGACGAGGAGTACTGCGAGCGGATCTTCAGCGTGTTCCGCAAACACGACATCCGCTACTTCTTCTACATCGGCGGAAACGACTCCGCCCAGACCGCCCGGATCATCAACCGCATCGCCGGCGACAACCAGTACGAGATGCGCGTCATCCACGTGCCCAAAACCATTGACAACGACCTGCTGGTCACCGACCACTGCCCGGGGTACGGCAGCGCCGCGAAGTTCGTGGCCTCGGCCTTCATCGGCGACGACCTGGACAACCGGGCCCTGTCCGGCGTGAAGATCAACATCATCATGGGCCGCAACGCGGGATTCCTGACCGCCGCCAGCATCCTCGCCCGCCGCCGCCCGGACGACGGCCCGCACCTGGTCTATCTGCCCGAGCGTCCCTTCGACCTCAACCGCTTCGTCCAGGACGTCGAGGCGGTCTACGACCGTTACGGCCGCTGCCTGGTGGCGGTGTCCGAAGGCATCGTCGACGACAAGGGCGAACTGTGGGCCCAGAAGGTCTCGGTGGTCAAGCAGGAGACCGTCACCCGCGATCCCCACGGCAACATCGAACTGTCCGCCGGCGCCGGCTCGCTGGCCGACTATCTCGCCGGCACCCTCCGGGCCCGCTGCAAGAAGATCCGGCGCATCCGAGCCGACACGTTCGGCTACCTGCAGCGCAGCTTCCCGCTGTGCTGCAGCGAGGTCGACGCCTGGGAGGCCCGGCTGGTCGGGCAGATGGCCGTGAGCTACTCGCTGGACGCCGAGCAGGACGGCAGCGTCGCCCTGGTCCGGCTGCCGAGCACCACCTACACCGTCGGCACCAAGCTGGTGGATCTCAGTGAGGTTGCGCCGGACCACCCGCCGTTCACCACCACCGTGCCCGACGAGTACATCAACGAGTCCGGCAACAACGTGCTCAACAGCTTCCGCGAGTACGCCGGACCGCTGGTCGGCGAGCTTCCGCGGGTCGGCTGGTTCGAGCAGATCGCCCCGGTCTGACGGCTCCGCCTCGGCACCCCTGGAACCTGCCCGCGGCTGTGGCGCGGGAACGGTCCAGGTACGCTCGCCCGGCCCCGTCCGCCCCGCGGTCAGAACAGCGGGTACAGGAACGGCGCCAGCGGCGACGTGCCGGCAAAGACGATCAGGCCGCCGACGATCAGCAGCACCGCGATCAGCGGTAGCATCCACCACTTCTTCTCCTGGACGATGAACGCCAGGAACTCCCTGGCCAGCGAAGGCTCGCTCATGGGCGCCTCATGAAAAACGGGATATGAACGGTTCCGGCCACGAAAAGAGAAGTGCGAAAGAGATGTCTCCGACCGGTGTCCCGATCGCCGGCGGCGCGACGCCGCGAACCCGTCTGCCGGTCCGGAACGTCCCGCCCGCGACTTCGCACTTCCGACCTCGCGTTCCTTGCTTCCTCGGTGTTGCGCCATGCAACGCCGGTCTTAATTCTCCAGCAGCGAGCCGGTCTCCAGGGCCGCGCTGCGCATCATGCCCGCCTCGTAGTCCACCGGCACGCGTTTCTCGGTCACCAGACAGTTGCCGATCACCAGGGCGTCGATGCCGGTATGAACGAAGGTGCGGTACGCGTCCTGCGGCGTGCACACGATCGGCTCGCCGCGGACGTTGAACGAGGTGTTGATCACCACCGGCACCCCGGTCAGCTCGCCGAACCGCCGAATCAGCTGGTAGAACAGCGGATGGACGTCCTCGGCCACGGTCTGAACCCGGCCGGTGCCGTCGGCATGGGTCACCGCCGGAATGATGTCCCGCTTTTCCGGCCGGACCTGGGGCACCAGCAGCATGAACGGGGCCTCCAGCCCCTCGGGCATGTCGAAGAACTCCGCCGCCCGCTCTCTCAGCACCGCCGGCGCGAACGGGCGGAAACGCTCTCGGAACTTCACCTTGGCGTTGATCACGTCCTTCATCTTGGGGTCGCGCGGGTCGGCCAGCAGCGACCGGGCGCCCAGGGCCCGCGGGCCGAACTCCATCCGTCCCTGAAACCAGCCGACGACCTTGCCCGCGGCGATCAGCCGGGCCGCGCGATCCACGATCTCATCCTCGTCGGCCAGCACCTCGAACTGGGCTCCCAACGACTCCAGCGTCGAGGCGATCCGTCGGTTGTCGAACCACGGGCCGAACATCGCGTGCCGCATCACCTCGCGGCGCGGCCCGCCCAGCAGCGTGTTGGCGATCCAGAAGGCCGTGCCCAGGGCCCCGCCGGAGTCGCCAGCCGCCGGCTGGATGAAGATCTCGCGGAAACCGGCCTCGCGCAGGATCCTCCAGTTGGCCACGCAGTTGAGCCCCACGCCCCCGCCGATGCACACGTTCGGCAGGCCCGTCTGCCGCTGCACGTGACGGGCGGTGCGGAGCATGATCTCCTCGATCATTTTCTGCCCGGAGGCGGCCACATCGGCGTGGAAGTCGTCCAGCGGAGCCTCCGGCACGCGACGCGCCCGTCCGAACAGCCGCTCCCAGCGCCGGCTGATGGTGTGCCGCGTCGATCGGGTGAAGGCGAAATACCGCATGTTCAGCCGGAAACTGCCGTCTTCCTTGAGGTCCACGATCTCGGCGAAGCGATCCAGAAAGCGCGGCCGGCCATAGGAAGCCAGGCCCATCACCTTCCACTCGGCGTCGTTCACCCGGAACCCCAGGTAGCTGGTCACGGCGCTGAACAGCAGCCCCGCCGAGTGCGGGAAACGGAGTTCCTCGCGGATTTCGATGCGGTTCCCGCAGCCGATCCCCCAGGCGGTCGTCGTCCATTCCCCCACGCCGTCGGCGGTGATGATCGCCGCGGTGTCGAAGGGAGACACCAGGAACGCCGAGGCCGCGTGCGAGAGGTGGTGCCGGCCGTAGAGGATGGGGCCCCGGTAGCCCAGCCGGCTGCGGATCGTGTGGGCCACCCGCAGCCTGGAGGTCAGCCACAGCGGCACGCTGCGCGTCCAGTAGGCCCAGGTCCGCGGCCAGCCGGCCAGAATGGTCTGCAGGATGCGGTCGAACTTGACCAGCGGCTTCTCGTAGAAGCCGACGTAATCGATGTCGCCGACGTCCAGGCCCGCCTCCGCCAAACAGTATCGGATGGCGTGCTCCGGGAAGTCGCTGCAGTGCTTGCGGCGGGTGAACCGCTCCTCCTCCGCGGCGGCGACCAGCCGGCCGTCGCGGACCAGGGCGGCCGCGGCGTCGTGGTAGTGGCAGGAGATGCCCAGGATGTTCACGCCGACTCAACCTCCCCGGCGGTCCGGCGGGAGCTGATCCGCCGTTCGCCGTCGTCGACACTGTCCGCCGCGGGCGTCAGAACGGCCGCCGGGCCCGCTCCAGGCTCGAATCGTCCGTTCGGCACGGCCGCCAGTACGTTTCGGCTTCCGCCGGTCTCAGACCCAGCGGATCCCAGAGCCGCAGCAGCGCAAACGGCGGCAGCAGCGTCACGTACATCACCGTCAGCAGCACCCCGGTCATCACCGACCCGATCGCCATGCCCGCCCGCATCCAGCCGACGTGCAGCCTTCGCGCCGCCTCCGGAGCGACTCGGACCAGGACGACGCAACCGATTCCGGCGGCCAACAGAGCCACGGCAACCCAATGGGCTCGCTGCCCCGACCACCCCAGACCGCCGGAAGGGGCCCTCCCGGACCACCAGGACAGAACCGCCAGGGCGGCAAAGCCTGCGAGCATCGTCCGGCCGAAGCGTCGAAGCTCTGCGGCCGTCGGTCGGGCATTGAGCTCGAACATGCTCTCCTCGATTCAACGCGGCAGCCGCCCTGCGGGGCGTGCGACCTGAGGCCAGCACGCATGCCGTCACCGCAGGCCCGGTTCGCGGGTCCGACGACGGGCGCCTGAATCAGGCCGCAGTCCTTATGGCCGCGGGCGAACCGCCCCCGGGCCCGCGACGCGGTTTACCGGTCCTTACCCCCAGACTTATCGGTCAATGAATCGCCCGGTTTAGCTCGCCCCGGGCAAACAGGATCATGTTCGTCCGGGCAGCATGGGGCAGGCGCGGACCCAGGGATTATGGGACTGTGAAAGCGGAAATCTGCCCGGCGCATGGAGCAACCCGCCCATCGTCCCGTCCGGGTCACGGGGCCGGCGCCTGCCGGGATCGTTCGGGCTTCCGGAGACGCGGTTCAGCTCGCGATGATCCGGTCCATGCGCTCGGCGATGTCCGCCAGGCGCGCGCGGTCGCCGCCGGGCACCTCGGCGGTGATCCATCCGGAGTAGCCGACGTCGCGCAGGGCCTTCATCACCGCCGGCCAGTCGCAGTCGCCTTCGCCCAGCTCGACTTCGAAGCCCTTCCAGAGCCCCTCCTCCTGCTGCTTCTTGCGACTGTACTCCTTGATGTGCACCTTGACGATCCGCTTGCCCAGGGCCGCGATCCAGTGCTCCGGCCATCCGCAGCGGACCACGTTGCCGGCGTCGAAGTACCAGCCGACGTCGGGCGAGTTCAGCTGGTCCACGAAGCCCGCCGCCTCCAGGGGGCTCAGCAGGAACTGGTTCCAGACGTTCTCCAGGGCCAGCTTCACGCCGGCCTCGGCGGCGTGGGGGATGACCTTGGGAATCTCCTCCAGCGACCGCCGGTAGGCGTCGGCGTAGAAGGTCTCCTTGTTCACGACGCCGGGAATGGTCAACACCGTGCTTGCGCCGAAGGCGCTGGCCTCGTCCACGGCGTCCTTGAGCAGCGCGACCGCCCTGGCCCGGACCGCCGGATCGTTGCTGGAGAGCGGCTGCTTCCACAGCACGCCGGCGACCACGCCGTGGACGACCAGTCCGGTGGCGTCGCGTGCCCGAATCACCTCGTCGCGGTTCGGCTCCGAGAAGGCCTCGATCTCGACGCCGTCGAAGCCCAGGTCCTTCAGCAGCCTGAACTTTTCCATCACCGGCATGTCGCCCTTGACCATGCCGAGGATGACGGCCTTCTTGAAGCGGCCTGATGCGGCCGGCGGATCGGCCGCGCGCGTCCGGCCCGACGACATCGCAAATACTCCCGTCGCCGCCGCGGTCGCCAGAAAATGCCTTCGGGTGGTGATGTCGAGGCTGGACATCGCAGTCTCCCCTGCAAAAGGCCACGCGGCGTCCGGAACCGTCCGGGCTGCCCGGCCGCCGATGATTCTGCGTGCCCCGGCGCGGCCGGTCAAGCCGATAACCGCCCGACGCCTGCCGGGGGCCACAACAAGTCAGGCGGTCATCAATCGCCCCGGCGGGCCGGCAGAGTCTCATTCGCCCCATGGCCCACGCGGAGGGCCCCGCTCCGTCGGGGCCGTACGACGGGAAACGCGATGGGGATGCGACGGAGCGCGTCCCTCCGGGGCTGCGCAAATTCATTCTGACTTCGCACTTCCAGTTTCATACTTCTCACTTCATCTGGAAGACCCCGCTCCGTCCGGGCCGCAGATAATCGGCCCCAAACCTCACGCATTGCCTTGCCGGTCGCCGCGTTCGGCGCTACCATGCCCCGATGGTCAACATGAATCGACGCCGGTTTCTCGCCGCTGTCGGGGCGGCGGTCATTGCTCCGAGCCGGCCGGTCTGGGGTCGTGTACCTGCAGACTCGCCCGCGACCGCTCCCGCTCAGCCCCCGCGGCTCCGGGGTTGCGACCTGGTCGAGCTGGGCCGCACGGGCATCAAGGCGTCGCGCCTGGCCGTCGGCACGGGCACCAAGGCCGGGCGCGAGCAACGCGATCTGGGCGAGCAGGGACTTACCCGCCTTTTGCGCCACGCGCTGGATCAGGGCGTGCAGTGGTGGGACACGGCGGATCTCTATAAGACGCACACGCTCTTGAGGGCGGCGCTCCGCGAGATCCCCCGCGAGCGGGTGACGATCACCTCCAAGACCTCGGCCAGGGATGCCGCCGGCATCAAGGGCGATATCGAGCGCTTCCGCCGTGAACTGGGCACCGACTACATCGACATCGTGCTGCTGCACTGCCTGACCGACGGTGACTGGCCGGAAAAGATGCGTTCCGCCATGGACGCCCTCAGCCAGGCCCGGGCCGCCGGGCACGTGCGGGCGGTCGGCTGCTCCTGCCACACCTTCGAGGCCCTGACCGCGGCGATGAATGAGCCTTGGGTGGAGGTGAACCTCGCCCGGTTCAACCCCTTTGCGAAGGTCATGGACGTCGCCAGGCCCGAGGATGTGCCCCGGGTGGCCGGCCTGCTCGCCGAGATGCATCGCCGGGGCAAGGTCATCTACGGCATGAAGATCCTCGGGGAGGGCTCGCTGCAGGGCGACGACATCGACCGCTCGCTGCGCTTTGCCCTCGCGCAGCCCTGGCTCAGCGGTTTCACCATCGGCTTCGGTAGTGCCGCCCAGATCGACGACATCGCCCGCCGGATCGAGGCCGCCGACATCCGGCGACCGGCCGACACCGGCTCGCCGGGCCGGTCCTGGTGGCGGGTGAGAACCTCATCCCCCGGCGACAGCTCCTCGATCGGCACCGGCCCGCCGGGCGTGTCCACCTGAGTCCCGGCCACGAAGCAGTTGCACATCCGGGCCCCGTAGCTGAAGGCCTTGAACAGCCCCTGCATGGCCGGCAGCCGCTTGGCCAGGTTCGCCGCTCCCTTGGCCATCGGGAACGCGACCATCGCGATGTTGACCGCGTCCCAGAAGCCGCCCCTGCCCTGGGCGATCACCCGCACCGACCGGAAGGCCTCGTACAGGCCGTAACCCGGCAGAAAAGATGCCGCAACATTCAGCGCGGTCTGCAAACCCATGATCGCGCCGTTGAGCGTGCCCAACACGCCCAGCAACTCGCCGACGCGCATGCTGATGACTTTGTCCACCTCCTCGAACGGGTCGTACAGGCCCAGGGGATCGCGGCCGGTGAGGGGGTTGGCCCCGGGGAAGCCGTAGAGGTTCATGCCGCCGAAGTAGTGGCCGGCCGGGTCGAAGGCCCCGACCACCGACAGCAGCGTGCGGCCGTTGGAGGCCAGGGCATCCAGGATCAGGAGGGCGGTTTCGTTGGGATCGCGTGAGGTGAAGCGGCCGAGGCGCGGGAGGTACCAGCGGTTGC
>CALLOB010000099.1 GCA_938005315.1 uncultured Phycisphaerae bacterium
CCCAGGCGGCCAAGGAGACCACCGGGCTGATCGAGGACGCGGTGCACCGTTCGCAGCAGGGCACGCAGGTGGCCGGCGAGGTCGGCAAGGCCCTGACGGCGATCGTGGGCGACGCGGCCCGGGTCTCGGAGCTGATCAACGGCATCGCCCGGGCCTCGGCCGAGCAGGCCCAGGGCGTCGATCAGGTCAACACCGCGGTGGCCCAGATGGACAACGTCACGCAGGCCAACGCCTCCGCGGCCGAGGAGCTGGCCGCCCAGGCCCAGGCGGTCAAGGGCATGGTCGGGGAGCTGATGGGCATGATCGCCGGGACCCGGTCGGCGGCCCTGGCCGAGAACCGCAAGCCCTGATCGGCCAAGTCCAGGACTACGGGGCACAGCGCCCAGCCGGCCAGGCCCGTCCCGGCGAAGGCCTCGCAGGTTTCAGCCCCGGCCCGCGCCGGCAGCCAGGACTTTCCGGCCCTGGACGAAAATGTGGATCTCAAGGAGTCCTGAGCCGACGGGTGAACCGCTTGACCTGCCGGGCCAGACCCGGTTAGCATGCCCGGTCCGGCCAAGGCCGTTCAAACGCCGACCGGGCCGGGCATCCGCCGGGTAGGTAGCTCAGGTGGTAGAGCAATGGACTGAAAATCCATGTGTCGTCGGTTCAACTCCGACCCTACCCAGTCGCGACTGATCCGTCTGCAGAAAACCCCGGGGGATTGCGCTCGAATCGCGATCCCCCGGGGTTTTTCCTGCGCCCGGTGGGCGGCTGAGCCGCCGACGGCCGTCAGAGCTGCACGGAGCGACGACGCCTGAGCAGGGCCAGACCGCCGATGCCGGCGGCCATCAGGGCCGTCGCCGGTTCGGGAACGATGCCCGGCACGCGGAAGACGAGGAACTCGTGGTGGTTGAAGCCGCTGTAGGGAGAGGGGATGTACCACGAGTAGATGTCATTGCCGCTGTCGTACCAGATCCAGTGGGCGTAACCCGGGATGCCGGCGATGCTTCCCCAGGGCGAAGGGGCGCTGCCATTGTCATAGCCGGGCTTCTTCGTCGGCGCGACCCACAGGTTGTTGACCGTGGCGAAGGCGATCGCCTGGTCCACCTGTGCCTGCGTGGGCATGAGGCTTGCGGGCCAGACCGCCGGCCAGGTGGGGTCGATCTGCGTAAGGTACTTGCCGGCAGGGAAGACCTCCCAGACGATGTCGCCGGTCGCGATCGACAGGCCCAGCGTAATGTTGGTGAACTCGCCGAGGAAGCCCTGCGCCACGGAGTGGTCCGAGGCCGTGGCCACGTAGAGGTAGTCCGTCGGGGCCCGGCCGTAAGCATACCAGGTTTCCGTGGTCATCCAGTTGTTGTCGCCGCCGGCATGAAACGTCGTGGCCAGGGGGGTTCCGAAGTAGATATCGTACTGGTTGTCCACGGTGATGACCATCTGCCAGTCATCCGCCAGGACCGGACCGGCCGCCAGGAGTCCCCCGGCGACCATCAGGGAAACGATGCGTCTGCTCATGTTCCTGCTCCTCCGAAAAATCTGCAAACCTCACACACGACCCGCACGCGCGGATCGCCGCTCTCCGTTCACGACCGCCCGGCCAGGATCAGACGGTTCTCTCGCGGCGTCCGGAGAAGCGATCCAAATGAAACAGGCCGCCGTTGCTCCGGCTCGGCGCAACCTGCGTGACCCACGAATCCCCGCTTCCGCCCTGGATCGAACCGGGAGAACCTTCTTTCCCGCCTGAAAACGATTTGCCGGAACCCGCCGTCCGCGGAATCGGACGCACCACAGCCGCCTGCGCTATACAGCAGGGCAGCACAAAACACGCCAACAGCATAAACCGGCTTGCGCGGCCGGGCAAGCGAAAATTGGAAAAAAAAAGTGCAGAAAACGTGTCACCGTGCTCGCATCAGGCGGAAGACGACTCGCCCTGAAAGGCACCGACGGCGCCGCGATTACGTGACGACGCCCGATCACGTGACGATGCCGCAGAAACGAGCCTGTGCCGAAATCATGGCGCAGCTTGATGCGGCGCCCGGGATCATCAGGGGTCCAGTACGTTGACGAAGGTGGAGCCGGAGACGTTCAGAGAATGGATATGTCGCAGATGAACGGCGCGCTATATGTTCGCGGCGCGGTGAGCCATTACGATCCGTCATGACTCCATGACACGTGTCACGATCCGGGCGCGGCGAGGGTTTCCTCGACGATGCCGCGGGCGGCATTCACGATCGCCTCAAGGTGGTCCGGGCCGCGGAGGCTCTCGGCGTAGATCTTGTAGACGTTCTCGGTACCCGAGGGCCGGGCCGCGAACCAGCCGGCCGGGGTGCAGACCTTCAGGCCTCCGATGGCTGCTCCGTTCCCGGGCGCGGTCGTGAGCCGGGCGGTGATCGGATCGCCGGCCAGGCGATCGGCGCGGACCGCCTCGGCGGACAGCCGCTTGAAGGCGCTCTTGAGGGCCGGGGTCGCCGGCTGGTCGATCCGCGTGTAGCAGGGCGTGCCGAACGCGGCCGTCAGCTCCCGGTAGTGCGCGCCGGGGTCCTTGCCGGTGCGGGCGGTGATCTCCGCGGCCAGCAGCCCCAGCAGGATGCCGTCCTTGTCGGTGGTCCAGGCGGCACCGTCGCTCTGAAGGAAGCTGGCGCCGGCGCTCTCCTCGCCGCCGAAACAGATCGAGCCGTCGGCCAGGCCTGGGGCGAACCATTTGAACCCCACCGGCACTTCCCAGAGCCGCCGCCCGAGGCGCTCGACCACGCGGTCGATCAGCACGCTGCTGACCAGCGTTTTGCCGACCGCCGCCGACGCCGGCCAGCCCGGCCGATGAGTCAGCAGATACCGGATGGCCACCGCCAGAAAGTGGTTGGGATTCATCAGCCCCGCCGATCGGGTCACGATACCATGTCGGTCGGCGTCGGGATCGTTGCCGAAGGCGACACCGAAGCGGTCCTTGAGCCCCACCAGGCCTGCCATGGCATAAGGGCTCGAGCAGTCCATGCGGATCTGCCCGTCGTGATCGACGGTCATGAACGAGAAGGTCGGATCGAGCCGGTCGTTGACCACCTTCAGGTCCAGTCCGTAACGCTCGCGGATCGGCTCCCAGCATGGCAGCGAGGCCCCGCCCAGCGGATCGACGCCCACGCACACGCCGGCCTGACGGATGACGCCCACGTCGATGGCCAGGGCGAGGTCTTCCACGTACGGGCCGACGAGGTCCGTCTCATGCGTCGTCGAGGCCTTGATCGCCGATGCGTACGGCACTCGTCTGACGTCCCGGTTGCCCTGACGCAGAAGCTCGTTGGCCCGGTTCTGGATCCAGCCGGTCGCGTCGGTGTCGGCCGGACCGCCGTTGGGGGGGTTGTACTTGAAGCCGCCGTCGCGCGGGGGATTGTGCGAGGGAGTGATGATGATGCCGTCGGCCAGGCCGGTGGAGCGACCGCGGTTGTGGCGGATGATCGCCCGGGAGATCACCGGCGTGGCCGCCGGGACACCCTCGGGCGCCGTCAGCGTCTCGACGCCGTTGCCGGCCAGCACCTCCAGGGCAGTCCGCTGCGCGGGGCCCGATATGGCATGGGTGTCACCGCCGATGATGACCGGTCCGGCGATGCCGGCCATCCGCCGGTAGTCGCAGATCGCCTGGGTGATGGCCAGAATGTGTGCCTCGGTGAACGTCCCGTCCAGCGGCGTGCCGCGGTGCCCGCTGGTGCCGAAGCTGACCAGTTGAGCGGGGTCGCAGAGGTCCGGCCGCCGTTCGTGGTACTCCCGCTCCAGTCGGGCCACATCGATCAGCATATCGGGCGTGGCCGGCTGACCGGCCAGCGGATGCAACGGCATGGACATCCTCCCTCGAAGACCGACAAAATCTGAAGACCGTCACCGCCGGAACACAACGTCCCGATGACACGGGGGTTATGGTAGTTGCCGCCCGGAAACCGGGCAACAGCGACCCACAAGGGGGCATTTGCCCCTTTTTTTGTGCATGAAGCGAAGCTGTATGTCCGATGATAGTCCGCGAAGCACACCCGATCCGCGCAACGCGGTTTTCGCCCCGTTGTCCGGCCCTGCACGCCGCCCAACGGCATCCGCGCAGGTTCGCCACAGGGTTCGTTTGCGATGCACGGGATGAGGCAGCCGCCTCAAGGGTGGGAAACTGGCGTTTTTCCGTCATCTGTGAAGGCGAAGCCGTGATACAGCACCGCCCAAGACGGAAACGTTCTGCGCAGAGGGCAGGGGAATGTGCGTCAGACGGCGAATCGGGCTTTGCGACACGGATAGGACCCGGCTGGAAACCGGCAGGTTACTGCTGGAACGATGGTTCCCCCAGGCAACCGTTCGCGCCTGGGTCGACCCGCGCCGGATGGAACCCCAGGACGTCCTGGTGCCCAGAATCGGCCGACGCGATTACGACGCGATCTTCGACCTGCGATCGGCTCAGCCCGACGCGCTGATGGTGATGTGGGGAAAGCATGGCGCGCCGGTCGAGCGGACCGCGCTGATCAGGGCCGGCATCGATCTGTTCCTTCCCGAAGACTCCGCTCAGGAGGCCGAGTCCGCGATCGACATGATCCGGCTCTATCTCGACGATGATTCGATGCCGCCGGGCTTCAGAGCCACGGTGGCGGCCGCGTATCGGCTGCTGGCCCGGTGGGACGGCTTGCCGGAACTCCCCGCGTCCGCGACCGGCCGCGAGCCACAGGCCGCCCTCTCGGCTTCCACCTCCCGTTTGATCCGGCCTAGAGCTTCCGCCATGGCCGCGACGCGCTGAGGCTTCAACAGGTCGACGTGGGCATGCCGCCGGCCGGATGCCCATAACAGCCAAGGTCGCCGTAGCCCGGATCGTCGCAGAGATTGACCACGATGCCGGCCGGCGCACCGGCCGCCGGGCCTGCGGCGCGCATTCCCACCGGTCTCGTGACAACCGTCCTGTGCCTTTTATCGGTCCCGAAGACCCGCACCACGGGATGGTTTGCCCATGCCCCGCTGAAATCGTACCTTCTCACCCGAAGGGTATTCGCCGGGGTCTGCGCGGGGGTACGATGCTTCCGGAACTGGTTCGTGGCATGCTCGATGACGCCGCCCGCGGCGACGACCGTCGCGGTCCGGCCCTGCTGCCTCCGGGCCTCACCGGCAAGCCGCCGGTGCTCAGGCGGCGGACCATCCGGCTGCTTTGCGCGCTGGGGCTGCTGGCCATCCTCTACGGCACGCTGGTGCCCTTCGACATCGATCCCTCGCGGTCGCTGAGCCTGAACCTCCGTGTGCACCGCCCGGCCTCGGGCGACTTTGTCGCCAACATCCTGATCTACGTCCCGATCGGCGCCTGCCTGCGGCTGATGCTGCGCCGGCGGGGCTCGCACCGGCTGTGGGAGTGGTCGGCGGCCCTGACGCTTTCGGCGGCGCTGGCGGTCGGCACGGAAGTGCTTCAGACCATCGTGCCCTCGCGGGTACCGAGCTGGACCGACGCGGCCTCCAACGTCTTCGGCGCCGCCATCGGCATCCTGCTGGCCCCGCCTCTGCAACGCAGCCTTCGCAACCTGCATGCCTGGCTCTATCAGGCGCTGCGGGACCGACCGCTGTCGGCCGCGACCGCCGCGGTCATGATCTGCATCTGGGTTCACGCCCTGGCCCCGTTCGATATCCGCCCGACCCCGGCCCATGCCACGCGAGCCGTTCAGCACTTCCGGGCGGCTCTGGCCGGCGGCTGGGGCGGGGTATGGTGGACCCATGAAGGACTCAGCCGCTCACAGCAGGTGGACAAGCTCATGTCCGCGGCCTCCTACGGACTGCTGGCGTTCCTGTTGACCTTGTCAGCCCGTGAGGCCGGCCGGCGGGAGGCCGGCTGCGCCTGGTATGCGCTGAGCCGCACCCTCCTGCTGGCGACGGGCATCGAGGCCATCCAGCTGTTCACCGTCTCTCACGCCGCCGAACCGGCGGATCTGATCCTGGCGGCGGCGGCCGGCATGCTCGGCACCGGCGCGGCCGCCGTGCTGCTGACGGCCCGGCCCTTCGTGCACCAGCATCCCGGAGAGATCTGCTGCGGCGTGCTCGCGGTCGCCGCCGCCGGGCTGAGCCTCTGGGCGGCACTGACCTGGACACCGGCGGCTTCTTCGGCCGACGCAGCCTCGGGGGCGTCCTGGCTGCCGGTGATGGGCAACTTCCATCGGACCTGGGACAGCCTGCTGGGCGAGTACACGGCGGGCCTGCTGCGGTACACGCTGATCGGCGCACTGGTCGCGCTGTGGAGCCGGTCACGGCGCCGCCGACCGGGACGAGCTCTGGTCGGGGGCTGCACCGTGGCCGCAGCACTGCTTCTCAACGCCAGTCCGCTGCTGCCAAGGGGGGCGTTTTTCGACTCGACGCAGATCCTGCTGGCCCTGCTGGCGGCGGCCGCGGTTCTGGCCGTGGACCGGGCCATCTGGGGGGAAGCGATCCCGCATGCCGTCAACGCCTGAGCCGCCCCCGTAGCGCCGCCGGTCGTCCCGGAAAGCCTCCACCACCCCCGCAGAGCCTTCAGCCCTCGATCGAAGCCGCATGGGCCCCCGGCGAGGATCCCCCATCCGCCGGCACGGGACAGGTATCGCCCGCCACCACCCGGGGGGCCAGCAGTTCGGACGGGAACCGGCAGACGCCGCCCTGTTCCTGCTCCAGCAGCCGGCGGATGGCCGCCCGGCCGGCATCCGCCCAGGACACGTCGATGGAGGTGATCCGCCGGTTCGCCCCGTATTGCCAGTGCACGCAGTCGCAGCCGATCAGCAGGATGTCGCCGCCGGGCTCGCGGCCGGCCTCGACGCAGGCCTGCAGGGCATTCACGCTGGTGCCCAGAGAGACGCCCAATGCCGCGTCCATGCCCCCGGATCTGAACAACCGCGCCAGAGTGCGGTCGGGAAGCTCGGCTCCCTCGACGTCGGGGATCTCCACGATCTGGACGGAAGCGCCATGCCGCCGGGCGGCTTCCTGGAACCCCTCGCGCCGCAGCATCTGGCTTTCGCTGTGGCGATCATCGGCGATGAGCAGCCACCGGGAGCGGCCCTGCCGCGCGAGGAGGTCGCCCGCGAGCCGGCCGGCGGCGAGGTTGTCGGCATCGACGGCGTTCTCGGGCCAGTCCGCCATCCGCTCCGGGAAAACGACCACCACCGGATGCCCCTGCTCCGACCGCCGGCGGATCTGGCTCTCCAGCTGCGGCCCCGGCGAGCGAACGATCGTGCCGAAGACGCCACCGGCCATGATGCGCTCGATGGCTCCGATCTCTTCGGGCGCGGCCTCCGGCCGCGTCGTCGCGAGCACCGGGTAGATCTGCCGCGCTGCCGCCACCTCCATCACCCCGATCAGCAGTTCCCCGTCGTACGCCCGCTGGCGCCAGCTGCTGAACTGGTCGCCCCGGTGACCGTGAATCACCAGCGCGAAGAAGGTCGATCGCCCCGCCAGCAGGCTCGATGCGAAGAGGTTCGCGCGATAGCCGAGGGTCTGCGCGCAGTCGCGGACCCTCTCGATGGTGTCGGGATGGAACTGATCAAGGTGTTCCTTGCGTCCGGAGAGGATCAGCGAGGCGGTCGTCAGCGATACGCCGGACTGCCTCGCCACCTCGGCCAGGGTCACACGCGTGACTCGTCTTCTGGGAGTCATCCGTCTCCTTCCGCATCGCCGCCCCTCCGGCATGCGGCTGCGGCGCGCATCGATCGCCGCCGGTCCGTCGGCCCACGACGGAGCCGCAAAGGGGCCCCTTCGCCGTCCATTCTAACGCGCCCGCCGGGACGCCGACAGGGAGCATTCCCGCGTTCGGCCCCGCCGGCCCGCCCCCCCGATCAGGCCGCGGGCGCGACAGGCGGATCCTTCGTCCGTGCGTCCGGCGGTAGCCGCCGACAAACCGGCTATCGACAGCCGGATGCCCGTAAGGTTAGAATGCCGGAGCGTCGAGGGTCCCGCGCAGAGGCCCCCTCCTCTCATGGTCGCATGCAGCCTGGAGAATACGGATGAGCACCAAGGTCTTCCTCAACGAGAACGAGATCCCCCGCCAGTGGTACAACCTGGCGGCCGACCTGCCCACACCGATGCAGCCGCCCCTGGGCCCGGACGGCAATCCCGTCCGGCCGGAGATGCTCGCGCCGGTCTTCCCGATGAACATCATCGAGCAGGAGGTCACGACCCAGCGCTGGGTGGACATTCCCGAGGAGGTCCTCGACCTGCTCTACCGCTGGCGGCCCACGCCCCTGTACCGCGCCCGGGGGCTGGAGAAGGCCCTGGGCACGCCGGCCCGCATCTATTACAAGAACGAGGGCGTCAGCCCGGCCGGCAGCCACAAGCCCAACACCGCCGTCGCCCAGGCCTGGTACAACAAGCAGTTCGGCATCAAGCGGATCACCACCGAGACCGGCGCCGGCCAGTGGGGCAGCGCCCTGAGCTTCGCCTGCGCCCTGCTGGGGCTGGAATGCAAAGTCTACATGGTGCGGATCAGCTTCGACCAGAAGCCCTTCCGGCGGCTGATGATGGAGACCTGGGGCGGCAAGTGCGTCGCCAGCCCCAGCCGCGAGACCCATGCCGGCCGGGAGATCCTCGCCAAACATCCCGAGTCGCCCGGGAGCCTGGGCATCGCCATCAGCGAGGCCATCGAAGAGGCCGTCAGCGACAAGACCGGCCAGACCCGCTACTCGCTGGGCAGCGTCCTGAACCACGTGCTGCTGCACCAGACCATCATCGGACTGGAGGCCAAGAAGCAGCTCGAGAAGTTCGGCGAGAAGAAGGTCGATGTGGTCATCGGCTGTGCCGGCGGCGGCAGCAATTTCGCCGGACTGGCGTTCCCGTTCGTGGCCGACAAGATCGCCGGGGCGAAGATGGATGTCATCGCCTGCGAGCCGGCCAGCTGCCCGAAAATGAGCCGCGGCCAGTTCGCCTACGATTTCGGCGACGTCGCCGGCACCACTCCCCTGTTGCCGATGCACACCCTGGGGCACACCTTCGTCCCGCCGCCGATCCACGCCGGCGGGCTGCGGTATCACGGCATGGCCCCCCTGGTCAGCCAGGCGATCGTCGAGGGCCTGATCCAGCCCCGGGCGATCCACCAGATCGAGTGCTACAAGTCGGCCCTGCTGTTCGCCAAGACCGAGGGCTTCATCTCCGCCCCCGAGACCAGCCACGCCATCGCCGCCACCATCCAGGAGGCCAACAAGGCCAGGGAAGAAGGCAAGGAAAAGGTGATCATCTTCAACTGGAGCGGCCACGGGCTGATGGACCTGCTGGGCTACGACAAGTTCTTCCGCGGCGAGCTGGAGGACTACGAACTGCCCGAACACCTCATGCAGGAGTCACTGGCGGCCATCAGGGACCTGCCCAAGCCCAAGGTCTGCCGCACCGGCAAGTGGTGAGGCGCCCGGGACTTGCGATCACAGAGCCCCGCCGGGCCCCGTTTCCGCTATAATGGCGGTGGCGGGGCCCGTTTCCTGGACCGCCTCGCCGGCCGGGAGCAAGCCGAGCATGAGCCTGGAAGAACACGACGGGCGCGAGCTTCGCTGCCGGATGCTGGGCCACGAGGTGCCGTTCGGCTACTGCCGGGCGATGAACGACGGGCTGCCCTGCCGACGCATCCTGGACTGCTGGCACGAGCGGTTCGACGTGCAGACCTTCGTGGAGGCCCACTTTTCTCCCGAGCAGCTTGCCCGGGCGATGGCCCCTCCCCCGCCCAAGATGCTTTCGATCCTGGAACTGATCGAGAAGGCCCGGCGGTCCGCCGAGGCCGACCCCGCGGCGGATGCCTGACCGCCACGCCGCCGGCCATGCATCCTTGACGCCGCGCATCCTTGACGCCGCCCATGCGTCGTCACATCGAGGCGATCTGCACCCGGGCCCCGTGCAGCCGGTCCGACATCGCCTTGGCCACGCCCTGCATCAGCCGGAAGCCCAGCTGCGGGTCGGCCTCCATCATCTGCCGCAGCTGCCGGGCGTCGATGCTGATCAGCCGCACCGCGGTGCGGGCGACGCTGGTGGCCGTGATCTTGTAGGGCTCCACCAGGGCCGACAGCACCAGAAGATCCCCGCCGACCAGCGTGTCCACCGTCCTGCGCTCGCCGTTGCCCAGCTCGAACTGGATGTCCACCTGGCCCTCGACCACGATGTGCAGGCAGGTGGAGTCCTGGCCCTCCCGGAAGATCACCTCGCCGGCCGAGATCATCTTCTCGTCGCTGATGGTGGCCACGCGCTTCAGGCTTTCCTCGCTGACACCGGCGAAGTAGGGGTAACGACGCAGCATCTCGGGGGAAACCATGTCATGCTCCTTCTTCTGACAGCGCCGCCAGGACCGCCTCGACGGCCCGCGGAATGGCGGCCTCCACCTTCGGCGTACACCGTTCGCCGAAAGTCAGTATATCCTCGGCCTCCACGCCGACAAGCAGGATGTTCTCATCGGCCGGCAGCCGGGCTCCCAGCTGCCGACCCAGTTCCAGGGCCGTCGGCAGATTCACGTCGTGGGCCGAGGCGCTTTTCTGCGTCGGAATGTCGCCGGGCCTCAGCCGATGCAGCGTCCCGGGCTCGGCGCCGGTGACGATCGCGTCCACGACGACCGCCCGGTCATACCCGGTCAGCCGTTCCATCAGCTGCAGCCCCCCGCGGTAATCCTCGACGACCTCGACGCCGGGGCGGCCGGCCAACAGCTCCGCCAGCCGCCGGGCGACATGCAGCCCGACGCTGTCGTCGGTCAGAAGAGGGCTGCCCAGACCGATGATCAGGGTCTTCATCCGTTCATCGCCCATCGCCCGCTCGAGGCCAACAGAGGGCGTTCAGCAACCCAGCGGGGGCACCGACGCAGAAGCACGTGCGGACGACCGGGAACAGAGAATGAGAGGGCCTCCACCCATTTTTTCATCACGGAACGAGAGGTCCGCCACTCATTTTTCCATCTTCCGACCACCTTCGGGCTTTCTTGCCCCGGTGGTCCGGTCCTCCGCGTTCCGATCGCGGCGGCCTGCCCGTCCGGAAAGCCGCGTCATGGTGCCCAACGACCGCTCTTCTCTGACGGCCTGCCGTATCCCTTCTTCTCCGTATCCCCGTGCCCCGTGCTGCGCACCTTTTTCATGACCGACGGACACCCGATCCACTCCCAACAGCCGGAGAAAAGGGGATATTTCGCTTTTTCGGCCGCTTTGCAGACTCGACGGCCGGGGGGGCGCCGGCCGCTACATTGCTCCGCATCTCCACGCCCGGGGCAGGAAACCTGCGCCGGCCGCCACGTCGCTTTGCAGGTCGTCCCGACGGCCGGCAGTTTCCCCGGCCGTCACAGGTTCCGCGTCAGGCGCTCCAGCACCTCGCCGTCGGCACGGCGGATCCGGACCTCCAGCGGCATCTGCCCGGGGAGGAAGTGGGTGGCGCAGCCGAAGCACGGATCGTAGGCCCGGAAGGCCATCTCGATCTTGTTCAACAGCCCCTCGCGGAGCCTTTCACCCTTGCGGATCAGCGCCTTGGCGGCCTTGGCGATGGACATGTTGATCGGGGCGTTGTTGTTGGTCGTGCCCACGATCAGGTTGCACCTGGTGATCAGGCCGCGCTCGTCGGTGGCGTAGTGGTGGGTCAGCGTCCCGCGCGGCGCCTCCACGCAGCCCACGCCCTCGGTCGGCGTCTTCGTGGGCAAGACGCGATATTCCTTCCCGGTAATCTCCGGATCGGTGGCCAGTTCGACCCAGCGCTCGGCCGCGTACAGCAGCTCAACCAGCCGCGCCCAGTGCGTCGCCAGCGTGTGGTGCACCGGCCGGCCGCCCAGCGTCTCGTACATCCGCTGCCAGGCCTTGTGGGCCAGCGGCGTGGCCATGCCCTCGGACACGTTGCAGCGTGACAAGGGCGTGGCCTTGTAGACGCCGGAATCCTCGCCGTCCACGAAGCCCTTCCATCCCACCTTCCGGAGGTACGGGAACTTCAGGTACGACCAGGGCTCGACCCGTTCGGCCACGTACTCGCGGTAGTCGCGCGGATGGTATTTGGCGTGCTCCTTGCCCGACGGACTGGTTACCCGGATCATGCCGTCGTAGAAGTTGGTCCGGTTCTGGTCGTCGACCATGCCCATGTTGTAGGTCTTGTGCACGTAGGCGTCGTTCTTGATCAGGTCGACGTATTCCGTGTTCGCCAGAACCACGTCGTCGAAAAGCTTCAGCGAAAACTGGGCGAATTCGACGGCCTGGCGGCCTCTGGCCTCGATCTCCCTGCGCTGCTCCTCATTGATCCCCCTGCTGACGCCGCCTGGCAGGCCCCAGTTGGGATGCACGCGCCGGCCGCCGATCATCATGATCAGGTCGTGGCCGGTGCGGCGCATGTTGATCACCTTCCCGCCGATGTCCATGCCCACCTTCTTGATCACCCCGATGATGTTCCGCTCGGCGGGGGGGGCCTCCGGGCCGACCACGAAGTCCGGGCCGCCCAGGGCGTAGAAGTGGGTGGTGTGATCGGTGACGTAGAAGATGCTGTAGAACAGCTCGCGGAGCTTCCTGGCCGTCGGCGGCGGCTCGACGTGGAAGACCTCGTCGAGGGCCTTGGTGCCGGCCATGTGGTGGGCCTCCGGGCAGACCCCGCAGATCCTCGAGGTCAGGTTGGGAAGATCCTCGGCCAGCCGCCCCACGCAGAAACGCTCGAAACCGCGCAGCTCCGGGATCTGAAGGTAGGCGTTCCGGACGTTGCCCTCGTCGTCGAGGAAGATGTCGATCTTGCCGTGTCCCTCGAGACGCGTGATCGGGTCGATGGAAATACGGGGCATGTTCGCTCGCTCCTTCAGGCTTTGGCGGCCTCGGCCTGCCGGCTGCTGCGCCGCAGCAGGCTGCTGGCCAGGCTGAACCGGTACAGCGTGCCGACGGGGTCGGGGAGGCCTTCCCGGACGATCCGCTCCACCTCCTCGGGATCGTTGGAGTCGATCACCGAGGCCAGGGCGCTCATCAGCCGCGCCCCGTAGTCCTCGACCCCGCCGTTGGGGCCGTAGCAGCCGATGCACGGGGAGTTCACCTGCGGGCACAAGGCCCCGCAACCGGCCCGCGTGGCCGGTCCGCAGCACACCAGGCCCTGCTCCAGCAGGCAGGTTTCCTCGTCGGGCACCACTTCCCAGGTCCGCTTGAAGGCCTTGATCTTCTTCTCGGTGCGCTTGCGCTTGCAGACATCGCACACCGTGGTGTTCACGCCGATCACCGATCCCGGTGGCGGAAGCTGGCCGGTCAGGATCGCCTCCAGCGCCTCCCAGATGCGCTCCGACTCCGGCGGGCACCCCGGCAGGTAGTAGTCCACCGGCACGGTCTGCCCCAGGGTCTTGAGCGTGTCGTAGAACTCCGGCAGGTGCAGCGTGCCCTCGGGCACGCTGCTCTCATGGTGCGGCTCGGTGCCGCCGGGGTTGTCCAGCGACGGCGAATCGTGGTAGTTGGTCTCGAAGATCTCCTTGCGGGTGTGCAGGTTGCCCAGCCCCGGCACGCAACCCTCGTGGGCGCAGGAGCCGAAGGCCACCAGCACCCTGGACTTGGCCCGCAGGAGCCGGGCCATGTATTCCTGCTCGCTGGTGCGGATGCCGCCGTTGAACAGGCACAGGTCGATCGACTTGTCCGGCAGCTTCTCCACCTCGCGGACCTTGCCGTCGGCGCCGCAGGGGAAAAGCACGATGTCGAAGGCCTTGTCGACCTCCAGGATCTTCTCCTGGATGCCCAGGATCGAGATCTCGCAGCCGCCGCAGGAGGCGGCCCAATAGATCGCCAGCTTGCCCTTGCTCATGCGGGCACCTCCATCGCCTCGGCGTGCTCGGCGGCCATCTTCTCCACCGCGGCCAGCCGCGCCGGATCCTCGTTCCAGAAGCGCGGCCAGTTCAGCGGCCCCAGCCGCCGCACGTCCTGGACGAACCGGTCGATGGCCTCGGCCAGCTGCTGCCCCTCGGCCGCCGAGGCCCAGATCAGCCGCACGCGGTCGTCCTCGAGGCCGAAGGCCTTCAGGGTGTGCTTGAGCATCCCGTACCGGCGGATGGTCTTGTAGTTCTGCTCGATGTAGTGGCACTCTCCGGGATGACAGCCGGCGACCATCACCCCGTCGGCCCCAAGGGCCAGGGCCTTGAGCACGAAACTCGGGTCCACCCGGCCGCTGCACATCACCCGGATGATCCGCACGTTGGGGGCGTGCTTGATCCGCGAGATGCCCGCCAGGTCCGCCGCCCGGTACGAGCACCAGTTGCACAGGAAGCCGACGATCCTGGGTTCGAACGCCTCACTCATCCGCCTGTCCTCCGCTCAGACCGCCGCGGCCGCGCCGCGCCCCGCCGCCGCCCGCGCGTCCCACAGGATGCCCTCGATCTCCGCCCCGATCTGCTCGTTGTTGAAGTGCGAGCCGGTGATGACCCCGGCCGGGCAGGCGGCCACGCAGGTGCCGCAGCCTTTGCACAGCGCCGTGATCACCCGGCTGACGTTCCTGCCCGCGTCGTACTCGATCGCGTTGTACGGGCACATGTTGTTGCAGATCCGGCAGCCCGAGCAGCCTTCCTCGTCGATCGAGGCCACCACCGGCTCGATCTCCACCGTGCCCTTGGTGATCATGCCCATGACCCGCGCCGCGGCCGCCGCCCCCTGGGCCACCGCCGCGGGAATGTCCTTGGCCCCCTGGCAGGCACCGGCCACGAACACCCCGTCGGTCATCGTCGCCACGGGGTCGAGCTTGGGATGCCGCTCGGTGTACCACCCGGCCATGCTGCAGGAGATCCCGCACTTGAGGCCCAGCTCCTTGGCGTCGGCCTGCGGCTCCAGGGCCCCCATCAGGATGACCATGTCCACCGGGATGCGCCGCTGGCGGCCCAGCAGCGTGTCCTCGCACTGGATGATCAGCTTGCCCTCCTCGCCGGGCATCCGGGCCGCGTCGGTGATCTCGGCCACCCGCCCGCGGATGAAGTGCATGCCCTCCTCCAGCAGCCGGCAGTAGAACTCCTCGTACATCTTCTGGTTGGTCCGCATGTCGATGTAGAAGGAGTACACCTCCGCGCCGGTCTTCTCCAGCACCAGGTGACCGAACTTCAGCGCCGCCATGCAGCAGACCGCCGAGCAGTGCTCGTTGTGATTCTTGTCGCGGCTGCCCACGCAGTGCACGATGGCCACGCTCCTGGGCTCGGTCTTGCCGTCGCGCAGCACGATTTTCCCGCTGGTCGGCCCCGCGGCGTTGCACAGCCGCTCGAACTCCATGTTGGTGAAGACGTTGGCCAGCCGGCCGTAGCCGTACTGCGGGATCTTCCTGCAGTCGAACAGCTTCCAGCCGGTCGCCAGGATGATGTTGCCCACGTCCAGCTCGATGATCTCGTCCTGCTGATCGTAGTCGATCGCCCCCGGCTGGCACATCTTCTCGCACACCCGGCACTTGCCCCGCTGAAACCAGGTGCAGTTCTCGCGGTCGATGACCGGAATCTTCGGCACCGCCTGCGGGAAGGGCATGTAGATCGCCTTGCGGTACCCCAGCCCGACCTCGAAGTCGTTGTCCACCACCTTGCGCGGGCACTTCTCGATGCAGGCCCCGCAGCCGGTGCACAGGTCCTCCCTGACGCTGCGGGCCCGCTTGCGGATCCTCACCTTGAACGCCCCCACCGACCCGGAAACCTCCTCCAGCTCGGCGTACGAGTACAGGGTCACGTTCTCGTGCTGATAGGCCTCCGACATCTTGGGCGTCAGAATGCACGCCGAGCAGTCCAGCGTCGGGAAGGTCTTGTCGAACTGGGCCATGTGCCCGCCGATGCTCGGCGAACGCTCGACCAGCACCACCGGATACCCCGCGTCCGCCAGCTCCAGCGTCGCCTGCAGGCCGGCGATCCCCCCGCCGACCACCAGCGTCCGCGGGTTCACCCCGACCTTCATCGGCTCCAGCGGCTCCTGCCGCTTGACCCGGGCCACCGCCGCGGAAATCAGCGACTTGGCCTTCTCGGTCGCCGGATCGCGCTCCTGGGCGACCCAGGACACGTGCTCGCGGATGTTGCACATCTGCATCAGGTAGGGGTTCAGACCGGCGTTCGAGCACGCCCGCCGGAAGGTCTTCTCGTGCAGGTGCGGCGAACAGGCCGCCACCACCACGCGCGTCAGACCCTCCTTGCGGATGTCCTCCTCGATCATCGCCTGCCCCAGCGAGGAGCACATGAACTTGTAGTCGCGCGACACCGCCACGTCGCTGACGTTCTCCTTCGCCCAGCGGGCCACCGCCTCGCAATCGACCATCCCGGCGATGTTGCTGCCGCAGTGACAGACATAGACGCCGACTCTCTCGGCCATGACCTTCCTCCGTTGCACATCCGCCCGCGGCGCGGCCGCCGCGGACCGGTCAGCAGGCCGCCAACTTCGCGTGAATCACCGGACCGGCCGACACGATCTCCTTGCCGAAGCCCAGATCCTTCTCCGGAACGCCCAACGCCAGGCCCAGAAGCTGCGTGAAGTACAGCACCGGGATATGGAAGCTCGTGTTGAACATCCCGTTCACCCGGGACTGGTAGGCGTCCATGTTCAACTGGCACATCGGGCACAGGCAGGCGATCACGTCGGTGTCGTATTCCAGGGCGCTCTGCAGCAGGCGGCGGATCAGCTCGAAGGCCTCCGGCTCGCTGATCTGCGTCATGTGCCCGCCGCAGCAGTGGCTCTTGACCGGGTAATCCACCACCTCGGCCCCGAGCCACCTGAACAGCTCGTCCATCTTGACCGGGTACTCCGGATCGTCCACGTCCTTGTACGGCCGGACTACCTGGCAGCCGTAGTACGGCGCCACCCGAAGCCCGGTCAGCGGACGGACCACCTTGGCCTTGATGGCCTCCTCGCCCACGTCCGTATGGATGACCTCCAGAAGGTGCCGCACCCGCACACGCCCGGGATCGTAGTGCAGCCCGCCGGCGGCCAGGGCCTCGTTGATCTTGCCGCCCAGGTCCGGATGCTCGGCCATCAGGCGGTCGACCTTCTTGAGGTTCAGGAAGCAGGCCGCGCACGGCGCCGTGAGCTGGTTCATCGACGGCTCGACCAGCGCCAGGTTACGGGCGATCACCGCGCAGGCCGTCAGCTCGTCCTGCGAAAAGTACTCCGTCGCCCCGCAGCAGTTCCAGTCATCCAGCTCCACCAGCTCGACGCCCAGCACCCGGGCCACCGCCCGCACCGAGACGTCGTAGGCCGCGGCGTTCACCTCCAGCGAGCATCCGGGGTAGAAAGCATACTTCACGAGGCACCTCCAAGCTGCCGGGCCTTGCGGATGATCGCCTGAAGCTGATCGATCTGCCGGATCCTCGACGGCGTCAGCGCCATCCGGCCCCGCTTGAACATGTTGAAGCCCATCCCGCCCATCTTCATCGCCGCCAGCGGCCGGTTCAGCAGGTGGTACCGGCTGGCCAGCCCCATCTCGAAGCTGCGGCCGTACTTGTCCACATAGTGGGTGAAGGCCTTGGCCAGCGCCGGGGCGTCCGACGTCCGCCCGTAACCCTCACGGATGGCCATCCGCTTCAGCGTGTACATGATGTCCGTGATCGGAATCTGGTGCGGGCAGCGGGCGGTGCAGAAGTAGCAGGAAACGCACTGCCACATGGTGTTCGAGGACAGCACCTTGTCCTTCTGACCGGCCACGATCAGGTTGAACACCGCCCGCGGCGTGTAGTCCATCTCCGCCCCGTTGGGACACGAGCCGCCGCACGTGCCGCACTGGATGCAGTGCCGCAACCGATGGCCGTTCGGCGTCTCGGCGATGACCTCGTCCACCCATTCCCGCTTGCGAGCCCGCGTTGTCGAAGACACCTGGGCACCTCTTGATCTGGAAGTCCTCTGTCGCGAAATCGAACACCGCCGCCAGACCCGGCGGAACGCGGGTCCTCCGGCCGCCGCCTGTCAGGCTCCTCCCCTTCGTCCCGGAATGCACGTCTCCGAATGCAAAAAGTGTGCCGGACCCGCGGATCCCTTTCCGGAACCCGACACAGGCCCTCTCGACCGCCCCACGGCCTTCGTGCAGGCCCGCCACCGATACGCTCCGCCCCGAGCCGTTCAATACTGCTGGCGAAAAAACACATCTCCGTGGGCGATATCCCGCAGCCGGCCCACAGCCCCGAGGCATCCGGCGCTGCCGACCGCAGGCCCGCCGCTGGCAGCCCCCGGTCACCACACCGGAACCAGGGACCGCCGCCGGGGGGGTCTGGGGCTCAGCCCTGCTGCCAACCACCGCCGGGGGACCGGGATTGTGCCCGAACGATACGCCGAAAGCAACCCCGGGCAGACCCGCCCGCCGTCCGCCGAGGCGGAGGGATTGACGCGAACCTCCGGGAGGGATTGACGCGAACCTCCGGGGTCTATAATACGTATCCCTCCAGCCGGGGACGCCGCACGCCGATACTGCAAAGCATCGTCCCGAGTGCGGAACATGCGGCATCTGGGGGCTTGAAGACCATGCCAGGGCGATCCACAAACAGTCCCGAGGGTCGATCCGGAAAACCCGACGCCGGACGGAAATCCGCCAGCAGGCCATCCCTAGTTATTGTCGAATCCCCCGCCAAGGCTAAAACCATCGCCAGGTTTCTCGGGCCGGACTTCGTGGTCGAATCCTCCATTGGACATATCCGGGATCTACCGTCCAAGGCCTCGGAGATACCGCCGGAGCTCAAGAACCAGCTCTGGGCCAGGATCGGCGTGGACGTGGAAAACGATTTCCGCCCTCTCTACGTGATCTCAGCCCGTAAGAAAGCACAGGTCAGTAAGTTACGGCAGCTTGTGCGTAAGGCCGGGGCCGTCCTGCTGGCCACCGACGAGGACCGCGAAGGCGAGGCCATCGCCTGGCACCTCAAGGAGGTTCTGGACCCGCGCGTGCCCGTCAAGCGGATGGTATTCGACGAGATCACCCGGCAGGCCATCCAGGCGGCGGTTCAGAACCCGCGGGACATCGATATGCAGCTCGTGGATGCCCAGGAGGCCAGACGGATCCTCGACAGGCTCTACGGGTACGAAGTCTCGCCGGTCTTGTGGCGCAAGATCGGTCCGGGGCTCTCGGCCGGGAGAGTCCAGTCCGTGGCCACGAGGCTCATCGTGGACCGCGAGCGGGAACGGATGCAGTTCGTCTCGGCCGACTACTGGGATATCGAGGCCGTGCTGTGCGTCCGATCCGAGGGGCAGGAGCGGGTCAACGCCCGGCTGGTCGAGATCGGCGGAAAACGCGTCGCCACGGGCAAGGATTTTGACGACCGCACCGGCGCCTTCCGGGGCGGTCCGGATACCGTGCTGCTCGATGAGGCCCGGAGCCGCTCGGCCGCGGCGGCGCTGGCCGGGCAGGTCTTCAAGGTCACCGAGGTGACCGAGAAGCCGTTCACGCAGCGGGCTCACCCGCCGTTCATCACCTCCACGCTGCAGCAGGAGGCGGCCCGGAAGCTGCGTTACAGCGTGCGCCGCACGATGCAGCTGGCCCAGGAACTCTATGAGAACGGCTACATCACCTACATGCGGACCGACTCCACGCACCTGTCGGAGCAGGCGATCAACGCCGCCCGGCGTCAGGCCCGCGAGCTGTACGGCCCGGAGTTCTGCCCCGAGCACCCGCGTCATTACGCCACCAGGAGCAAGGGCGCCCAGGAGGCCCACGAGGCCATCCGGCCGGCCGGTGAAGTCTTCCGCACGCCCGCCGAGGTGCGCGGCGAGCTGCATGAGGACGCCTTCCGACTCTACGATCTGATCTGGAAGCGTACCATCGCCTGCCAGATGAAGGACGCCGTGGGCCGGCGCACCAGTGTCCGCGTGGCCGCCGAGGCCGGACCCCACGGCACGGCGGTATTCGGGCTCTCCGGAAAAGTGATCACCCTCCCCGGATTCCTGCGGGCCTACGTCGAGGGATCCGACACGCCCGAGGCCGACCTGGAGGACCAGGAGCGGGTCCTGCCGCCCCTGGCCGTCGGCCAGGAACTCGACCCGCAGGCCGTGGAGGCCCGGGGACATACCACCCAGCCTCCGCCCCGTTACACCGAGGCCACGCTGATCCGCGAGCTCGAGGAACGCGGCATCGGGCGACCGAGCACCTACGCCAGCATCATCCAGACTATCCAGGACCGCCAGTACGTCTGGAAGAAGGGCACTGCCCTGGTGCCGACGTTCACCGCCTTCGCGGTGATCCAGTTGCTGGAAACCTATTTCGCCGACCTGGTGGACTTCAATTTCACCGCCAAGATGGAAACCGATCTGGATGCGATCGCCTCCGGCGATCTCCAGTCGCGCCCCTGGCTGAGGCTCTTCTACTTCGGCCAGGCCGAAGGGGAGAACGGCAACGGCGGCGATGTCCGCCGGGTCGGATTGCACCGGCGGATCCAGTCCGGCGGCGAGCACATCGACGCCCGGGCGGTATCGACGCTCGAGATCGGGCGGGATCCCCAGGGCCGGCTGATCGTCGCCCGCATCGGCAAATACGGTCCCTATCTGCAGGTCGGCGAGGACGAGCAGCGGGTCAATCTGCCGGCCGATCTGGCCCCCGACGAGCTGACCGTTCAGGCCGCCCTCGAACTGCTGAACAAGGCCGCCCGGACCGACCAGGTCCTGGGAGTGGACCCCGAAGGCCGACCGGTCTACCTCAAGAACGGGCGATTCGGCCCTTACGTGCAGCTGGGCGACGCTGAGCGTACCGGGAGCGGCAAGCTCAAGAAAGGCGGCAAGCCCAGGATGGCCAGCCTGTGGCCCTCGATGTCGCCCGAGACCCTCACGCTCGAGCAGGCTCTCAAGCTGCTCTCGTTCCCGCGGGTGGTCGGCCGGCATCCCGAATCCGGAGAGGAGATCACCGTCCAGGACGGAAAGTACGGCCCCTACGTCAAGTGCGGCCGGGAAACCCGCAGCCTCGAGAGTCACGAGCAGCTGGAAACGCTCGACCTGCCGGGGGCTCTGGCGATTCTGGCCCAGCCCAAGGGCGGACGGCGTCGGGCGGCTTCCCAGACGGTGCGCGGCATCGGGCTGCATCCCGTCAGCGGCGCCGAGCTCAAGATCAAGGACGGCCGCTTCGGTCCCTACGTGACCGACGGGGTGGTCAACGCCTCGCTGCCCAAGGGGATGGACCCGGCGACCTTGACGCCGGAAAAGGCCGCCGAGCTGCTGGCCGCCCGGGAAGAGCGGCTCAAGGCCCAGGGCAAGGACCCCCGGGCATCCCGGGAAACCCGCTCCGCCCGTCAGGGCGGGCGCCGCCCCCGCCAGGTCTCCAGGGCCTAGGCCCCGGGCCGGGAACTGTGCGCCCAGAAGGCTGTCGGCCGCTTCGGGCCGCATCGCCCACGGGGAGTCGGACCGGCCGCTCCGGGTGACAAACCCCATTTTCTCTTTGCCAACCGGCTTGTGATCGTCCGGAATTCGATGGCCGGGCTCTCTTGTGCGACCGATACAATCAGACGGGAGCGGGGGCCTGCGCGTCGGGCCCGAACGACTTGCGAACCGCCATAACCGCCGGTTTCGCATGTCCTTGCGCAAGATCCGGTTGGTCTGGTATCCGGGCCGGGGCTAGTATGGGTCAGAGAGCTTCGAACGGGGCGATGCATGAATCGTAGGTTCAATTGACGGCGGAAGTCGGTACCGCGCGGGCATGAGGCTCGCCGCCGGCACGGCTTGCCGTGGTGCGATGACGGACAGCCGGTCGAGCCGGCCCGCTGGCACGGGGAGGTGACGGTCATGGCGGACAAGCGGACGCTGTTATCGCTGATCGACCAGAACTTCGACCAGAAGCGCTTCCTGAGCCAGCACTGGGAAGGCAGTTTCGAGGAGTATCTCCAGCTGGTCGCGGAGAAGCCCTGGGTGGCCCGCAATGCCTTCCAGCGGGTCTACGACATGATCATGCACTTCGGGTCCGAGCGATACTCGTACCTGAAGGAGGACTACATCCGCTACCACTTCTTCAGCGACCCGATCGACAACGGCCGGGACGCGATCTTCGGGCTGGACAGGGCCCTGATGCAGCTGGTGGACTTCCTGAAGTCGGCGGCCCACGGCTACGGCACGGACCGCCGGATTTTGCTGCTTCACGGACCGGTGGGGTCGAGCAAGAGCACCATCGTGCGACTGCTCAAGAAAGGCCTGGAGTACTATTCCACGCTGGACGAGGGGGCCCTGTTCACCTTCGCCTGGAAGCTGGAGGACGAGGGCGGAGCGGTCTCGACGGCGCCCTGTCCGATGCATGAGGAGCCCTTGAAACTGGTGCCGTCGGAGGCCCGGGAGAAGGTCCTGGAGGCTCTGAACGCCGACCTGCCCGAGGGCCGGCAGGTGCGGATCGAGGGCGATTTGGACCCGTTCTGCCGGCGACAGTTCAACGACCTGCTGCTGCGGTACGAGGGCGACTGGCGGCGGGTGATGGACCACGTGGTCGTGCGTCGGCTGGTCCTGTCGGAGAAGGACCGCCGCGGCATCGGCACCTTCCAGCCCAAGGACGAGAAGAACCAGGACAGCACCGAGCTGACCGGAGACATCAACTACCGCAAGATCGCCGAGTACGGCTCGGACAGCGACCCGCGGGCGTTCAACTTCGACGGCGAGCTGAACATCGCCAACCGCGGGCTGGTCGAGTTCATCGAGGTGCTCAAGCTGGACGTGGCTTTCCTGTACGACCTGCTGGGGGCCAGCCAGGAGCACGTCATCAAACCCAAGAAGTTCGCCCAGACCTCGATCGACGAGGTGATCATCGGCCACACCAACGAGCCGGAGTACAAGAAGCTCCAGAGCAACGAGCTGATGGAAGCCTTCCGCGACCGCACGATCAAGATCGACGTGCCTTACAACACCCGGCTGTCGGACGAGATCCGCATCTACGAGAAGGACTTCGGCCGGGAGCGGATCCGCGGCATCCACATCGCCCCGCACACCATCGAGGTGGCGGCGATGTGGGCGGTCCTGACCCGGCTGGAGCAGCCCAAGAAGGCCGGGCTGACGCTGCTGCAGAAGCTCAAGCTGTACAACGGCAAGAGCCTGCCGGGCTTCACCGAGGACTCCGTCAAGGAGCTGCGCGACGAGGCCCCGCGCGAGGGCATGCAGGGCATCAGCCCCCGTTACATCCAGGATAAGATCTCCAACTGCCTGGTCTCGGACCAGGCCATGCAGGACCGGGCGGTCAACCCCTTCATGCTGCTGAACGAGCTGGAGAACGGCCTGAGCCACCACAGCCTGATCTCCGACGAGGAGACCCGCAAGCGGTACCGGGAACTGCTCAACGTGGTCCGGGAGGAGTACGAGGACATCGTGAAGACCGAGGTGCAGAGGGCGATCAGCGCCGACGAGGATGCCATCAAGCGCCTGTGTGCCAACTACATCGAGAACGTCCGGGCCTACACGCAGCACGAGAAGGTCCGCAACAAGTACACCGGCAAGGACGAGGAACCGGACGAGCGGCTGATGCGGTCGATCGAGGAGAAGATCGACGTGCCGGACTCGCGCAAGGACGACTTCCGCCAGGAGATCATGAACTACATCGGCGCCCTGGCCCTGGACGGCAAGAAGTTCGAGTATCACACCAATGCCCGCCTGCAGAAGGCCCTGGAGCTCAAGCTCTTCGAGGACCAGCGCGACACCATCAAGCTCAAGAACGTGGTCAGCGGGGTGGTCGACGACGAGACCCAGGCCAAGATCGACGTGGTCAAGCAGCGGCTGATCAAGTACTTCGGGTACAACGAGACCAGCGCGACGGATGTGCTGAACTACGTGGCCAGCATCTTCGCCAGGGGCGACAGCAAGCAGGAGGACTGAGCCGGGGGACGCCGCGACAGGCCGGACGGGGTGGCGAGCCATGTTCATGCGGATCGAAAAGGACCACCGGCGATTCCGCGAGATCGTCAAGGGCCGCATCCGCGAGGATCTGCGCCGCTTCCTGACCCGCGGCGAGCTCTTCGGCCGCGAGGGCTCCAGCGTCATCAGCATCCCGGTGCGCGGCATCGACCTGCCGACCTTCCGGTACGGCGAGAACGGCGACGCGGGAGTCGGGGCCGGCCGGGCCGCCACCGGCGATCCCGTCGACGCCCGGGGCGAGGGCATCGGGCCTGGCGGGACCGAGCCCGGCCGCCACATCCTGGAGGTCGACGTCAGCCTCGACGAGCTGGCCGACATCCTCGGCGAGGAGCTGCGCCTGCCCCGCATCCAGCCCAAGGGACGCCACAGCCTGACCACCCAGAAGGACCGCTACAGCGGGGCCCGCCAGGCCGGCCCCGAGTCGCTGCGCCATTTCAAGCGCACCTTCCGCCGGGCCCTGCGGCGTCAGATCATCATGGGGGTCTACGACCCCGATCGCCCGAGGGTCGTCTTCGAGCGCCGCGACAAGATCTACCGCAGCTGGAAGACCGTCCGAAAGCCCCAGTCCAACGCGGTGATCATCTACATGATGGACGTCTCCGGTTCCATGGGCGATGAGCAGAAGGAACTCGTCCGCATCGAGGCCTTCTGGATCGACGCTTGGCTGCGGCGCAACTACGAGGGCGTCGAGAGCCGTTACATCGTGCACGACGTCCGGGCCGCCGAGGTCGACCGCCACACCTTCTTCCACCTCCGCGAGGACGGCGGCACCAAGATCAGCAGCGCCTTCCGCTGCGCCCAGGGGCTGCTGGACCTCCGCTACGCCGCCGACGAATGGAACATCTACCTGTTCCACTTCTCCGACGGCGACAACAGCAGCGAGTCCGACAACCGCGAGTGCTGCCGCCTGCTGCGCGAGCAGCTGCTGCCGCGGATCAACCTGTTCGGCTACTGCCAGGTGGCCAGCGCCTACGGCAGCGGAAGCTTCATCAACGTGCTGAACGAGCACTTCCAGGCCGACCCGGCGGTGATCACCACGCGGGTGAACGGAAAGGACGACATCTACGACAGCATCAGGGGGTTCTTCTCGCCCGGGCGTTGAAAACCCCGGGGCGACGGACGGACGCGATCATGGCCCACACGCTGCCTGCCGAGCTGGCCGACCAGGCCAAACGGATCGCCGACCTCGCCCGCGAGGAGGGGCTGGAGTTCTTCGACACCGTCTTCGAGCTGGTGGATTTCGACCAGATGACCCAGATCGCGGCCTACGGCGGCTTCCCGCAGCGCTACCCCCACTGGCGGTTCGGCATGGAGTACGAGCGACTGCGAAAGCAGCACACCTACGGCCTGAGCCGCATCTACGAGATGGTCATCAACAACGACCCCTGCTACGCCTACCTGCTGGCCGACAACGCCCTGGTCGATCAGAAGACGGTCATCGCCCACGTCTACGGGCACGGCGACTTCTTCCGCAACAACGTCTGGTTCGCCCGCACCAACCGCAAGATGATGGACGAGATGGCCAACCACGCCACCCGCGTGCGGCGCTACATCGACCGCTACGGCTTCGAGGAGGTCGAGCGCTTCATCGACCTGGCCCTGTCCGTCGAGGACCTCATCGACCCCCACTCCGTGCTCATCCGCCGCGGCGACGACGACCAGCCGCGGACGCCCGACGATCCCCGGGTCATCGAGCACGAGCTGGTCCGCTACCCCGCCAAACGCTACATGGAGCGGTTCATCAACCCCCCAGACGCCCTCGAGGCTCAACGGCGCCGGCTCCGCGAGAGCCATGCCCGCGAGAAGACCATCGAGCCGGCCCGGCCGGTCCGCGACGTGCTGCTCTACCTGATCCACCACGCCCCCCTGGAGGACTGGCAGGCCGACATCCTGGCCATGATCCGCGAGGAGGCCTACTACTACGCCCCCCAGGCCCAGACCAAGATCATGAACGAGGGCTGGGCCAGCTACTGGCACTCCACGCTCATGACCCGCTACTGCCTCCGCGATGACGAACTCATCACCTACGCCGAGCACCATGCCGGCACCATGGCCACCTCCCCCGGCCGGCTGAACCCCTACAAGCTCGGGCTGGAACTGTTCCGCGACATTGAGGAACGCTGGGACCTCGGCCGCCACGGCCGGGAGTACGAGGAGCTCCAGGACGTCGAGGCCCGCCGGAACTGGAACCGCGACCGCAAGAGGCCGGAACGCGTCCGCGGCAAGGAGTCCGCCGGCCGCGAGAAGATCTTCCAGGTCCGCCGGATCTACAACGACGTGACCTTCATCGACGAGTTCCTGACGCCCGAGTTCGCTGCGCGCCAGGGGCTCTACCACTACCGCTACGACCCCTCCAGCGGCCGCATGACCGCCGTGACCCGCGATTTCGACCGGATCAAGCAGCAGTTGCTGTTCTCACTGGGCAACCTCGGCCGGCCCTACATCTATGTGGTGGACGGCAACTATGCCAACCGCGGCGAACTCTACCTCGCCCACCACCACAGCGGGGTGGACCTCCAGATCCGTTACGCCACCGAGACCCTGCGCAACATCCAGCGGATCTGGGGACGCCCCGTCCACCTCCAGGCCCGCATCAACCAGGAAAACGTCCGCTTCACCTGCGACGGCCGGCAATCCCAGCACCAGACCGTCACCGACGACATGCCCAGACCGGCGCACGTCATGTGAAGGCCCGATCGCCGGGCGATCCGGCAGCGCTGAGGGCCTGCCCGCGGACGATCACGGCCGGATCGGACGAACCACGCCCCGGTCACCCCGGTCCGGATGCCGGCGGGGTCGCCGGGCGGATATCCAGGCGCAGACCGAGGCGGTTGGCGTTCTGCCCCTTGACGGTCAGCGTCAGCTCGCCCCCATCCACCGGCACCTTCATCTCGCTGAACCGGTCGGCCAGCTGATCGGGGTTGTACTTCCAGTCGACCTCAATCGTGGCGATTTCGTTCTCCAGCCCGCGCCGCCTGATGCCCTCCCGGCCTCCGACAACGCCCTTCTGTTCGGCCAGCCGGGCCTCGATCAGCCTGAGCTGCTCATGGCTGCAGGGCTCGATGGCCACCTCGATGACGCGGCTGACCGTGGCCCGCTCCCGCCAGGCCCTGCCCACCCGGGTCAACAGGTCGGGCGCGGATTCCTTCGCCAGCCGGATCAGGGCGTTACGGCTGTTGCCCGAGGCGGTGGCCGCCCCCGTCTGCGGGGTGTACGAGTGCGACACGAGGATCGCGCCCGAATCCGCCTGGATGACCCGCACGGTCAGACTCAGCGACCAGCGCCGCAGGGTCTGCCCCCCCAGAACCACCGGATCGCCGGGCCGGGCCTCGGCCTGCCCCAGGACCAGCACTTCGGCCTTGAAGGCCCCTGCGGCCGCCGCAGCCTTGTTCACGTCGCCGCTGAGCGCCGCCATTTCCAGGTCCCGACGCTTGACGTCGTCGGTGACCCCCTTGTCCACCAGCCGGACCTTCTTGGAAAGGAAAAACCCCTCGATCTCGGCCTGCACCGGACCGTTCACCGTCGCCGGACGATCGTCGGTCACGTCGTCGTCCTCGGTGACGATGACCACGCAGCGCGGATTGCCCTCCCGCTCCCGGATGTGCGCGAACTCCGCCCAGCGCTGCTCAAAGCGGGCGGGAAAGACCTCCGCCTCGATCTGGATCTCGGTGATCTCGCCGGCGATGACCTCCGGCCCGCGCACCACCTTCACTATGCGCGCGATTCCCACCGGCTGCTCGAGGATCCGGTCGCGGATCACGGCGAAGTCCTCGGTTTCGGTCTGGGCATTGATGAACGCCCCGCAGACCTGCCGCACCGCTTCGCGGAGGGCGTCCAGCCTGGCCTCCTCCACGGCCGTCTCGCCGGTTCCGACCGCCCGCCCGGTCGCCGTGACCCGCCGGCCGGCGTCCTCCTGAGCCGACAGCCCGGTCCCCGGCCCGCATACCAGCGCCGCCACCAGTCCGACCTGCATGATGAGACTCATCGATCGCGCCCTCGCTGCCATGAACCGTCCGGGAACCTGGATCCGACACCCACTGAATGATGGAACCGCTTCCCCACAGGAGGTTGGGCCTTTCCGGCGGGCCTGCACCGCCCGGCGCGATTAGAACACCACGGCCCTGCCATGGCAACACGGCCGGCAGACGGACTAGGCAGGCGCGTAAACCATCCTAAAGCATAATGTTGCGATCAGGCACGTCCGTCCCCCGACTCCCGCGAGACCCCGATCGGGTGCTGGCATGGCGGTTTACAGCCCGCGGCAGAGCCATTACAATGCATGGCTTGCCGTGCCGAAAGCGCGCCGGGAGCCGGGAAAACCTGCAACAACAAGGAACCGAACTGAATGATCAAGGTGAAGACGCGAGGCAATGAATCCCTCGATCAGATGCTCCGACGCTTCAAGAAGCTCTGCGAGAAGGAGGGTCTGACCAAGGAGATCAAGCGAACCAGCTACTACGAGAAGCCCAGCGAGCGGCGGCGGAGGCGGATGCGCAAGTCGGCCAAGCGCGAAGGCCGGCCCGGTGCCCCCCCCCGCGGCCGATGAACGCCGGCAGGACGTGACCTAACGTGACGTAAGCGGTGAATCGCGGCCTTTGACGGCCGTCGCCGACCACCGCGGGCAGGCCACCGGCATCGGGGCCGCGAGGGCCGCCCGAAGCGTACCGGCCATGTGAACCCCCTGCTTCTCGCCGGCTTCACCAGACAAGCGACCGGGCGGCCTGTCCGGCCCGCGGGTGTGAACACCCGGCAACCGGAAAGGATCCGCTGGACCGGGCCTCGAGCGGCCTTGGCGCGAGCCCTCGAGAGATCCCGGGCCGACAAGAAGACGTCAGGCATGCACGTGTGAATCGCCATGAGGGCCGGAGGTGTCCGCGAATCCGGACCGGAGCCGGCCGTTCCGATCCGGGCGGTTGCGGCCGGCGGTGCCTGCGACCGCCGGTTTCGTCGGGAAAAACACCGGCACGAGCCGGATCACGAGCATCGAACCATGGTTCGACAGGAGAATCCTCTCATGGACAGCGTCAAGACATCGGTACTGCGGGCGTGGATGGGACTGATGGTGATCGCGGCTCTGCTGGTCCCGCCGGGCATGGTCCTGGCCCAGGATGCCGCCGCTCCGGCGGCCGAAGCGGGCTCCGCGACGGCCGCCGCCGGGGTCGGGGAGCACGCCTCGGCCGACACCATGGTCAACCTGCTGTGGTGGCTGGCGCCGATCGGGTCGCTCATCGCCCTGGTCTACGCCTGGAAGTTCTACCACGAGGTGTCCGCGTCCGACGCCGGTGACCCGGAGATGGTCGAGATCGCCGGATATGTGCGGACCGGCGCGATGGCCTACCTCCGCCGGCAGTACATGGTGGTGGGCATCGTCTTCGTGGTGCTGGCCGCGATCCTGGCCTACATGGCCTACGGGCTGCAGGTGCAGAACGAGATCGTCTGGTTCGCCTTCCTGACCGGCGGCTTCTTCAGCGGCCTGTGCGGCTACCTGGGCATGCGCACCGCGACGCTGGCCAGCAACCGCACCGCCGCCGCGGCCCGCAAGAGCCTCAACGACGGCCTGACCGTCGCCTTCCGCGCCGGCGCGGTCATGGGGCTGGTCGTGGTGGGCTTCGCCCTGCTGGACATCACCGCCTGGTTCCTGGTCCTGCGGTCCTTCACCGAGCTGAGCCTGTCGACCATCACCGTGATCATGCTGACCTTCGGCATGGGGGCCAGCACCCAGGCGCTGTTCGCCCGCGTCGGCGGAGGCATCTACACCAAGGCGGCCGACGTCGGAGCGGACCTGGTGGGCAAGGTCGAGGCCGGCATCCCCGAGGATGACGCCCGCAACCCGGCCACCATCGCCGATAACGTCGGCGACAACGTCGGCGACGTCGCGGGCATGGGCGCCGACCTGTACGAGTCCTACGCCGGCTCGATCCTCTCCACGGCCGCCCTGGGCGTCGCCGCCGCGGCCTCGCTGTTCGGCACCGAGGAGAGCGGCGACGGCTTCAAGGCCGCCATGGCCTTCCTGACCACTCCGATGGTCCTGGCGGGCCTCGGCGTGGTGCTCTCCATCGTCGGCATCCGGCTGGTCCGCACGGAGGAGAAGGCCACCATGGCCGTGCTGATGAGCGCCCTGAACCGCGGCATCAACGGCAGCAGCATCCTGATCGCCGTGGCCGCGCTGGGCATCTGCTGGCTCCTGCTCGGCGGCATCCCGGCCACCGACGACGGCTTCAAGGTCAGCTGGCTGGGCGTCTGGGGCAGCATCGTCAGCGGCCTGTTCGCCGGCGTGATCATCGGCAAGGCCACCGAGTACTTCACCAGCTACGACTACAAGCCCACGCGCGAACTGACCGACCAGGCCATCACCGGGCCGGCCACGATCATCATCGGCGGAATCGCCGAAGGCATGAAGAGCACCTGGGCCTCGCTGGCGACGATCATCGTGGCCATCATACTGGCCTTCACCTTCGCCGGCGGCGGTCACGACTTCATGCTCGGACTGTACGGCGTGGGCATCGCCGCCGTGGGCATGCTCGCCACGCTGGGCATCACCCTGGCCACCGACGCCTACGGCCCGATCGCCGACAACGCCGGCGGCAACGCGGAAATGACCGGCCAGAAGCCCGAAGTCCGCCAGCGGACCGACGCCCTGGACGCCCTCGGCAACACCACCGCCGCCACCGGCAAGGGTTTCGCCATCGGCTCGGCGGCCCTGACCGCCCTGGCCCTGCTGGCCGCCTATATCGAGGAGGTCCGCTTCGGGCAGATCTACCAGGCCCGCGACATGGCCGGGCCAGCCTACACCGCACCGGCGCCCGACGAGATCCTCTACCTGGGCCACGGCAAGTTCGGCACCCGCATACGCGAAGGCAAGCAGCCCGGGGCCTTCGAGGCCTACATGGTCCTGAACCTGCGCGAGCTGCCCGAGGACACTCGGGCCGACCTCAAGGCCGGCGAAACCCGCGTCACCCTCGGCCCGCCCACCGGCAAGGAGGAGGCCTACGTGCGCAAGGCCGTGGTGACCACCACCGACGCCGACGGGCAGCCCCGGCCCCACACCCTCGAGCTGGTCTCCGCCCGCCGGGCGTCGCTGGACCAGTTCATGAACTTCTATAACGTCACGCTCATGAACCCCAAGGTGCTCTGCGGCCTGTTCTCCGGCGTGCTCCTGGTGTTCCTGTTCTGCTCACTCACCATGAAGGCCGTGGGACGGGCCGCCAACCGCATGATGATCGAGTGCCGCCGGCAGTTCGAGAAGATCCGCCAGTATCTCCGCGGCCAGGGCCACGACGAGAGCTTCGTGCAGAACCCCGACAACTGGCCCAAACGCGTCACCGTCGAGGGCCAGCAGTACCCGGACTACGCCAACTGCGTGGCCATCTCCACCGCCGGCGCTCAGCGCGAGATGATCCTTCCGTCGCTGCTGGCCATCACCATCCCGGTGGCCGTGGGCCTTGTGTTCGGCGTGCCCGGCGTGATGGGGCTGCTGGCCGGCGGCCTGACCTCGGGGTTCGCGATGGCGATTTTCATGGCCAACTCCGGCGGAGCCTGGGACAACGCCAAGAAGCTGATCGAAACCTACGGCAAGATCCGGGCCCAGGACATCGCCGAGAACCCCGCCGTCCGCGAGAAGCTGCCGCCGGTCATCCGCGACGCGCTGGTCGCCCGCGCCGAACTGGCCGTCAGGGCCGGCCGGCCGGATCAGATCATCTACGGCAAGGGCTCCGAGGATCACAAGGCCGGCGTCGTCGGAGACACCGTCGGAGACCCGTTCAAGGACACCTCCGGGCCCAGCCTGAACATCCTGATCAAGCTCATGAGCATGGTTTCGGTCGTGTTCGCCGGCCTGATCGTCAAGTTCGCGCCCGCCATTGGTGCCGCCCTCGGACTGGGCGGCTGAGCAACTCCCGGAGCGTTCCGGATCCTGCGGGCCGACGCGGTATGCATACCGCGCCGGCCCGCGGTCGTTCACACGGCCACGGCGCCCAATGAAGCTTGGCCCGCATGTACATCGCCGGGCCGGCCGCCGTTCCAATGGCCGCGCCGGTCAATGCCCCGGATGCCGCCAAGCAACGCCGGAGCGTGCCTGAAGCACCCGGTCCGCCATTCGCCTCGTCCAGGCAACCGCTGCTGTAAGCCGCCGAACCGCCATCCTGCCCACTGGAGCTCCCCCGACCCGCCGGTTCCAGGTTGTCCGGCCATTCCGGCCCGGACGCCGCATCGCACCAACACCGGTCGATGCGCCTCTGGCGCGGCCCAGGCCCCGAGCCGATGCCAGAATCGGTTCCTTCGGCGACTCCTGGCCGCAAATTGTTCAACGCCGCATTCGTGGCCTGCTCCCGCCTGATGCCCCTGGACCCCCAGCAAACGGACTACGGAACAGATTACTTGGGGTATATACCCCATAAAACGTCGCCGAATAGTGATTCAAAATCTTTATTTAGGATTATTTACGTCAAACAACAGCTTGTGAGCGATTTGAGCGGTTTTTTCTTGGTCATCCCATCCCTGGCATCCTAAATTGTTGTGTCTGACAAGAGATCAGGGTCGCACGCGTCGTGCGGCCTTCACAAGCCAATCGAATTGGAAGGAGAAAAAAAATGCATCGCAGGTTCCTTTTGAGCTGGTCACTGGCCGTCATGGCCGTGACGGGTCTGGCCCTCGCCCAGTGCGGTGGAGCCAAGGCTTCGGGCGACAAGTCCGACAAAGCCGGTTACGGTTCTGGCGCGGCTATGGCTTCCAACAAGTGCAGCCGGGACATGTCGGCGGACGCCAGGGGCGGCAAGGACATCGTCGAGACCGCCGTCGGGACCGGATCGTTCAATACGTTGGCCAAGGCTCTCGCCGCCGCCGGCATGGTCGACTGCCTGAAGTCCAGGGGCCCGTTCACCGTCTTTGCACCGACCGACGAGGCCTTCGCCCGGCTGCCGGAAGGCGCCCTGGACGGTCTGCTGAAGGACATTCCCAGACTCAGGGCTGTGTTGAAGCACCACGTGGTCGCCGGTCAGGTCATGGCCGCCGACGTCGTCAAGATCGACTCGGCCCGGTCCCTGCTCGGACAGACACTCGGCATCAAAGCCGGACAGCGGGTCGAAGTCGGCGGCGCCACGGTCGTCAAGACCGACATCGCCGCCTGCAACGGCGTGATCCACGTGATCGACCGCGTCATCCTGCCGGCCGACAGCGTCATCGACGTGGCCCGCGGCGCCGGGTCGTTCGGGACGCTTCTGGCGGCCGTTTCGGCGGCCGGCCTGGAAGACGACCTGCGGGGCGGCGGCCCGATCACCGTCCTGGCTCCCAGTGACGAGGCCTTCGCCAAACTGCCGAAAGGCGCCGTCGAGGGGCTCCTGAAAGATCTTCCGAAGCTTCGGGCGGTGCTCAAGCACCATGTCCTGCCCGGCAAGCATTATTCCAGGGAAATCGCCGCGATGGAATCGGCCAGGACGCTCCTTGGGCAGACGGTGTCGATCCGCGTGGCCTCGCCGATCCGCATCAACGGCCATGCCACGGTGATCAAGGCCGACATCGAGGCCGCCAATGGGCTCATTCATGTGATTGACGAGGTCATCCTGCCCGCCGACGACGTGGTCGACGTCGCCCGATCGGCCGGCGCCTTCGGCACGCTGCTGAGGGCCGTGGACGCTGCGGGCCTTACCGACACGCTCCGCGGCGAGGGGCCGTTCACGGTGTTCGCGCCCAGCGACGAGGCGTTCGGCCGCCTTCCGGCCGCCACGCTGGAAGGATTGTTGGGCGACCCCGAGAAGCTCAAGAGCGTGCTGCTCTATCACGTCGTGCCGGGCAAGGTCATGGCCGCGGATGTGGTGAAGCTCAGCGAGGCTTCGACCGCCCTGGGCAAGACGGTCCGCATCGACGCCTCCGACGGTGTGAAGATCCAGGGAGCCAAGGTGCTCAAGACCGACATCGAGGCGGCCAACGGGGTCATTCACGTGATCGACCAGGTCATCGTGCCGGAGTGAGCCGGATAACGGGGACCGCAAAGCCGGTTCCGATGACTCATGCCTCGCGGGAGGCGGGCTCGATCCCCGCCTCCCGCGTTTTTCGCGCAAGAAATCGATCGGTAAAGCCGGGAATCACCCGTTCAGGCCGGGGCGGCCGGCGCCCAGCAATTCCGTGACCGCCTCCACAACCCCGTCCGCCGACGGCAGGGCCCGGGCCTCGGCGGACCTCGAAGCCGGCACCGGACAGGCTGCCGGACCGACGCGCCGGGCCCGGAACGGCCCGATGCCTTCCTGACAGGCCAGCCGGGCCAGCAGTTCCGCCCCGAAACCCGCGAACAGCTGCCCCTCCTCCACGACGACCAGCCGCCCGGTTCGCCGCAGCGAGTCCACGACCGGCTCCACGTCCAGCGGATACAGCTGACTCGGCAACAGAAGCTCGCTGCCGACCTCTTCCTCCTCCCACAGCCGGACCACCGCCGCTTCCGCCGCTTCCGCCGCTCCGCCATAGGCCACCACCGTCGCCATCGGGCGGGGCGATGCCAGCCGCACCGTCGCAAAAGGCTCGCCGGCGGCCGAAATCTCGAAACCCGCCGGCGCGACGGCCTCGGCCCGCTGGGCATAAAGCAGCTTGTTCTCCAGCACCAGCGTCGGTCGGTCCACCGTCGTCAGCAGGGCCGCGTACAGCCGCTTCGGACAGCACCGCCGGTGCAGGGCCAGCACCCTCGTTCCCGGAACCCCCAGCAGATGCTTCTCCAGGCACTGGCTGTGCGTCGGACCGTACCCGCGGTAGCCCCCCATCGGCGTGCGCACGATCAGCGGCACGCAGGCCGCGCCGTCGTACATCCAGGCGAACTTGGCGGCGTGATTCACCCATTGATCCGCGGCCAGCAGAATGAAGTCGCCGAACATGATCTCCACCACCGGCCGCCAGCCCGCCAGAGCCAGGCCCGCTCCGATCCCCACGATCGCCGCTTCGCTGATCGGCGTGTTGCGCACGCGCTGGGGAAACCGGGTGCTCAGCCCCGCGGTCACCTTGAACGCCCCTCCGTAGGGGTCGCGGATGTCCTCGCCGAGCAGCAACACGCGCTCGTCGCCGGCCATGCCCTCGGCCAGGGCGTCGCGAATGCCGTCGGCGACCCGGACCGCCTCGAAGGACCAGGGCTTCCACAGGCCGTCGGCCGGGACGCGCGGAGGCCTGAGAGCATGATCCGCGACGCCGGCCTGGCTCGGGGCGGCCTCCGCGCCGCCGGATCCGCCATCAGCGTCGAGCCCGCCCGCCGGGGCGGCCTGGGCCGCGGCCACCGCCGCCTCGATCCGCCGATCGATCCGTTCCAGTGCGGCTTCCAGGTTCGCGGGACGCCGAAGCATGAGCCGGTTGAGCGGATCCCGACGAACCAGCGATGCCACAACCGCCGGATCGCGCGTGTCGTCGCTCTTGGAATGGGCCATCAGCCGGCGGGTCCGGATGTGCAGAACCACCGGCTCGCCCGCGGATCGCACGAAGTCGGCCGCCTCACGAGCCGCCTCGAGCAGCTCGGCCGGCCGCGAGGTCGTCGCCGCGCGGTAACCGATGCCGAACGCCCGCGCACGCCCCCGCACCGTGCCGGCCATGGCATCGCGCCGCGGCGTGGACTGGGCGATGCCGTTGTCCTCGACCACCACCAGCAGCGGCAGCGACCACTTCGACGCGATGTTCAGCGTCTCGTAGACCACGCCCTGGCCCAGCGTGCCGTCACCGAGGAACACCGCCGCGATCCCCCCGCGGCCGTGCAACCGCTGGGCCATCGCCAGCCCCGCGGCCACAGGCGCAATGCCGCCCTGGACCCCGTTGGAGAAGAATCCCCCCCGGCACAGATGCTGACTGCCGCCCCGCCCGCCGCACACGCCGGTCGCCCGGCCCATGACCTCGGCCACCAGGCCTTCGAGGTCGTCGGTCCAGGCCAGATAGTGGCCGTGACCGCGATGATTGCTGAAGATGAAGTCGCCCGGACGCAGAGCCCGGGCCACCGCCACGCCGACCAGCTCCTGCCCGATGCAGGTGTGGACCGTTCCCTGCAGCAGGCCCTGGCTGAAGAGTTCCAGGAGCTTCTGCTCCACGCGCCGGATGGTCAGCGCCGCATACACAACGTCGGCCGGCCACGAACCCGCTGTCCGGCCGCCGGGGATGGTCGCGTTGTCGGCGCTGCTCGATGGGCCCGCGGCGGCACACGCGGAATCTCCGGCTTGAGCGACCCGCGCCGTACCGCCGCCCGGCGGGCGACGACGGCGTGCACATCGGGCCCGGATGGCCTGGATGGCCTCCATCACCTCAGCATGCATACCCGGGAGTTATCGGCATCCGTCCCCGGAAACTCCGCAGTCCGCGACAGGATGGCCGTCGGCCGGCCAGCGTCCGATAATCACCTGCAGGGCGATTCCGCCCGCGTGGGCGAAAAGGCCCGGCTCCGCTAGAATAGCCCGCGTGAAACTGCTGCTTTTCGATCTTGACGGCACGCTGCTGCTCACCGACGGCGCCGGTGTCCGGGCCATGGAGCGGGCCGGCCGACGAGTCCTGGGCGAGCGGTTCACCCTCGAGGGACTCACCATCGCCGGGGGCATGGACCCCCTGATCTACGCCGAGGCCGCCGCCAGAACGGGCGTGAAGGATGCCCATCTCCGCCACGAGTCGTTCCGTCGCCTCTACCTGGATGAACTGCGTGTCGAGCTGGCCGCCAACGGCCACCGGGCCCGGGTGATGCCGGGCATTGTCGAGTTGCTGGACCGGCTGGCCGGCGATCCACGGGTACTGGTCGGCATGCTGACCGGCAACTATGCCGCGGCGGTACCTCTCAAACTCGGCGCGGTGGGACTGGGGCTGGAGCGGTTCGCGGTGGCCGCCTTCGGCGATGACGCGGCCACGCGCGAGGCCCTGGTGGATGTCGCCCTCCGGCGTGCCACCTTGAGAATTGGTCGCTCGCTGAGCCGTGCCGACGTGATCGTGATCGGAGATACACCTGCCGACGTTCGCTGCGCCGCGGTCAACGGCTGCGGCCTCCTGGCCGTCGCGACCGGAAAGTATACCGCCGATGAGCTGCGCCGGGCCGGTGCCGAAGTGGCGGTCGAGAACCTTTCCGATCCTTCCCCGCTGCTGCGGATGATCGACTCACCGGACGCATGAAAGGCAACCGGGGAATGAAGCTCCCCGGCGGGTCGGTCCTGCGACCGCAGACACCGACCGGCGGCCGGACGCCTCTACGGCCGCGCTGTGCGAGGAATCAGACGTCCGGCTCCGCGGTCACGGTGAGCTTGTAGGTCGCGAACTGCTCCACGTAGAGTTCCGCCCGTTCCTGGTGGGTCACCAGCAACACCGCGCAGCCGGTCTTGTGGGCCTCGAGCATGCGCTGGATGGCCTCCTCCTCGGTGAGCGTGGTCAGCTGGCGAATCCTCTTGACCACCTCTTCCATGGTGTGGACGTCGTCGTTGTGCAGGATCACCTTCCAGGGCGGCATCTGCCGGGGCTTGCTCGCCTTGGGAGCCTTTTGCCGTGTCGACTGGACGCCCGCTCCCTGATCACCGCCCTTGGACTGCCCGTCGCTTTTCGTAGCCACGTCCGGAGTCTCCTCTGCCGGCCGCATCCTGCGCGTCATCCGCGGCCGGGCCACACCAATATAGCTTCTCCCCCTCCGGAAGCGATGGGGCAATCTCCCGTTTCGAAGGCCTTGACGCGCGACCGCCTGACCTCCTCAAGCCAGCGAGAGCCGAGACACGGGCGGTCCGCCGGCGCGTTCGACTTCCGCGGCGCTGTTATCGGACTGCCGCCGCGACAGGCCGCCGGGAGCTCTCCTCCGAAGCCTCTCTTTGCATGTTCCGCTTGAATCGGACGTTACGGCGACCGCCGCTTCAAGCCCCCCCGGCGGGTCAGCCGATAGGTCTTTGGGGATGCCCATGAGGGCGGCGCGGGCCCATGCGCCCGGCCGGGGGCCACCCTGCCCGACTTCGCCGAAGCGCGTCGCCGTCAGCGGAGCACAGCGAGTTCGTTTCCGGATGGCTTGCTTGACCTCGATCAGACGCGACGCTACGCGAGGCGTCCTGCTCCTGCTTGCGGCGGTCGCCGCGGCGGGCGACCCATCCACCGCCCGGGCCGCCGGGCGACAGGACAACACGGCGGGGCGTCAGCCGCGAAGAATCCTGGTCAACAGCGCCTCCGCCGCCAGGTCGGCCCGTCCCGGCGTCCTGAACCTCCCGGAAGCCCTGCACGCCGCACTGGCGGATCCTGCGGACAATATCATCGAGCTGGATCCGACGGTCTTCACCGGCCGCCAGGTGGTCATCCCGCTGACGGCCGGCCTGGTGGCCGATTGCCGGGCCGGCGCGGATGTGATCGACGCAACAACCATACCGGCCGCCGTGATCCTGGACCTCTCGGCCTGCTCGGGTCCGGCGTTCATCCTCCGCGGAAATGCCTCCCTGAGCCTGGCCGGGCTGACCATCCAGGGAGGCCAGGACCGGGGCATCCTGGTGCAGGAGTCGGCCCGCCTGAGGCTGGAGCATGTGGCCATCCTGCGGTGCGCCGGACCGGGCATGGCGGTCTTCGGTCAGGCGAGCATTGCGGCCGTATCCTGTCGTTTCTCGAACAACAGGACCCACGGCGTCGAGGTCCACGACCGGGCGGTCGCGTCGCTGGTGCGCAGCGAGAGCACCGGCAACGGGCAGGCCGGCCTGGCGGCATTCGGAGAATGCCGCATCTCGATCGAGCACGGCCAGTTCGCCGACAACGGCGAGTGGAACCTGGTTCTGACCAACAACGCCCGGGCCCGGCTGGAGAACTGCCTGCTGCGGCGCGGGGGCTTTGCCGGCATCGACCTGAGCGAGTCGGCCTCGCTGGACGCCGTGGGCAGCCACCTGGATCAGGGCCGACGCTTCGGCATCTTCGCCACCGGCCGGGCCGCGGCGCGGCTCGAACGCTGCTCGGTCCGCCGTCACGAAGGGCGCGGCATCGAGCTTCAGGACCAGACGACCCTGAGCCTGCAGGATTGCGTCATCGAGGGCAACAACGATTACGGCCTGATCCTCTTCGGGCAGGCCGCGGTCCAGGCCGCCAACTCGAGCATCTCGCAGAACAACGGCCACGGGGCCAGCCTGCGCGGGCGTTCGCGGGGACGCTTCGTCGAGTGCTCCTTCACCGGAAACCGCTACAGCGGTCTGGGCTGTCCCGACGCCCTGGAAGGCGGCGCGGTCTCGGCGACCCGCTGCCTGTTCAAAGCCAACGGCATGCGGCCGATCTACCGCGGCCCGCTGCACATCGACCCGCTCGTGCCCACGCCCCTGCGGATCATGGGACAATATGTGGAATGCATGGCCGCTCCGGGGGCGGTCATCGAACTCTATCAGGACCGCGGCGGCGAGGCCGGCAAGTACCTCGGAAGCCTGCAGTGCGACGAGCACGGGCGTTTCCAGGTGGACTGCAGCGAGCTTCCCGCCGACACGGTCATGACCGCGTCGGCGACGATCAACGGCTCGACCAGCGAGTTCAACGTCATCGGCGCCGCGCTGTCCGTGCCGGTACTCAACGCTCTGCTCGGGCGAACCGGTCCTCTCTCCGACGAGGGCGGAGCCCCGGATCTCGGCCGCCGCCTGCGTCGCTGGCCGCACGGCACGTCCCTGACCTTCCACATGCCCGAGCCGCCCAGCGCCGCGGTGGAGACCTATCTTCGTTTCATCGCCGAGCGCGTGGCCGACTGGACCGGCGGCGCGCTGACCGCCATCCCCCTGCTCGGCCCGGCCGAGGCCCCGCCGGCCGACAGCGTCATTATCCCGATCCATTATGTCCCCGCCGAACAGCCGCCGCTGCTGGGCCGCGGAGGCGTGGCCTTCATGAAATGGGACGGCGACGGGCACTTTCTCTCGCCGATGCGGATCGTCCTGGCTCAAGGGAAAGAGATCCGCCAGACCTGCCCGAGGGTACTGGCCCACGAAATCGGGCACGTGCTGGGCCTGTGTCACGTCCGGGTGGGCCTGCTGTCGCGGATGCAGGGCTCAATCCCCCCGCCCAGGCCCTATGTCAACGATTTCTCGCCGATGATGACCTACTTCGACGTGCTGGCTCTGCAGATCCTCCACGACCCGCGGAACGACGGCCCGCCCACCCTCCGGCAGCTGGCCGAGAACGGCTCCCTGGTCTCCGGAACGACGCTGCGCGTCGCCGACGCCGCCCAGGCCGCCGACCAGCCGACGTTCAGCCCCCCCGCCGAGCGACCCGACAGCCCCGGGCCCACCGGAGCGCACAAGTGATCCCACAGCGGCCGATGACGCAGCCCCGCAGTCGCGAGGTCTGACGGATCCTCCCGCCGCGGTCCGAAGAAACCTGCGGCCACAACCCGGGGGCCCCGGCCGCTTCAGAACGGCTGCGGCGGCAGATCGACGAACCGCGCGACCCAAGCGGGAATCGATCGCCTCAGGGATGATGAACCGGGTTCGGGGTCGGAATGGCGATTGCAGGTTTCACGACGCCCCGGCCGCGCTGGCGTTGATTTCGACGACGCCGGCCGACCAGCGCGGCAGCATGAGCCGCAGGCTGTTGCCCGCCGGCCGCAGGTCCATCCTTACCGGCCTGATGGCATCCGGTCGATCCAGCGTGTTTCGGGCGTTCAGCGAATCCGCCGCCACCAGCGACATCGCCGCCGTGCCCAGCGTGAACGGGCCGCGCACCGTCAGCTCGACCTCGACCTGCTCCTCGGCGGGATTGACCAGCTTCACGAAAACCCGCCGCCCCTGCTCGTCGCAAGAGGCAACCACGTTCAACGGCGGCCTCGCTCCCTCCACCGCCACCCGCCGCGGGCCGAAGTGGTCGCGCCACAGCTTCATCACCACGTAATTCGGCGCCGGGAACCACCTGCGGTGGTCGAAATTGATCAGCGCGTTGTCCCATTCGGTGGCCGAGACGTGCCGCAGCAGCAGCGCCGGGCTGGAGATCTCCACCACGTCACCGCAACGCTCGAACACGTTCAGCAGCCCCCCGGCGTACAATCCGGTGCGCCAGTCGGTGCTCTGGGCGTTCCACTCCGACACGAACAATCGCACCGAGGGATTGCGCGAGGCCGCGATGAGCTCGGCACACTGTCTGAAGAAGGCCTCGTGCACGGCCGGCTGCGAGGCGAAGGCCTCCGGCGGCTCATAGTGATGCAGGCTCAGCCAGTCGATGTGCTCGGCGCAGGCCTCCAGCACCCTGCGGTTCCACTCCAGGTCCGTTCCGGCGCTGCCGCAGGCCACGATCCGGATCGACGGGTCCACCTGCTTCATCGCCGGCACGAACGCCCGCACCGCCCGGCCGTAGGCTTCGGCACCCATCGACCAGGTCTCGTTGTCGATCTCCCAGTAACGAACACCGTACGGCTCCCGCCGGCCGCGCGAAGCCCGCACCGCCCCCCAGGCTGAATCCGCCGACCCGTTGCAGTACTCCACCCAGTCGCAGGCCTCCCGCACGTACTCGGCCTGCTTCTCCGGAACGTCGTGCCGCCCGATGTTGATCACTACCAGCGGCTCGCACCGCAACCGCCGGCACAGGGCGATGAACTCGTCGATGCCGAAAGCGTTGACATCCCGGTCGTCCCACATCTCGATGGGATAGCTGATGCGCTTGTGCTGCGGCCCGATCGCGTCCTTCCAGCGGTACCACTCCGCGAAACACCCCCCCGGCCAGCGGATCAACGGCGGACGCAGCCCGGCCAGGGCCTCCAGCAGGTCCGGACGGAAGCCTCCCGCCCCCAACGCCGCATCGGGCATCAGGCTCACCTGGTCGATCCAGACCCGCCCCCGACCGCCCAGAACGACGGCCAGAGCCGCGTCTTCGGCCGGTTCGGACGGCCGCAGCGTGAAGTTCAACTCTTTCCACGGCCCGGGCTCGACCGCCGCATGCTCCTCGGCCAGCACCCGCTCGCCGGCCGTCAGGCGCACCGTCAGCCGCGCGGCTGTTTCGCCGCGGGCCCAGAGCGATCCGTGCAGCGTCTGACCCTCCCGCACCGCCAGCCGCCGCTGGAGAATCCCGCCCTCCTCTCCGTCAGCCTCGACGCGCAGGCACATCCGGCCGTTGAGGGCCTCGCCCTCCTGCAGTTCCAGCCGCGCGGGCCGGCCGCAGGGTTCCCAGTCCCTGGCCGTCTGAGGGCGCGGAAGCTCCGCAGGCAACCCCTCGAACAGCGTTTCGCCCGTCGGCGACCGCACGGCCAGGTCGCGGAAGCGCGCTGTCGTCGTCCAGGTGCCCACGCCCACCGCACCGGCCGGGTGTGCCTGCTCGTCGGTGAAGTCCAGCACCTGTTCATCGTCCAGCCAGGCCTGGAACCGCGGGCCCGCGAAACGCACCCTGATCCGGTACCACCGCCCGGTCTCGATCCGGCCGGGCCGCTGCGGGGTCACGCATGTCCGTCCCGCGTCGGTCGCCTTCTCCAGGGCGTGAAAGCGGTTGCCCCAGCCCCCCAGGTTCAACCAGTAATAGGCCGCCTCTCCGGAATACCTGAACAGGATCAGGAAGCCCTCATATCCGCCGGTCTTGCAGGCCTGGAGACTGAACTCCCCGTCGCGCCAGCCGCGGTCGCCGAAGACCAGCCGGACGTCAGGCACCGGATCGGTCTGGTGCAGCTGGCCGTCCTTGATTTCCCAGCGGCCGTCGGGCAGGACCCGCTCGAAGCTGCGGTTCCAGACCAGCTCGCCCCACAGCCCGCCGTTGACCGAGTGATAGATGTGCTCCAGGAAGTGACTGTAGATCCGCTCGTCGATCCGGCCCTCGACGGCGCCCGGATCGACCGTCAACCGCACGGCCTCTCCCGCCGCCGGACCCGCCGCCCAGACGAACCCCACCGCGACCCACACCGCCATTCGCCGACTCATGTCCGACCTCCTCATCCTGAATCGCGCATCTGTGTCTCGCAAAGCCTCCGGTACAGCGCGCACCGGTCAAACAGCTCCTCGTGCGTGCCCAGCCCGACGATCCGCCCCTCGTCCATCACCACGATGCGGTCCGCGGCGGCGATGGTGCTGAAGCGGTGGGCGATGATGAACGCGGTGCTGTCCTTCAGGATGGCCTCCAGCGCCGCGTGGATCTTCATCTCCGACTCCGCGTCCACCTGACTGGTGGCCTCGTCGAAAATCAGGATCGGCGCCTGCCTCAGGATCGCCCGGGCGATGGCGATGCGCTGCCGCTGGCCGCCGGATAGCGTCGCCCCGTGCTCGCCGACCATGGTGTCGTAGCCCTGCGGCATCTGGCGGATGAACTCGTCGGCGAAGGCCTTGCGGGCGGCGGCCTCGATCTGAGCGTCGGAGGCGTCCAGCCGGCCGTAGGCGATGTTCGCCCGCACGGTGTCGGGGAAGATCACCGTCTCCTGCGTGATCAGGCTGAACTGGCTCCGCAGCGAGCGCAGCGACACCCCGGCGCAGTCCTGCCCGTCGATCAGGATCCGCCCCGACGTCACCGGGAAGAACCGCGGCAGCAGACTGACCAGCGTGGTCTTGCCCGAGCCGTTCGGACCGACCAGGGCCACGGTCTCGCCCCGCCGGACCGTCAGCGTCACCCCGTCCACCGCCGGCCGGTTCGAGTCGGGATACCTGTAGGTGACGTTCTCGAACCGGATCTCCTCGCGCAGCGGGGTCAGCTCCGGGCGGCCGACGTCCCCGTCGTACTCGGTGCGGCTGTCGATGATCTCGAAGACGCGCTCGGCGGCGGCGTTGGCCCGCTGGATCTTGGGATACACCGTGGTCAGCTTGCGGACCGGGTCCAGGATCGCCACCAGCAGCACGATCATTCCCAGGAAGTGCGGCATCTTCTCGTCGGCGCCCTCGGCCAGCACCACCCGCGCGAAGTACATGATCGCCGCCGCCACCCCCACGAAGGCCAGCATCTCCAGCGAGGGCGACGCCAGGGCCTCTGTGCGCCCCATCTTCAGCTGGTGCCTGAGCACCCCCCGGTCGATGCGGAACAGCCGCCGCCGCTCGTAGTTCTCCCGCCCGTAGCCCTTGACCACCCGCATGCCCGTCAGCGTGCTCTCCAGCGCCCCCAGCATCATCGCGTAGGCCGCCAGCACCCGCTTGTTGGCCCGGCGGATCTTCTTGCCGATCCGCCGGATGATCAGCGCCGCCACCGGCGTCACCAGCACGACCACCACCGTCAGCTGCCAGTCCATGTACAGCGCCACCGCCGCCACGCCGATCGCCTTGAACGGCTCGGTGACCACCTTCTCGAAGAAGTTCGACAGCCCCCGGAAGATGTCGTTGGTGTCCTGCGAGAGCCGGCTGATGGTGTCGGCGGTGTTGCGGCTGAAATGGCTCAGCGGCAGCTTGAGAATGTGGCCGTACATCCGCCGGCGGATGTCCATGATCGCCCGGCAGTTGACCACCACCGTGAGATACTCGGCCAGAAAGCGCGCCAGGTTGCCCGTCAGGATCACGCACGCCATCAGCCCCAGCACCACCAGCAGCGTGCGCCAGCGCTCCTGGGGGCTCAGCCCCCCGGGAATCAGGTGTACCGCCCTCAGCGCCAGCCGGTAGTGCCCGGCCAGCGGCTCGACCGGCACATGCACCTCCGCCGCCTCGCCCCCCCCGGGCGGCAGACAGACCAGCCTCAGCGGCGTGTCGTCCCGCGTCAGCGCCGCGAAGACCTCGTGGGCCCGGCCCCGGACCCCCCCGGCCTCCAGGATGAACGCCCCGCGCCGCAGGCCCGCCGCCGCCAGCGGCGAATGCTCCTTCAGGTCCGTCACCGTGGCCGTGCCCTGCGGCAGCCCCGGCACCTCGTAGTCCTTCAGCGAGTTGTAGACCCCGAAACTGCAACCCAGCCGCTTCTCGGCCACGGTCTGGGCCACCCAGCCGTGCAGGCCCTGCGGGCGCATCAGCACCGTCAGAATGAACGGGATCGAGCCCAGGCTTACCGAATAGGTCACCGCCATCAGCAGAATGCAGCCGATGGCCGGATAGAGGTAGCGCTTGTGCGGCCAGACGAAACCTAGCAGCCGCTTGAACGGGCCGAAGGAGGACGCCATGTACCGCCGGTGACGCTCCTGGCGGGCTTGCTCTGCGTGGGACATACGGCCGGGCATGATAACCGCCGGCGACGCATCAGGCGAGCCCCCCACAGCACCGGCACTGCGGCCCCGAGAAACGCCAGGAAGCACGGGAAGTACGGCTCGCTGAGCTCGTGAAACGCCCGCACCCGGGCAATGGTCGCCGGCAGGCCCACAACGTCGGCCAGCGTGAAGGCCTCGCGCCGGCCGGGCGCCACCCACAGCTTTCCGGTCGCGCCGTCCGGCAGCCAGGCCACGGCGTAATACGTCCCGGCCTGCTCGAGCTGCGGCTCGATCTCGCCCTGGATCCAGGAGTCGGTGCCGGTGAACTCCTCGTGGAAGAACTCCGGCTCCCGACCCTCGGGACGCTGCAACACAAGGCCGCCCAGCCCCGCAGGAATCTCAAACGGCAGCTCGACCGGCGGAAGGCCCGGCCCCAGCAGGGCCAGACTCGGGCGAAGACTCTCGGAGCCCTCCAGCACCGGCACGCCCAGCGACAGATACACGCGCTGGCCGGCCGCGACGTCGAAGACAAGCCACAACGGCCGACCGGGCTCGGTCACCTCGTGGTAAATCACATAGGAAATCGAGACGTCGTCGATCCGGATGGCCGTTTCCGGCGAGAGGGCGGTTCCGTCGCTGAAAATCGGCTTGTGAGCCGCCGCCGGCGCCGCCAGTACCGCCGGCAGAAGAAAACCGGATACCAGGCTCGAGGTGCGCATGGTCGACCTCCCGCTCCAGGCGCGCGTCATTCGACCAACACATCAAGCCTAGGCCTCCGGCCGGCCGCTGACCAACCCTTATTCGTGAACCACCACCCGGCAGGGCGGCACCGCCTCCAGGAATTTCGAGCCGTATCGCCGGGTCTTCAGCCGCTTGTCCAGCACCACGATCCGCCCACGGTCCGTCCGCCTCCGGATCAGCCGCCCGAAGCCCTGCTTGAAACGCAGAATCGCCTCCGGAAGCTGATAGTCGGGGAACGGCCGGCCGCCGCCGGCCTTGATCTGCTCGATCCGGGCCTCGATCACCGGACGCGAGGGCACCGCGAACGGCAGCTTGACGATGATCACGTTCACCAGGGCCGCCCCGGGAACGTCCACGCCCTCCCAGAAGCTGTCGGTGCCGAAGATGACCGAGCCGGCCTGCCGGCGGAAACGCTCCACCATCGCCCCCCGCCCCAGCCCCTCGCCCTGCACCATCAGCTTCAGGCCCGCCGCCTCCAGCGGCTCCCGCAGCCGGGCCGCAAAGTCGTTCATCATGTCGTAGCTGGTGAACAGCACGAAGGCGTGCCCCGCCGTCTCCAGGACGTGACCCAGCACCGCCGCGGCCGCCGGCTCCGCGAACGCCGGCTCGTCAGGCTCCGGCAGACCGGTCTCGATGTGCAGCTCGGCCTGCGACGCGTAATCGAACGGCGAACCGACGACAACCTCGTCGGCTTCCTGAATCCCCAGCCGGCCGCGCAGGTAGGCCAGCCCCTCCCGTCGCCCCACGGAGAGCGTGGCACTGGTCAGCACCACGCTGTCCAGGGCTTTATAGATGACCTCGCCGAGCCGGTCGGCCACCTCGACCGGGCTTTCGCACAGCTTGACATTCGGCTCGCGACCCGGCCGGACCTCCATCCATCGGACCCGGCCCTCTTCCGGCGGCCGCCCGAACTGCTCCACCTGGGCCCCCAGCAAGCCCGCCCGGTCGGCCAGGCTGGTCAGCGTCGCCAGCTCCTCCTCCTTCTCGATCGACGGACGGAGATCGTCCATCGCCGCCGCCAGCTCGCCCAGGGCCTCTGACAGGCTGTTCTCCACCGGCAGGGCGTCGCGCAGACGCCCGTTGGGCGCGCCGTACGCTCGCTGCCACTCCAGAACCCCCTCCCAGAAGCGGTCCGCCGCCCGCCGGGCCTCCTGTGTCAGCCGAATGGCCTGCCGGGCGTCGCAGACCACCAGGAAACCTTTGCCCGTGCGCTCGCTGTACAGCCGGTTCAGCAGGTAACGCACCTGCGACCGGGCCACGCCGACGCCGAACGTCTCGCAGGCCACGTTCTCGAGGTTGTGAGCCTCGTCGATCACCGCGATCCGGTAATCCGGCAGCACCCCCCTGCCCTGACGCGCGTGCTTGGCCGCCAGGTCGATCAGCGTCAGGGCATGATTAGCCACCAGAAGATTCGCCTGCTCGGCCTGGCGCAGGGCACGGTAGTAGAAGCAGCGCGCATAATGCGGACAGCGGCGGCCCAGGCAGTTGTCGTGCTCGCTGCGCACCAGATCCCACACCGCCGGGTCCGGCGCCGGCTCCAGGTCCGACAGCGAACCGTCCGTCGTCCGGTAGGCCCATTGCTCGATCCGCCAGAGCTCGTTGAGCAGCGCGTCCGAGCCGAACAGCATGTTCTGCCGCTGGCTGGCCTCCTGAAGACGCCGGATGCTCAGGTAGTTGTTGCGGCCCTTGACCAGGACCGCATGAAACGGCTCCGGCCAGACCGACTGCAGAAAGGGCACGTCCTTGCTGATCAGCTGCTCCTGCAGCGAGATCGTGTGCGTGGTGACCAGGGCCCTCCGGCCGTCGGCCAGCGCCTGGGCGATGACCGGCACCAGGTAGGCGAAGCTCTTGCCTACCCCGGTGCCGGCTTCGGCCAGCAGGTGCCGCTTCTCGCGCACCGCCCGCTCGACCGCCTTGGCCATCTCCATCTGCTGCGGCCGGTACTCATAGCCGCGCAGCCGCGCGGCGATCAGGCCGTCCGGGCCCAGAACATCCGCCGCCTGCAATCGACGACCCTCCCTGTCCGCGCCCGCGGCCGGCCGGCCGACGGCTTCAGGCACGCAGGTCCGAAATGAATCCGATGATGAACCAGGCCGACATGGCCGAGTAGAACACGATGATCAGCGTGATGGCCACGCCCACGAACACCGGCCCGCGAATCCAGCTGCCCTCCTTCATCGTGGCGATGATGTGCGGCTGGGCCAGGATCAGCATGCAGACCATCAGAATACCCTGCGTCGGCCAGATCGAGATCGAGTGCACGTAGCTGTAGATCCAGACCCATCGCGGAACCTCGGTGTGCTCGCCCGCCGGTCCGCGAAGGAAATGCCCCCGGATGTAATGGGTCTTCACCGTCTTGCCGTCCGGCCGGGTGGTGTGTTCCACGAACCCGTTGCGCGCGTCCCCGCCCAGCTCGGCGTACACGATGGTGTAGGCCAGGAAGTTCAGCAGCCCCCCGAAGATCAGCCAGATGCAGATGCGGTTCCGGGTTCTTCGCTGCAAGGCCGGGAGTTCCTGTGCGCCGCCGGCGCCGCCATCCTTCCACTGACGCCCGCCCGGGCGGCCGGGGATCGCCTAACGCCCCCTCGACGCCGCCGGAGCGATCACGCCTTCGACCGGACTGGATGCCGTCGCGTAGAGCCGCCGCGGAATCCGGCCCGCCAACCGGGCCAGCCGGCCGGCCTCGGCCGCGTGACGCATCGCCCGGGCCATCGTCACCGGGTCGTCGGCGCCGGCGATGCCCGTATTCAGCAGCACCGCGTCGGCCCCGAGTTCCATCGCGATGGTCACGTCCGACGCCGTGCCCACGCCGGCGTCCACGATCACCGGGTAGTCCGGGTCGCCTTCCTTGAGATACTCCAAGATGATCCGGATGTTGTTGGGGTTCAACACCCCCTGGCCGCTGCCGATCGGCGAACCCGCCGGCATCACACTGGCGGCCCCGGCCTCCTTCAGACGCCGGGCCATCACCGGATCGTCGGAAGTGTACACCAGCACGCAAAACCCCTCGGCCACCAGCTTCTCCGTGGCCTCCAGCGAACCCACCGGGTCCGGAAGAAGCGTGCGACGGTCGCCCAGCACCTCCAGCTTGACCCACGCCGCCCCGGGGTTCCCCAGACCTTCCAGCAGCTCGCGGCTCAGCCGGGCCGCCCGGATCGCGTCGGCAGCCGTGAAACAACCCGCGGTGTTGGGCAGGATCGTGTAACGCCGGGTGTCTAGAGCATCGATGATGCTCCCGCTCCTGCGGCCGCCCTCGGCCGTCAGCACGTCGCGACGCACCGCGACGGTCACCACCTCGCAGCCCGATGCCTCCAGGCAGGCGTTCATCTGCTGGAAGTCCGCGTATTTGCCCGTGCCGACCAGCAGCCGGCTGTGCAACTCGAACGGACCGACCCTCAGCACCTCCCCGGTCATCAGCCTCCCCCCACCAGCGTCACGATCTCCACCCGGTCCCCGTCGGAAAGGGCGGTCGAATCGAAGAGCCGTCGGGTCACGAGATTGCAATTGACCTCCACGGCCACGTGCTCGGGTCGCAGATTGTAACGGGCCACCAGCTCCGCCACGGTCGTTTCCGCCGGAAGCTCCTGCTCCTGTCCGTTGATCACCACACGCATGACGTCATCTCCACTGCCCGGGGCATTGTATGGGTGCTCCCCAAGGGGGTCAACGCACTGGCGCCGCCCGGCGCAAAGCCGCCCCGCGCCCCGCCTGCAGGCGCTGAAGAGGCAAGTGCCGTCCGAGACAGGCCCGTGAAAAAGCCGCGCGGAAAGTCCGAAGTGATGAAGACACCCGGGAAATCGAAAAACCCGCAGGAACCCGCCCGCGACGCGCGGCCGACCGCGCCGCACCCGCGAACATGTCGCACGCAGGCGCGATCCGGCCACCCTCGCTGAACGCCACCGTTCTCGACGGTCGCGGGCCTACTCGAGCAGCAGGCTGATCGGCGCGTAGGGGCGAACCTGGAGTTCGAACCGGCCGTCCCGTACCATCACCTCCCGGCCGGTCGGCCGGCCCCGCAGGTCGCAGAACCGCACCCGCCCCGGGCGCAACCCCGCCGGCAGCGTCACCCGGCAGGCCTCGTTGCTGCCGGCCTGTTCCCACAACCGCAGCAGCAGACCCTCACCGTCGGGATTGCGCCCGAACGCCGTGACGAGCATCCCGGCACGCGACAGACCGATGCCCGCCGCCGAAGTCGGCAGCGATCCGCCCGGACCGTCCGCCGACATGGCCGAACAACGGGCCCGTGCCTCCCAGCCGGGATGAATCAGATCCCCGGCCGTCCCCGCGTTGTTCACCGGCCACACCCGGATGCGCGAGGACCACGAACCGCCGATCCACTGCGGCCAGTTCGTCGACCACTGGTTGTTGTACAGGTTCACGTACACCACCGGCCGGCTCGGTGTGTACCGCCGACTGTAACGCCATAGCCCCGGTTCCCCGAGGCTCACCAGGGCCGCGTCCACCGGGCAGATGCCCAGCCCCGCCCCCGAGGAATCGGTCACCGTGACGCCCGTGTTCACGCAGAACACGTGGTGATTCGTGCCCGGCTGGACCTCACGGATCGGGTCCGTCACCGCCCCCAGCCGGCCCAGCCGGAAACGGGGCTCACCCCCGACGGCCACCGGCAGGCAAAGCCACCCGGCCTCCGGCCAGGGCGTCTCGGGCTTGGCCTCGATCGACCACTCCAGGTCCACCCAGGGCAACCCGGCATGCAGCGTCACCGCCAGCGCGACCCGGTGCCCCGGCTCGCTTCCGGGCCGCACCGTCATGCGGGCCGTCGCCGACACCGCGCCGCAGTCCATCCGCAGGTCGAAGCCTCTGGCCGGCAACAGCGCGTGCGGCACCTCCTCCGCAGGCGGCAGGTTCGGCTTGCCGAAGTCGCCCTCCACCCACCACAGCCCCGGAACGTTGTAGGCCTGCACCCACCGGGCCACGTCCGAGGCGTCGAACCGCTCGTAGAGGTACTGCCCGAACGCCAGGCCGTCGGCCTCCGAGACCAACTGCCGCCCCGAGGACAGCTCGTGAATCGCCCGGATGCCCCCGCGCTCGCTGTCCAGCGCCACACGGAGCAGGCCGTTGGATATCGTTCCGGCGGCGCGGTCGGCCTCCAGGCCGCCATCCCGGAACGGCCGTCCGGAAACCCTGTAGGTGCGGTAACCCAGGGCCGGAACCCGCCCGGCCCGCAGCCACAGCCGCCCGCTCCGGTGCTGGAACGGCACCGGCTCGCCGGTGTCGGCGTCCTCCAGCCCCGCCGGCGCCGGATCGGGCCAGTCAACCTCCACCACGTCGTCGCGCTCCCACGCCAGCGGGTTGAACACCACCACCCGCGGACCGGCCACCTTCACCGCCGAGGCCAGCACCCGGTCGTGACGCTCCAGCAGCGGGCCGACGATCCCCTCCAGCTCACGGGCATAACCGGCCTGCTCGGCCCATGAGGCCTCCAGCTTCGCGTACTCGCCGGCGGCACGCCTACGGCTCCATTCCCGGCCGTAGGCCCGCTCGCCGAACAGCTTGACGTCCATGCCCCAGGTGTGCTCGCCGAACATCAGGCTGCGCTCCCAGGCCGCGGCCACCGCCTCGGCCGCGTCGGGAACGTCAAGTTTCCAGGCCCGCAGCAGGGTATTGCCCGCCTCCAGCCGCACCAGCTGAGGCCGCACGCGCCTCGCCCGGGCGGTCTCCGTCGGCATCGACATCAGACCATGAATCCACGTGTCCGGCATGTCCGCCCGCACCACCGGCAGGTCCGGCCGCTCGCGACGGATCGCGTCGGCGAAGTCCGAAAGCCGCCCCATCCGCACCCGCACGCCGGGCAGCTCGGCCGCCGCACGGGCATACAGCTCGCGCACCTGCTGCGGCTCGGGCGGTCCCTCGTTGTCCTTGGTGTGAATCAGCGCCAGCCACGTCTCGTGAGGCCAGCCCGGCGGCGGCAGCAGGCCCGTCCCGTATCCCAACACCATCATCGTCAGCAGCCGCGAACCGTCGGGCCCCTCCCACCAGAACAGCGTCGGAACCTCCGGCAGACTGCTGCCCGCGTTCACCCCAAGATGGAGGAACTCCACCCCCGCGTGCACCAGAATCGTCGGCAGCGACCAGACATGCGAAGGCACGTCGGTCATCTTCGCGTCCCGCGGCAGCGGCTGACCTACCGAACGGGCCAGGGCCGAGGAAAACCCCAGCCCACGCACCACGTCCTCAAGCTCCAGAGACTCGGTGTGCGTGGTCACCGGCAACGCGTGCCAGACCAGCCGGCCCTCCGCGATCGCCTTCAGAACCCGCCGCCGCCGGGGTTCGGACTGACCCGGCCCCAGGATCTGAGTCAGCGGCCAGCCCGGAAGCATCCAAATGAACTGCTGTTCCGGCCCGAGCTCCCGCGTGGCGTCGCAGACCGCCAGAGCCTTGTCGATCATCGCCGTGCGGTAGCTCTCCACCACGTTGCGGGCCAGATCGGTATAGCCGATGTCGAAGTGGGTCTTGAAGGTGACGATCACCTCGCGCAGCCTCGGCCAGGCCGCACGCGGACCCCCCGCGACCGCCGCCGAGGTGGCACATGAGGAAACAACCGACTGACTCATGCGTGCACTCGCCCTGCGTTCCCGTCGTCGCGGTACCCCGCACCCTTTATGCCCCGGCCCCGGATTGCCGTCCCCGGCTGCCAAGACGTGATCGTCCTTCGCGGCGTTTAAAACGGTCTAAATGCCATCAAAACCGATTATCGCCGAATGGCCCGGCGCGTTCAAGGGTTTTTTCTGAAATCCCGGGGAAAACTTCCCGCCGCCCCTTGCGGGAACCGGACCCGGCATACCGCATCCCGCCGGCCCGCGGCAGACCTCCTGCCGGCCTTGCCCCGGCGAACGCGATCGCGCCGGCCTGTTGGCGGACGCCATGATCCGCAGGGGTCCGAAATCCCCGGCCCATGCGCCTCAGGCACCTTTCGGAACTCCCGTCATGGGGAGACCATCCGCTCGGGAAGGAACAGCGACTCCGGCGACGCCGCCCAGTAGGGTCCCATGCCTTCCACCGAGAGGACCTTCAGGTTGTGCAGGCTGACCGACCATCCCGACTGACCGGACGGCACCGCGGCCTTGAGTTCCAGCTCATATCGGCCGGGATCGCCGAAGTCGATGAAATGCCGGACGACCGCCACCGGATTCCCGGCCGCGTCATGCAACGTTGCGGAGTGGAAACCCTCGCCCAGGGCCTCGAAGCGCAGCTTGACCTCCGTCGCGCCGGGAAGCGGCGCGCCGAAGGCCCGCGGCTGCAGGGCCGCCAGATGCAGGCCGGCCGGATCGTACACCGTCACCGCCGCCCCGGCGTCGTGCTGCACCTGCCAGCTCGTACCCGCCGGACCGCTCATGCGCAGCCGCCGGATGGAGCCCGCGGGGACGTCCAGCAGCACGCCCTGGAAATACTCCGCCGCGCGGTCGAGCGTGTTTTTCGACACTTCCCGTCCGGCCTCGTCCAGCATCTGCACCGACCCGGTCGTGAGCCCCTCGCGCAGCACCAGAACACGCGCGTCCGCCGAAGTCGCCCGCACGTGGACCTCCGCGAGCGGCGACTTCAGCCGCATGCCCCGCCAGGTCGCCGGGTCCGGCAGGCGGTCGCGCTCCCCGGCGAACATCGTGAACAGGCCGTAGCGGGCCGCGAACATCGGAAAGCGCCACATGTGCGTCATCTCCGGGGCCACGCTGCGGTCCCAGAGGAACTCCATGCTGCTGTTCCAGACCCGCTCCATCGCGTCCAGGTAACGGGGGTCGCCGGTCACGTCCAGCGCCCAGCAGAACGCGTTGAGCGTGCGGCAGGCGTACTCCGGGTAGAAGCCCAGCGTCCGCCGCGCGACCCGCAGCACACCGTCGGTCAGCGCGGCGTCCCGGTTGTGCTCCTGGACGCTCAGCATGCCGTTCATCGCGATGCCGTTGAAAAAGGCGATGCGGTTGTCCCAGCGGATGTCGAACTTTCCGGTCGGAGACTGCCCCTCGATCAACCGCCGGCACAGCGTTTCGGCCGCCCGGAGGTACCTCGGCTCGCGGGTGACTTCGTACAGGCCGGTCAGGTGGTACAGCGACCAGCCGATCTGCCGCTCGTTGCCCACCCCCTCGTGACGCTCCAGCCGCTGGGCGATGTAGTCGCCGGTCCGCCGGGCGACCTCCAGCGTTCGGCGCTCGCCGGTCAGCAGGTAATGCATCATGAGACCCCGGCAGAAGACGTGCCCGAACTCCGCCTCGTTGGTGGTGTGCTGCGGGCTGTGCTTCCACGGCCGGCCGCTGAAATTGTCCGTGTCGATGTCCACCTGGTGGCGGGCCATCGGCTCGGCGGCCTGGAGATACCAGGGCTGGCCGGTGCGGAGGAACTCGATCAGGAAGTTGTAGGCGATGTCGTACTCGAGATTCTGGTAGGCGTTTTTCCCCTTGTGCGGCCCGCCCATGTAACCGTCGCCGAAGTCGCGCATCCCGGCCGGCATGGCCGCCATCCAGGTCCGCAGGTCCGACTCCCGCCAGCACTCCCAGTAGGGAAACGTCGCCAGCATCTCGCGCGAGCGGGCCAGCACCGCCCCGGCCGCCTCCGTGCCGCACGCCCAGGCCGGCGGCATGGTCATCCGCAGCGGGTCCAGGTCCACCACCGGCGGCGCAGACGCCGAGCCCTCCGAGGCCGCGACGTCCAGCACCAGCTCGTGCGTCTTGGCCAGCCCGGCCTCCCACTCGAACGCCGCCGAACCCGCCCACAGCCCGATGCGCACCGCGTCGTCGCCGGCGGCCAGCGACTTCGGGCAGTTCTGCCAGAAATGCCGGACGCCCGTGACCAGCCAGGCATCGCCGTCCAGGGCCGCCAGCCAGCCGGCCGCCCGGGTACCGTCCCGCTGGAAGCTCTCCGCCTGCCGGAGGGTGTAGTGCAGGTCGTCGGGCTGCTCGAGCGTCCAGGCGCCGGCTGCCGGAAGCGCCACCACCCCCGACTCCGTGCCCACGCCGTAGGCCGACGCCGCCGCCCGCCGGCCGAAAGCCGCCTCCAGACGGCTGACCCGGACCACCGGCGCGGCCTCCTCGAAGGGCTCCGTCCGGGCGGCATGGTGCCAGACCGTCAGCAGCAGGTTGAGCCGCCCGGAGTCCGCGGCCGCCAGCACCCGCAGGTCGTATTTGAAGACCGACGGCTGCCCCTGGGCGTCCCCCAGGGTTCCTTTGAGGCGCACCGTCGCGTACAGGGGGGCGTTTTCCTCGATGAGCAGTTCCTCGGCCGGCAGGGCCCTGAGTTCCTGCGGCCCCTGCTCGGTTTCGATCCGGGCGGTGACGGTCATCGGACCGGCCAGCACCCGCCCGCCGGCGCGATACTCGCGCAGCAGCCCGTCGCGGGCCAGAACCGCGCGGATGCGCTGCGTGTCCAGCGTGATCCCGTCGGCAGCCTCCGTGATGCGCACCGTCGCCCGCGGCGCATCCGGGGTCCGGTTCCGGCCGGAGAAATCCACCTCGCACGATCGCTCGCCCTCGGCGGTGAAGTTCAGCAGCACCCAGCGCAGCGAATCGTCCTCCCAGCGCGACAGCGGCGCAGCCGACACCGGCACGGGCCGGCCCCGGTCATCCAGCATGCGAAGGTCTCCCTCGTCTTTCAGGAGACCCCGGGGAAGCGGAAAGCCTGCCCGCACCGGCGCCCGCCGACCTGCGGCCCCCACGATCCGCACCGGCACGCGGCCGGCCCGGCGATAGCCGTCGAACTCATCCTCCTGGGCCAGCCGGATCGGCTGGCGCGAGAGCTTCTCCAGCCGGGCCTCGG
>CALLOB010000100.1 GCA_938005315.1 uncultured Phycisphaerae bacterium
CACGTTGGCGGCCTTGGCGTTGATCTGGGCGGCCAGGGAGGCCAGGGTCTCATCCGCGCCGATGCCGTCGAGGTCCACGGTGATGGTGCTGGTCCGCGACAGGCCGGTATCGCTGTCGCGGACGGTCAGCAGGAACGAGCCGTTGCGGGGTGTGAGGTCCAGTCCGGCGGCGGCGCTGTTCAGCGCCGCGGCGGGATCCAGCACGTCGAACGTCCCGGTCAGGCTGGTGAAACCGGTCAGTCCCTGGCCGGAGGCGTGGACCTTGTTGACTTCCTGGATCAGGGCCCGGGCCAGGCCGTTGAGCCGCTCGATCTGGCCGAAGATCAGCTCGTCGCGGGCCCGAACCTGCCCGGCGATACGGCCTCCGCGCAGCTCGACGCCGCTGTTGTTGTCCTTGAACCGCACCACGGTGCGGGTGTAGCCGCCCTGGGTTTCCTGAGTAGTCGTGAGCCCGCGGACGAGCCCGTCCTGGATGAGCGGTTCGTTCCCCACGTAGACGTAGATCCCTCCGTTGGGCTGCTCGCGCACCTCGACCTGGATGAGCTCGGCCAGCTCGCGGAGCAGCCGGTCGCGCTGGTCGCGCAGGGCGGCCGCCCCACCGCGACCGGTGCTCTCCACCGCGGCGATCCGGACGTTGAGGTCGCCGATCTCGCGGCAGATGTCGTCGGCCCGGCCGACGGTGGTGGCGATGTCCTGGTTGATTTCGTCGGCCAGGGCGAGGATCTCGCCGCGCTGCCGGCGGATCTCGGCGGCGACCTCGTTGCCGTAGGCGATGGCCATGCCGCGGACGCCGGCCTCGTGGGGCTGGTTCTGCACATTGCTGAAGGCGTTGAAGAACGCCTGCAGCAGCGTGGAGAGGTCCGCGTCCGAGAGCTCGTTCATCACGCCCTCGATGCGACCGAGCATCTGCTGCTGCACGAGCGTGCCGGCCTCGTTGCCCATGGCGATGCGGAGCCGGTTCTCCAGGGTTTCGTCGATGTTGCGGCGCAGGGCGCTCAGGGCGACGCCCGCTCCGGGGGTGAACCCCTCGGGAAGCTGGACGCCGCCGATCGGCGAGAGCACCGCGGTCTGGCGGGTGTAGCCGTCCACGCCCGCGTTGGTGATGTTCTGTCCGACGACCTGCAACGCGCTCTGGTAGCTCAGCAGCGCGCTTCGGCCGATCTGGAGTGCTCCGGTGGTCAGACTCATGGCATTTAACCCACCGCCTCGAAAACGCCGGCCGTTCCGACCCGCTGGCTCGCGCCCGTGCGCGAGTAGCTCTCGCTCGACCGCCCGCCGGACCGCATGACTTCCAGCACCTGCCCCAGGTGGACCATCATCTCGCGGGTCACGAGCCCCAGGACCGCCTGGAGTCGCTCGACCTCCCGGACGCGGTCGCGCAGGCCCGCCGCCGCCAGGAGCAGCTGGCTGCGGCGCGGCTCGGGCAGTCGCCCGGCCAGTTCGCTGGTGGTCGCGTCCCGGGGGGCCGCGTGACCCGTGGCCTCGGCGAGCCTGCGGGCCAGCTGACGGCCGAGGCCCTCGCGTTCGCGGAGTCGTCCGACCAGTTCCTGCTCGACGGCCGCGGCGGCCTGGATCCGGTCGGCGTCGGCCTGCCGCACGGCCTCCAGCCGTTCGCGCATCCGGGAGGCCAGCTCGTAGTAGAGCTCGCAGAGCTGCCCGAGCATCCGCACCAGGTCGCGGGCCAGGATGTCGGCCTTCAGGGCGTTCACTCGGTCACCCTCCCGGCCAGGCGCCGGCAGATCGTGTCGCTGAGGCTGTTGTGCATCGCCAGGCTGGCGCGGCGGGCGAGTTCGTCGTCCAGCTGGGCCCGGAACATCTCCTCGCCGCGGCCGCCGTGTCCGTACCGGCCCTTGAGCACCGACTCGCGGGCCATCTTGAGCATCGGGGCGAAGAAGGTGACCCCGACGATCTCCTGTGCCGCCTGCCGGAGCATCTCGAGCCGTCGTTCGCGGCCGGCTCCGGCCACCTCCGAAGGGCGCAGCTCCCTGACGGCGGTGACGTTCGAACTCAGCGGTCCGCTGTCCATCGTCGTTGCCCTCATGGCTCCACGGTCAGTGCCGCATGCAGCTTGCCGGTCCGGTGCAGCTGCTCGATGATTGCGATCTTGTCCGGCGCCGGGACCCGCAGCTGGTTCAGGGCCTCCAGCAGGTCGGTGAGCCGGGCCCCGCCCTTGCGTTGCGGATCCACACCGATGAACTCCTGCTGAACCACGCGCGGCGCGATCGGATCCGGCGGCGGCGCCGGCACCAGGGCGGTGATGGTCAGCCCCTTGTAGGTGATGACGACCGGGGAAATCTCCGCGTCGCCGGTGATCACCACCGACTGGGCGGCATGGTTGATGCGCACGCGGGCCTCGGTCAGCGGCATGAACAGCTGGAGGTTCTCGATCCGGGCCAGGAACGGCGCCGGGTTGCCGCGTTCCGACGGCGGGATCCGCACGACCACCGTCCGCGGGTCGAACGCCATGGCGATCTCGGCGGACCGTCGGTCGCCGGCGGCCTCGGAAATCGCGTTGTCCTCGTTGATGTGCTGGGCGATGGTGTGGGCCACGGCCCACTCGGCGTGCGGTTCCTCGATGACCAGCGTGACGTAGGGCTCGTCCGGCCGCAGCCAGTCCAGGGAGCGGGCCCGGCCGAGGGCCTCGTTGAGGCTGAGCTCCGAGCCCAGGGCGATGTAGTTGTGGATCCAGTCCTGCTCGATGGTCGCCCCGCGGACGATCCGACCGACGGTCGGGGTCAGCGGGTCGGCGATCTGCACGGGTCCGGAGGCCAGGGCCATGACCCGGTCGTCGTCGGGATTGGGCCCGAACAGGTGGGTCAGGAAGAGCCGCCCGCCGGCCAGGCTCTTGGCCGCCCCGACGCTGCTGACCTTCACATCCACCTGGTCCCCCTCGCGCACGCCGTCGGCCGGCAGGAGGGCCTCGACCTCGACGATGGCCACGTTCTTGGCGTTCTTGAGTTCGTCCAGCGAGACCGCCGAGATGCGGAAGCTCTGGTACAGCTGGGCCAGGGAGCGCATCGTGGGGGCGAACTTGCCTCCGTCGCCGGTGCCGTTGAGACCCACGACCAGCCCGAAGCCCACGATGCGGTTGGGGCGGCAACCCTGCAGGTGGGTGATATCGCCGATCTTCACGGCCGGCGCCCGGGCCGGCAGGACCAGCATCAGCGCCCATGCGATCGGGATTGTCCTGAACCACCGGTTCATTTCGATCTCCAGGGCGGCGCGGCGACCCGGCACGCCGCCCGCCGCGTCAGAACGGCCTCACGAAGTCCAGGATCCGCGGAATCCAGCCGCGTGTGGTGGCGTCCCGGACCGCGCCGGAGTTCTTCTCCACCAGGACCAGGTCGGACAGCTGCGTACTGAGGATGGTGTTGTCGGCGGTCACGTCCTCGGCGCGGCACACGCCGGTCATCGTGATCGTCAGCACCTCCTCGTCGTGCGTCTCGGACATCGTGGCCTCGATCACCAGGTTGCCGTTGGGCTTGACGTCCACGATCCGCGCGCCGATGCGGGTCTCGAAGACGTCCTTGCGGTTGTTCTGTCCGTCGGTCTCGTACTTGTTGTCCAGGTCGAACTTGAAGCCCGGCCGCCCGTTGCTCAGTCTGTCCTGGCCCAGGTGACGCCAGTCGTCGTAGAACCGCCACCAGTTCGAGAGTTCGCCGTCGATCGCCCACTTGCGCTCGCTGTCCATCTTGGCCTTGGACTCGTAGCGCTTGTGCTGCCGTACGACGATGGTGAGCAGGTCGTGGACCTTGAACTTACGCGGCGGCATGGACGGCAGGGCGATGTACGAAACACGTTCGAGCGTCCGGGCCATCGGACGGATCCGGTCGCGCGGCGGCGCGGCGTCGAAGACCGGTCCCGGAGACGCGGCCGGCGGGCCCAGGCCCTGGCCGTTCTGAGCCGCGACCGAGTGCATCGAGCGGGCCGGCGGGGTGCGCAGCAGCGAGGAGCTCTGGGCCTGCACCTGCATCTGCGGCACGGCGACCGCCCAGACCGCCGGCAAGAGCATCACCACGCGACGCATCATTGTTCACCTCCCGCGGGCCGGCCGCCGGCTCCCGGCGTGACTTCGGCCGACCGCAGACCGGTTACCGTGGCCACGAAGGTCTCCCGCGAAGCCTCGTTCTTCAGCGTCACCGGCTGGCCGTAACCGGCCTCGGACAGCGATCGGGCCACCATCTTGATCCGCAGGCCTCCCTGGCCCGCCCACACCGTGACCAGGTCGTTGCGCGACACCAGCGGCACCGGCTCGATGTCGCGGGCCGTCAATACAGCGCCCCTGGCGATCAGCGACCGGGCCCGCTGCCCGATGAAGACCCCGGGGTCCGTGGCGCCGAGGCCCTCGGCCCGAGTGAAGCTGCGCGGCTCGACGGTCAGATCGTCGCGCCCGATGACCTGGCCGCTGTTGATCGGGCCGGCGGCCACGACCACGTTGCGGTTCAGCGAAACCTCGACCAGGGCGGCAAGCTGCTGCCGCAGCCGGCCGTGCTCGTAGACCCCGACCTCCAGCGGCACCATGCCCAGGAGGCGTTCGCCGCGATCGGTGATCCGGAACTCATAGGGCGGGCTGGCCAGGCCCAGCGAACGGGCCAGGCCGGCGCCGAAGCGCACCACCGGCGTGCCACCCAGGTCGCTGAGCCGACCGGCAATGTGGTCCCGGACCGCCTGTTCAAGCGTGCGGGACGGGGCCGGGCCGGCCGGGCGGGTGGCCGATGCCGGCTCGGCGGCGATTCGGGCCGCAGGCGCCGGCTGGGTCGTCCCTGAGGGAAGGATCGTGCCGCTGGAGGCTTCCGGGGCCGGGCGGGAGGTTGCGGTTTCGGCCGGTCGGCGGATCTCGCAGGCCAGGCTGCCGCGGAAGGTCCACCGGCCGAGATTGGCCCCGCGAGCCGCGAGAATGCTCTGCAGCTCACCCAACTGCAGGACGATGCGCTCCCCGGCGGGAGGGGCCGTAGCCACCGTCCAGTCGGCAACCAGCTCAGCGCCTTCGCCTCGAAGGGACGCCAGATCGGCCAGCCGGACCTCGTCGCCTGAGACCGTGGCCGAAGGGTGGAGATGCACCACCGTCTCGCCGGGCGCGGCGGAGTCGGCCGGAGCGGGCCGAGCCGGACCGCCGGCGGCCAGCACCGCCGCCAGCGCGGCGCTCATCATCCGTCGCGCCGTGCGGCTCCCGCGTTCAGCCGACATGTCCCATCGCGCATCCTGCATGGACGACCTCCGCGTCGCTGATGGTGCTCCGGGCCCGCATGTGTCCGCTGCCCGGTGCGTCCTGCCTTCGATCTCGCCCGATCGGGCCTCCCGCTGGTCTGCGGCCGCAGCCGCGTTCCTCCGTCACAGTCCCCGCGGGCTCATCCGCCCGCGCTTACCGGCTTACCGTCGCAGCAACGAGATCGCGCGCAGGGCCTCGTCGGCGCTCTGCACGACCTGCGAGTTCAGCTCGAACCCGCGCTGCGTGAAGATCAGCTCCACCAGTTCGCGGACCGGTTCGACGTTGCTGCCCTCCAGGTGCCCCTGGATCAGCCCGCCCAGCCCCTCTTCCAGGGGATTGCCCTCGATGGGCGTTCCGGAGGCTTCGGACTCCACGAACAGGTTCTTGCCGACCTGCAGCAGCCCCTCGGGGTTCACGAAGCGGGCCAGCTGGATCTGGCCCACCTCGGTGCCTTCCGGGCCGCCGCCGGGCTGTTTGACGATCACCTTGCCGTCGCGTCCGACGGTGATGCTGCTTTCAATCGTGTCCTCCGGCAGGGTGATGGGCGGTTCCAGCAGCGATCCCTCGCTGTTGGCCAGGACCAGGTAGCCGTTGGCATTGCGGACGAAATTGCCCGCCCGGGTGTAGGCCACGGTCTCCTGGCCGTTGTAGTAGGTCTTCACCTGGAAGAAGCCTTCGCCGTCGATGGCCAGATCCAGCTTCTTGCCGGTCGGGTCCACCGTGCCCTGCTCGAAGTTCAGCTGCGTGCCGGACACCTGCACGCCCAGTCCGACCAGGATCCCGTGCGGGCTGGGCTCGTCGTTGACGTCGCGGACGCCGGGTTCGCGTCGTACCTGGTAGAACAGGTCCTCGAAGTTGACCCGCGACCGCTTGAAGCCGACGGTGTTGATGTTGGCGATGTTGTTGGCCACGACGTTGAGCTTCTCGTCGAGGGCCTTCATGCCCGTCGCGGCCGCATGCAATGCCGTCACTGCCATCGCGTCAGCTTCCCTGCCTGCCCGTCAGACTCCCGTCACCGCAGACGGGCGATATCGTTGACCGCCCGGGCCAGCGTCGCGTCCGCCAGCCCGATCATCGTGGCGTTCATCTGGTACGCCCGGCTGACCTCGATCATCGCAACCATGGCTCTGGCCGGATCGACCGTGGAGCTCTCGATGAAGCCCGGACGGATGGCCGCCTCGGCGGGGCGTATGTCGGTGCCCTCGGCCTTCAGCAGACCGCCGCCGAGCTTGACCAGTCGGCTGCGGTCGGCGGCATCGACCACCCCGAGCCGGGCCACCCGGACCGATCCGGCCCGCAGGCTGCCGTCGGCGTCCAGACGCAGCGGTCCGGAGGCCTCGGCCGGCACCGTGATCGGCAAGCCCTCGTCGCTGAGCACCGGCAGGCCGCCCGCGGCCGTCACCAGCCGGCCCTCGGCGTTCACCGCAAAGCGACCGTCCCGGGTGTAACGGACCTGGTCCCCGTCCTGCACGGTGAAGAAGCCGTCGCCCACCAGGGCCGCGTCCAGGGGGCCTCCGGTGCGTTCCAGGGGCCCCTGCTCGAAAGAGGTCACGGTCGGCGCGACCAGCGAGCCGCCGGTCAGACCGTCCAATGTCCGGTGGCGCAGCCCGGGGTCGCCCGGGCGCTCGCGGGTTTCCGGAGGCCGTTCGCGGACCAGGGTGAGATCGTGCTTGAAGCCCGGCGTGGAGGCGTTGGCCAGGTTGTTGGCCAGCACCTCCAGCCGGTACTGGTTCAACTGCAGGCCCCCCGCGGACTGGTACAAGCCGTAAATCACGCCGATTCCCGCCTCAGTCGCCCGCCGGTTCTTCCCGGCCGGCCGAATCCGATCCGCCGAGTGCCCGGCACGCCGGACGGGCGATCCGTGCCCGTTCCAGCATGTGCAGCGCCCCGGCCAGTTCCGCCGCGCGGCGGATACGTGCGCCGATGGTGGTCCAATCCGTGGACCCCGCGATGCCATCCATTGCCCGGCGAACGATTCGCCTGCCCATCGGCACACTCCATGCACACGGCCGGCGGCCGGAACCTCCGCGCCGCCGACACCGGGGCGGAGGCGCATGGCCACCGACCCGCGTGGCTACGCAACTGCCGTGCCAGTCATCTGCGGCATGAGAATTGCTGGAGCCCAGCCGCGGCAGTATTTCCATTAAGTCTTTTCAGAGAAGCGACTTACGTACTTTGTTAAAATGGGAGATTTCATAGCCCCCTCGTGTGCGGCTTTTCAGGGGACTCGCGCAAAGGCTGCGTGTCGCCCGCAAGACTTGCCGGTGGCTGTCGCGGACAGAGACCGGTGCCTGTTGCGGGCCGAGAGAGGTCGCCGGGGTCATCACCCGGCCAGGACCAGCCGGCGGAAGGCAGCGCCGCGTTCCTCGTAGTTGGCGAACAGATCGTAGCTCGTGCAGGCCGGGGAGAGCACCACCACATCGCCGGGCGATGCCAGGGACCGGGCGAGACGCACGGCCTCATCGAGTCCGGCGGCCTGGCGGACCGCGGCGGTTCCCGGAGGGACGTGCCGGCGCACGATCTGAAGGATGAACGGGCCCATCTCGCCGTAGCCGATCACCGCCCGGGCATTGTGTGCCATGTATTCGCCCAACTCATCGAATGACATGCCTTTGTCGCGGCCTCCGACGAGCACGATCACCGGCGATTCGAAGGCGTCGATGGCCAGGCGCGTGGATTCCGGCGTGGTGGACTTGGAGTCGTTGTAGTAGCGCACGCCGTCGCGCTCGGCGATGAACTCCAGGCGATGCGGCAAGCCGGCGAAACCGTCGAGCCCGGCGCGGATGACGTCATCGGGGAGATCCAGCGAGCGTGCCGCGGCGATCGCCAGGGCGGCATTCGCGCGGTTGTGCGCACCCGGCGGATGCACCACGCCGGCGAAGGCCGGATCGAAGGCCGCCTCGCGCAGTCGCGGGCCGGCGCCGGCGTCTTCCAGCCGCCGGCGGAGTTCCGGATCGCCTGCCGGGATGATCACCACGTCATGGGGAGACTGGTGCCGGACGATGTTGAGCTTGGCGGCGGCATAGGCCTCCAGCGTGCCGTGGCGATCGAGGTGGTTGGGCCGGATGTTGGTGATCAAGGCCCGCGGCGGGCTCCAGGCCAGGGCGTCCAGGTCCTCCAGCTGAAAGCTGGAAAGCTCCAGCACCATCAGGTCCTCCGGCCGCATGTCCGTCAGGTCGGGCAGGAGCGAATGCCCGATGTTGCCGCCGATCCAGGCCCGCCGGGCGAGTCCGGCGCGAACCGCGGCCTGGAGGATGGAACCGATCATCGCGGTGGTGGTGCTCTTGCCGGCCGAACCGGTCACGCCGACGACTCTGCGGACCGGGCAGCGTTCGATGAAGAGGTTCATCTCGCTGGACAGGGGCACGCCGCGTTGCACGGCCTGGCGCACGAACTCCGAGCGGTCCTTCGGCACCGCCGGGCTGACCACCAGCAGGTCGCAGCCCTGCAGATCCGCAGGATCGTGTCCGCCGAGCCGCCAGGTGATCGGCAGGCCTTTCAGCTGTTCGAGGCTTTCGGCGAGCTTCTCGGCGCCCGCCAGGTCGGTGACCGTGACCCGGGCTCCGGCGGCGCAGAGCCACCGGGCCGCGGCGATGCCGCCGCCGAAATGTCCCAGTCCCATCACCACCACGCGGCGGCCCGAAAGATCCCGGAGCTGCGGATTCATGCGGCGGATTGTACCGTCGCGGGGGCGGCATCGACAGCGTCGGGGATCAGTCCGTCGCCCCGCCTTCCGGCCGGCGTGCGGAGCGGGTGATCGGCAGCACGTCGCGGATGCTGCGCAGGTGCACGTCCTGCTGCGGGAAGGCGATCTCGATGCCGGCCTCGCGGAAGGCCCGGTCGATCTCGCGGTGGAGGTCGTGGCGGGTGGCCAGGAGCTGGTCCACGCGGGGCACGAAGGCCCGGAGCTCGAAATCCAGGGAACTGGCCCCGAAGGCCATGAACAGGGCCGACGGCGGGGGGTCCTTGAGCACGTTGGGATGGCCGGCGGCGACCGCCAGGAGGGTTCGCACGACCAGGTCGGTGTCACTGCCGTAGGCCACGCCCACGCGGATGGTCAGCCGCAGGATCGGGTCGGTCAGCGCCCAGTTGACGACCTTGCCGGTGACGAACTCCTTGTTGGGGATGATCAGTTCCTTGCGGTCCCAGTCGGTGATCGTGGTCGCCCGGATCTGGATACGCGTCACCGTTCCGCTGATGTCGCCCACGGTGACGGTGTCGCCGATGCGGATGGGGCGCTCGACCAGCAGGATCAGGCCGGAGACGAAGTTGGCGAAGATCTCCTGGAGGCCGAAGCCTAGGCCGACGGTCACCGCGGCGATCAGCCACTGCACGCTGGACCAGTTCACGCCCAGGATGCCGAAGACCACCACGATCCCGACGGCCGAGACGGCATACTGGACCACCGTGGTCACCGCGTAGCGGGCTCCGGCGTCCAGCTGGAAGCGCCGCAGGATCGACATCTCCAGGAACGCCGGACCGTCGCGGGCGGCCACCCAGGCCACCAGGGCCGCCAGAACCGCCAGTATCACGTCGGCCAGCGTGATCATGCGCGTGGTCACGACGGTTTCCTGGACGGTGGTGCCGTCGGGGCGGGTGACGGTCGCGGTGCCGGTCGTGGTCGTGGGCCAGAACTCGACGGTCTCCAGCACCCGCAGGGCGGGGGTCACGTCGCTCCACACCATCCAGAGGCATCCGGTCAGGCCGACCAGCAGCAGGCCCTCCAGGAGCATCCCCGCCCGGCCCACGATCTGCGGGAGGTCGACCGCCGACTCGCTCATCACCGGCGCCGGCGTCTCTCCCGATCCGGCGCGCAAGGCCTCCTCGCGCCGGCGGCGGGCCAGGAGCACAGCCAGATAACGATGCGACAGTCGCAGCCACAGCCGGGCCAGATCCCTGACCACCACGAACACCAGCACCAGCCACAGCGTGGCCTTGAGCCGGCGCATCAGCTCCAGGCCGCCGTAGTAGTAGCCTCCAAGGACCAGGGCGGCCACCAGGAGGGGAAGACCGACCGCCGTCCAGTACAGCGGATACCTCAGCCGTCGAGCCCATCCTCCGCGGGCGGCCCACGCCGGCCCGGCCAGCACGCCCCGGCTGGGGCTCAGCACCAGGGCCGCGAAGACCGACACTGCGGCCAGCGCGGCGACGAATGCCATCCGGCCCAGCGTTCCCTTGGCGGTCTCGTCTTCCTGAACCTCCAACAGCTGAACCACGAAGATCGACACCGGGAAGACCAGAATGGCCCACGACAGATGACGTCGAAGCAGGCGGAGGCTTTGCGGCGACCAGCCCAGGTGGTCGGCCGCCAGGCCGTTCCTGCGACAGATCTGTCGGAACAACAGCAGCAGGGCCAGCGGGAGGGCGACCTCCTGGCAGGCTGAGCCGACGGCCTTGGCGAAGGCCGAAGCGTCACCGGCCAGATCCAGCCGCCAGCCCGTCAGGTACACCAACAGCGGCCAGGGTGCCGCCAGCAGAGCGGTCAGAATCAGTGTCTGGAGCGTCGGTACGAAGGAGGCGTCGGTCCGGCGTTCGACCTGGCGTCCCAGGCCCTCGAGAGACCGGGCCATGCGACGCCGCCCGAGAAACAGTCCGGCCACCAGGGCCAGCGAAAGGGCTGCCGCCAGGGGATGCTCGACGGCATCGCGGCGGAGGACGCGGACGGCATCCGCCCAGCCCTGCAGCTGCAGCAGTTGTATCAGCGCCCTTCCGGCCGCGGGCAGGTGAGCCAGACCGAACGGGCGGGCGCTGCGGGTCCAGAGAACCGTCCGGCTGATGAAGTTGCGGTATTCGGTGACGGCCGCGATCAGTTCCCGCTCGGCCAGGTCCAGATCGCCGAGCCGATTGAAGTAGCCGCTGTAGTCCACGATCAGCGCATCGAGGAAATCGCGCTGCCGGATGTACTGGTCGCGCAGTTTTTCGGCGATCGCCCGGTGCCCGCGGGCATCGTAGGTGTCGTCCAGCCGCTCGGTCTGGCGGCGGACCAGTCCGTCGATATCGGCCAGGCCGGACCGCTCCTCCTCGAGGCCCATCAGCGTCTGCTGGACGCCGGCCATCTCCTCGTGAATGTCCGCGGTGTTGAGCCGATGCCGGCGCAGATCCGGGAGCCCGGCGCGCCGCCCGCGGAGCAGCAGGCTGGTGGTTTCGCTCGTCCCGCCGCGGCGGACGCGGTTCTGAACACTTTCGAAGTCGCTGCGGATGTCCTTGAGCAGCCGGCCGACCTCCTCGAGCTCGCGGGTCACCTGCTCGATCCGGAGGGTCAGCGCCTTGCGCGTCTCGGCCAGCTGGAGGTTGCGTTCCGCCAGCTTCTGAACCGCCGGGAGGCCCGCGGTCTCGCTGGCCTCCCGGGCTTCCCGCTGCTGCCGTTCGGCCTCGGCGCGGCGCTGCGCCGCGACGGCCTCGCGCCAGAAACCGACAAGTCTCTCGGCCTGGGTGACCGATCGGGCGGCAAGGTCGCGCTGGGCGGCGACGATCTCCAGCGTGGCGTCATAGCTGGCCAGCTCGCGTTCGTAGGCGGCCATTTCCTGCCGGGCGGCCTCGGCGCGGGCCATGGCCTGCCATCGTCGGGCGGCCACCAGCCCGGGGACCTCCTCGGTGGGAACCGTTTCCAGATCCCGCTGGGCCTGTTCGAGGCGATCGCGAATCGACCGCATGAGTGCCGTGATCTCAACGCGACGGTCGAGTCGACGCTGCGGCTCCCGCTCCAGCTCGGACAGTCGGGCGCGGTTTTCGGCGAGGGAGGCTTCAGCCTTGCGAAGCTCCTGTTCCAGCTGACCGACGGTGGCGCCGGGGGGTATCTCCGGCGACGGCGCGGAGGCGGGCTGGTCGAGTGCCGCCTTGAGGGCTCTGAGTCGTTCGGGGGCCTGAGCCGAAGCGAGGTCGAATGCCGCGGCTTTGGCCCGCCACTCCTCCGCGTGCCGGACCTGTTCGACGGCCTGGCGGAGAAGCTCGACGGCGCGATTTCGGACCTCCTGGGGCAGCGAGGTGTCGGCCTCGAGCTGGCGGAGTCGCTCCTCGGCCGCCTGGACGGTGACCTCGGCACGAGGTCCGATCTCCGGTTGCGTGGCCGGGGCCTCCGCGGCCGCGGTTTCGAGGGGGGCGGAAACGGCGGCGGAGGCCGTCCCGGTCGCAGGGGAAGAATCCCGGGCCGGACAGGGGGATCGACCGGCCAGCAGCAACCCGCAGGCCGCCAGCGCCAGGCGGGGGAAGGTGAGTGGATGCATGCAAGCGGCCCCCGTTCCAGCAGGCGTGCGCCGCGCCCGCACGAGAACGCGACCATCATACCCGATTCCGTCCCGTGCGGCCCGGCGGGAACCTCCCGGCCTCAGGCAGACCGGCGTTGCAGGGCCAGATGGGTCGTGGCCAGCACCTCATCGGCCGGGCGCGACAGGGAGCGCGCCGGCCACCACTGCCGGCGGTCGATCACCCGCGGCGCGGCGGCGTAATAGTCGGTGACGGCACTGATGCCGCCCTCGACGGTATCGCCGCCCCGATAGTCCAGCCGGGTCAGCCAGTCGGACACGTCGGGGTCGAATTCGGCCGGATAGATGATCGCGGTGACCAGTCGGGCCTGCGGGCCGGTCAGGCGGGCCAGATGGGCCTTCATCCGGCACGGAGGGGGGTCGGCGGCCGCGAGCCGGTCGAGCGTGTCGAAGTCGAGGCGGGCCTGCTGTTCCCCGACGCGAAGGAAGAACAGTCCCTGCTCGCACTGGAAGCGTTGCGGAGGCACGCCCTGCAGTTCCATGGTCCCGTCGGGCAGGGCCCGGTGAATCCGGTAGATTTTCCCCTCGGCGAAGCGCTGCGACTCGACGAGCACGGCGATCTCGTCGGCGGTGTAGCCCACGGCCACGTGATCGCCGAAATCGAAGACGTAGAGCCCCTGGTAGCTTTCCGGGGAATCCAGTTCAGGCAGCCTCATAACCACACCTCCGTCCCGTGACGGCAGTCTAGGATGGCGCGTCGACCTCGAGGCGGACGAAGTGCCGCTTGCCGCGCTGCAGCACATCTCCGGTCTTGACCGCCAGAGTGCCGTTGAAATCCTCCACCACGTGGCCGTTGAGCCGGATGCCCTGCTCGGCGATCAGCCGGCGGGCCTCGCCGTTGCTGGCGGCAAAGCCGCAGTGAACCACGAGCCGCAGCTTGGGCACGCCGCCGTCGGTGAACATGTCGGCCGGCACGGTCACGGTGGGCGTGTCGGCCGGGACGACCAGCGTGCCGGTGGCGGCCTTCTTCTGGTGGATGGCCTCCCACTCGGCCCGGGCCTGCTCGGCGGCCGCGGCGCCGTGGAAGCCGGCGGTGATCGCCGAGGCGAGGCGTTTCTTGGCCTCCATGGGGTGGGTCCGGCGGGGGTCGCACAGCTCGGCGATCCGCCCGTCGGGTTCGGCCGTCAGGAGGGTGAAGTAGTTGGCCATGCACTCGTCCGGCACGCTCATGAGCTTGCCGAACATGTCGTGGGGCGGCTCATGAACACCGACATAGTTCCCTAGCGACTTGCTCATCTTCTCGCGGCCGTCCAGCCCGACCAGGATGGGCATGACCATGACCACCTGGGGCTCGCGTCCGGCGGCGCGCTGCAGGTCGCGGCCGACGAGGTTGTTGAAGGTCTGGTCGGTTCCGCCGAGTTCGACGTCGGCGTCGATGCACACGCTGTCCCACCCCTGCATGAGCGGGTACATGAACTCGTGGACGCCGATGGGCACCTCGGCCCTGAACCGGCGGGCGAAGTCGTCGCGTTTGAGCATCTGGCCGACGGTCATCTGCCCGGCCAGTCGCAGCACGTCGGCGAAGCGCATGGGCTCGAGCCACTGGCTGTTGTAGCGGACTTCGAGCCTCTCCGGGGAGGTATCCAGGACGCGGCCGGCCTGCTGAAAGTAGGTCTCGGCGTTGCGCCGGATGCTTTCGTCGTCAAGCACCGGGCGGGTCCTGCTGCGTCCGGAGGGGTCGCCGATGCGGGCGGTGTAGTCGCCGATGATGAGCACGGCCAGGTGGCCGGCGTCCTGGAACTGCCGCATCTTGCGGAGCACGACGGTGTGTCCGAGATGGATGTCGGGGGCGGTGGGATCCAGGCCGAGCTTGACCCTCAGGGGCCGACCGGTCTCGGCGGAGCGCTGAAGCTTGCGGCGGAGCTCATCAAGGGTATCGACGCGCTCGCATCCGCGGGTCAGGGTCCGCAGCAGTTCGTCGATGTTTCCGGTGGCCATGCCGGTCTCCGTGAGGCGGCCCTGGCCTTGCGCCAGCGGCGTTGCATGCGCGGTTTTGCGTCGGGCGGCGTTCGCGGACGGCGATGCTATCGGCGCCCGGGGGCGGCATGCAAGCCCGGGGGCGCAAAAAAGACCGCCGGGCGGGGTGGCCGTCCGGCGGTGGTGATTTTGATCGGGTATGTGGAGGCAGGTAGCAGGTCGCCCCAGCCGGATCCGGCCGATCGAGCGACGAACCGTCCGAAATCATGGTGCCTTGTCGTCTGCCTGACGGGTGTCGGCGGCCGCGACCCGGGGTCGCGGACCGGACAGTCCGTCATTCGTACGACCAAGCCTTTGGCCATTAGTACCGGTCAGCTCAAGGCATTTCTGCCCTTACACGCCCGGCCTATCGACCTGGTAGTCTACCAGGGGCCTTCATGCTCCGAGGAGCAACCGAGACCTCATCTCGAGGGGGGCTTCACGCTTAGATGCATTCAGCGTTTATCCTTTCCCAGCATAGCTACCCTGCGCTGCCCCTAGCGGGACAACAGGTACACCAGAGGCTGGTACCTTCCAATCCTCTCGTACTAGGAAGATATCCTCTCAAGTCTCGTACGCCCACGGCAGATAGGGACCGACCTGGCTCACGCCGGTCTGAACCCAGCTCGCGTACCGCTTTAATTGGCGAACAGCCAAACCCTTGGGACCGCCTTCAGCCCCAGGATGCGATGGGCCGACATCGAGGTGCCAAACCTCCCCGCCGCTATGGACGCTCGGGGGAGATCAGCCTGTTATCCCCGGAGTACCTTTTGTCCGATGAGCGATAGCCCTTCCACACGGGACTACCGGATCACTAGGGCCTACTTTCGTATCTGCTTGACCCGTCGGTCTCGCAGTTAAGCCGGCTTATGCCCTTGCACTCTCCGCGCGATTGCCAACCGCGCTGAGCCGACCTTTGCGCTCCTCCGTTACCTTTTAGGAGGAGACCGCCCCAGTCAAACTGCCCACCTAGCACTGTCCCACGCCCGGCTTCACGGGACGCGGTTAGGAAACAAATAGCACAAGGGTGGTATTTCAACGTTGGCTCCCCGACAGCCGGAACCGCCGGATCACCGCCTCCCACCTATCCTACGCATGCGATATCTGCGGCCAATACCAGGCTACAGTGAAGGTTCACGGGGTCTTTCCGTCTTGCCGCGGGTATGTGGTATCTTCACCACAATTCCAATTTCACCGAGTCGGTCCTTGAGACAGTGCTCCAGTCGTTACGCCATTCATGCGCGTCGGAACTTACCCGACAAGGAATTTCGCTACCTTAGGACCCTCATAGTTAGGGCCGCCGTTTACCGGTGCTTCGGTTGCAAGCTTCGCCTTGCGGCTGACCTGCTTCCTTAACATTCCGGCACCGAGCAGGCGTCAGTCTCTATACGTCCTCTGTACGAGTTTGCAGAGACCTGTGTTTTTGATAAACAGTCGCCAGAGCCGCTTTGCTGTGGCCTCTCCGTGATATTGCTACCTTGGAGGAGGCACCCCTTATCCCGAAGTTACGGGGCCAAATTGCCTAGTTCCTTAAGGACCGTTCTCTCGAGCGCCTTAGGCTACGCGCCTCACCTACCTGTGTCAGTTTTAGTACGGACGCACTGCTCGTCCCCGCGCGCTTTTCTTGGTTCTTCCGCCCCGCACTTCAGCAACGAATCGGCCTCGCCCTTTCGGGAACCCTCACGTCTCGTGGTGGGCTGCAGCTTGGAAAAACGCACACGCGGATCAACCTCGCAATACGGCGCAGGAATATTAACCTGCTGTCCATCGGCTACGCCTTTCGGCCTGGCCTTAGGTTCCGGCTAACCCTGGGCGGATTGCCCTTCCCCAGGAAACCTTAGGTTTTCGGCGAGCGGGATTTCCACCCGCTTTCTCGTTACTCATACCGGCATTATCACTTGATAGGGCCGTAACCACTCCTTGCGGTATGGCCTGTATCTCCCTATCAACGCTCCCCTACCGCTCGCCCGCCCCGCAGGACGGACGAACCCGCTGCTTCGGTTCCATGCTTAGTCCCGATCATTATCGGCGCCCAACTTCTCGACGGGTAAGCTATTACGCACTTTTTAAATGGTGGCTGCTTCTAAGCCAACATCCCCGCTGTCTCTGAAACTGGACTTCCTTATGCACTGAGCACGGATTGGGGACCTTAGCAGGCGATCAGGGTTGTTTCCCTTTTGTCCACGAACGTTGAGCCCGCAGACTCACTCCCGGGATAGTCGCTGCGGTATTCGGAGTTTGATTGAAGGCGGCAGGCTGGTGGCCCCCGCGTTTCATTCAGTAGCTCTACCCCCGCAGCGTAGTGGCCCGAGGCTGCCCCAAAAGGCATTTCGGGGAGAACCAGATATCTCCAGGTTTGATTAGACTTTTACTCCTCCCCACAGCTCATCTCAGAACTTTTCAACGTTCACGAGTTCGGCCCTCCGCACCCTTTTACGGGCACTTCAGCCTGGCCATGGGTAGATCACCTGGTTTCGGGCTATACCCCCAGCGACATACGCCCTCTTCAGACTCGCTTTCGCTGCGGCTCCGCACCGGAAGTGCTTAACCACGCCGCTGAGAGTAACTCGCCGGTCCATTATGCAAAAGGTACGCGGTCACCCGGGACGTGAGTCCACCGGGCTCCCACCGCTGGTAGGTGCATGGTTTCAGGTTCTTTTAACTCCCCTTGTAGGGGTTCTTTTCACCTTTCAGTCACCTTACTTGTCCACTATCGGTCGTCGAGGAGTACTTAGCCTTGGAGGGTGGGCCCCCCGGCTTCACACGGAGTTCCACGAGCTCCGTGCTACTCTGGAGAGCCGATGGTAACGCAGGGCGATAACCGTCGCGTACAGGACTGTCACCTTCTGTGGTTCGCCTTTCCAGGCGATTCGGCTGGTCACGCCTTTGTAACTGCTCTCGGCTTCCGCAACCCCGGCCCGAAGGCCGGTTTGGGCTAGGTCCGCTTTCGCTCGCCGCTACTGACGGAGTCTCGGTTGATTTCCTTTCCTCCAGGTACTTAGATGTCTCAGTTCCCTGGGTGGGCTCGCACGGGTCTATGCATTCAACCCGCCGTGACGCCATCTCCTTGCGGAGTGACGCCGGGTTTCCCCATTCGGACATCCCCGGATCAATGCTTGTTTGCCAGCTCCCCGGGGCTTATCGCAGGCTGCCACGTCCTTCGTCGCCTCTCGACGCCTAGGCATCCTCCATGCACCCTTAGTAGCTTGGTCGCACGAATGACACACTGTCCCGCTCCGGTTTGTCGGCCGGCCCGGCACGCCGCGACATCCGCGGCCGGAGCCCCGCCCGACGGAGTGACCCGCCGCGCGCGATCCCCGGCCACCCGACCAAGGCACCTTCGACGCAAAAGGTCGCGTCGTTTCGAACGAGTGGCTTTTCGCCATTGCCGCTCGATTGGAACCATGGATCTGGTTGTGGTGTGATCCACTACCTGCTCGCTCGCCCGACGCCGGCCCGCAGCCGACGCCGCCGAACGATGCTCCACATATCCGATTGTCAAAGATCCACCCCGGCCGCCGATGAATCGGAGCCGCGTTTCCTGCGTCCCGATTCGCCCGCCCGGAGCCCGTCTAGTTTACCGACCGGAACGCCCGTGTCAAGGCCCCGGCCGGACTTTTTTACGTTTTTTCCAGATCCCCCGCCCTTGCTCGCGGGGCACCTGACCACCATGGAGCCGAGCGGGCTCGAACCGCCAACCTCCTGGTTGCAAACCAGGCGCTCTCCCGGTTGAGCTACGGCCCCGAATCTGCCGTCTGCGGCCGGGCATGCCTCATGGGATGCCAAGGAGCGATGCCCCCGGCCCGCCGATCGGAATCTCCTGGCCGCCCCTAACCGGTCCGCCTGTCCGGCTGTCGGCCGACATCCTCTCTCACGGCCGGCATCGTCTTTCACGCCCGGCCAGAATCCGGCATCTGGACAAGCCGACACTCGATCAATCCCATGGGCCCGATAGGAGTCGAACCTATGACCTCGTCGTTATCAGCGACGCGCTCTAACCAACTGAGCTACGAGCCCTCGTACCCACAACCCTCCGGCGGACCCCCCGGTCCCGGAGGCTTGTCACCTCTTTCCAGGCAGTTCTTCAGGAAAAAGAACCGCCAGCGAGGACGCTGGCGGTGTCACGTGCAACTCAACGTGGCACAGGCCGCCAGCGGCGTCAACCGAATTGTCCGACGCTTGCAATCCGCACCAAAACCCGATGTCCTCCCGGCCTCGCCGTGATTTGGGCAAGGCCCTGGGGGAGAAACGACCCGCCTCAACCCCGGCTGTGCATATCGGCCCGGCATCCGGGCAGGCACCAGCAAAAAGCCGCAGGTCCAGCGGGAATACGGTAGTTTACCGGCGATCCCCCGGCTGTCAACCGTCTGCATTATAACTCAACCATCCGGGCCTGCCAAGCGTTTCAGCGGGCCGACCGGGGCGGGTCGAACATGGCCGACCATCGCCTAACCATTTTCATGGCAATGACTTGCTGATCATTCAGTGCCGCCGTCAGGCGCGGCCCCCATTGATCAAACCCTTCCTCGGGCGGCAACTCGGCCAGTTCGGCCCCGCAGACCGCCTGGATGTCGGCCACGGTCGAAGGCCGGCACTCCAGGTGGAACTGGATGGCGTAGACCCGCCGACCGAGCCGGAAGGCCTGATGCTCGAACCGACGGGACCGGGCCAGGTGGACGGCTGCCGGCGGCAGGTCGAAGGTGTCGCCGTGCCATTGGAATACCTCCTGGGGGTTGCCTAACAGGCTGAACAGCGGGTCGCAGCCCCCGGCCGATGTCAGACTCACCTCGAACAGTCCGATCTCACGCGGACGCCGCGGGTAGACACGGGCTCCGCAGGCCCGGGCGATGAGCTGGGCTCCGAGACAGACCCCGATAAGCGGCCGGTCCGCACGTGCCAGACGGCCGATCAGCTCCCTTTCGGGCATCAGATACGCATAGCGATCAGTCTCATCGACGTTCATCGGCCCGCCCATCACCAGCCAGGCCTCGAAATCCCGGTCCCCGGGCACCGGATCGCCATCCCAGAGTTTTACCAGCGTGGTGCGGTGCCCGTCTTCCAGCAGCGTCTCTTCGAGGACGTCCGCTCCCTCGCACCAGAAGTGCTGAAGGATGCCGATGCTGGCCATGAATGCAGGATTCCCTTCAGGTGAGAGACAGGCGCGCAGACATTCTATGTGGCCGGCCGGCTCGAGGCCAGTCCGGCCGGCGCGTGCGTCCACGGGGCGCGTCGGCCGGGGAACGCAAGGGTCGCGTCCTGTGAGCGGCCGCCGGTTCTTCCGGAATGTCCGTAATGTTTTTCAACCGCCCAGCAGCAGCCACAGGCCCGCCGCGACCATGACCGTCTCGACCACGGCGACGAACCACCTGTCGCTCAGCCGGTCGAGCAGGTGTTTGCCCAGCCACGAGCCGATGACCATGCATGGCGACAGCAGCAGGCCGGCGATGACCACGCGACCGGTCAGCAGGCTGGTGGATCCGTAGGCGGCCAGCTTGAACACGTGGGTAACCACCGTCGCCGCGGCCTCCGTGCCGATGTACGCATGGCGCGTCAGTCCGTAGGCCAGAAAGAAGGGAGCGGTCACCGGACCGGTGCTGCCGACCAGCGCCGAGAGCAGCGAAGCCCCGCCGCCGACGGCCGCAAAGGCCGGCGCGGAGCAGCGCGGGTACCGGCCGCCGCCCAGCCGCCGGTACGCCACCACCACGACAAGGAACAGGCCGATCCCGCGTGCCAGCCACTTCAGCGGCGCAGCGGCGAACAGTGCTCCACCGATCAGGGCCAGGGGGACGGCGCCGACGCTGTACCAGCCGACGACGCGGCGATCGATCCGGTCGCGGTTGAACCAGACCCGCGAGCCGTTGCCCACGAGCTGCGCGATCGTCAGGATCGGTACCGCGTCGCGAACGCCGAAGCACCAGATCAGCACCGGCAGCAGCAGGATCGCCCCGCCGAATCCCGCCACGGCGGCGATGCCTGAGGCGACCATGGCCGTGCCGATCAGCAGAAGGATTTCGGCGGCCTGGAGTTGCCACATGCCGTCAGGCTCCGAATCGCGGTCTGAGCGTTCCAGGCACGCGGGGCCGAGCCCCGCGGGTCTGGCGGCTCTACCGCCGGTCATCGACCAGCCGGCCGGCAGCATAATCCTAACTCTTTTGCGCACAAAACCTTTCGCTCATCCGCAAGCCCGTTCGGCCCGGCGGTCGCCGGTCAGGCGGCCGCGGCTTGAGGGCTCAGCTTGACTGGCCGCCCGGGCCGGTTAGACTGGCAGGTTCAGCATTCGCCCCCAGGATCGGTTCATCGGGGGCGAAACGGCTCACAACCTGAGTGCGACCCACCTGACGGTCGGTGATGCCGGTCACGGCGACCGACGGCTGTCAGCGTGATGGTCCGGACGTGCATACAGGCCGCAGGTCGCGGTCCCGTGGGCGTTTTGGCCCGTGGGGTTTCGCGGTCGTCGGTCGATGCGCGATTTGAAATTCCGGCAGGCCGGACTGCGGTGTTCCTGAGGCGGGACGACCGGAGCCCGGGCCGATGACAGGAGTCCATCGATGGGCGGGTACAGTGGTCCCAAGGTTCGCCTGAGTCGCAGTCTGGGGGTTCCGATCGCCGAGACCTCCAAGCACCTGAACCCCCGGCGAACCACGCGGCCCGGCATGCACGGCTTCCGTCCGGCGCGCCGCAGCCTGTATGGCCGGCAGCTGGCGGAGAAGCAGAAACTGGCCTTCTACTACAACCTGCGCAACGCCCAGCTGCGGCGTTACATGGCCGAGGCGACCCGCTCCAAGCGTTCGACGCCCGAAATGCTTCAGCAGCTGCTGGAGACCCGCCTGGACAACACGCTGCGGCGTCTGGGCTGGGCGCGGACCATCTGGCAGGCTCGCCAGCTGGTCAGCCACGGGCACATTCTGGTCAACGGACGGAAGGTCGATCGTCCCGGATACGGCGTGCAGCCCGGCGACATGATCACCGTGAAGGCCCGCAGCCAGAAGCTGATCAAGGCCTGCGCCGAGAGCTGCGAGGAGCCGGTGGTACCCCAGTGGCTGACGGCCGACAACAACAAGTGGGAGGCCCAGGTCCAGCGACTGCCGGTGCCCGAGGACGTGCGTCTGCCCTTCGAGGTCGATTTCGCGGCCGTGACGGAGTTTTACACCCGCTGACCGCGGGGTAGTTGCTCTCCCCGGCTCACCGAAACTGAATACTGCCTGCGTCGGGCCCGTCCTGGGATCGCTTGCGGTCCTTCGGCGGGCCCGTTTGCCAGGACCTGCCGGGCCGGTTTGCCGGGACCTGAGCGCCCTCGCATGGGCGGAGTTCCGGCGGCCTGGCCGGGATTCTGCAAGGCGGGCGGACCGGTGCCACGTATAATGGCAACGTTGTCGGGGAGCGGCGACGTCGGGGCAGCCGCCATTCATCGACGCGGCCAGGTTTTTGGTCTCGATTGGTGATCCCGTGCCGATCGTGGCGACGTGCGGGCATCACCTGCAGCCCGAGCCGCGCAGGAGCCGCGCATCCAGCGGCGCGTGGGCAGACATGCATTCAGTCCGCAGGAACCCGTTGGGTACGCCATCCCGGCAGGAGGCGGACCGGGAATCATCGGTGGTGAGGCCCGGTTCCGGGAGGAACCGGGCATTCGGCCGCCTTTGTGCGGGATGGCTGGTTCTGACGCTGGCCGGCCCGGCCTGGAGCGCGCCGGAGATCGTACGCTGGAAGGGCGGCGATGACGACCCGGCCTCGCGATCCCCGGCCGCTGCGACCGGAGCCGCCCCATCCGGGCACGGGCGGCACATCGTGCTTCAGTTGGACGGCGTCCCCACGGCCGCCGAACGCAGGCGGCTGCGGGATTCCGGCGTGACCCTGCTGAACTACCTGGGGAACAACACGTGGTTCGCCCGCCAGGCCGTTGAGCGCGCGGAAGCAGCCGCCAGGCTGCCTCGGATGCGAGCCGGACCGGTCCGACGGAACTGGAAGCTGCACCCTTTGCTGCAGGCCGGTGCGGTGCCGGGGCACGCGCGGGTCGGAGCGGCCTTTTCCGGCAGGCCCATCCATGATGCAGCCGCCGGCGGCCGGGCACACGGCGGCCTGCCCGGGGACCTGCTGGCCCTTTACGTGGTGTTTCACCGCGACGTGGATCTTCATGCCCGGGCCGGCGAGGTGGTCGGGCGACACGGCGGCCTGATCCGCGACCGCGTCGCGGCGATTCACGCGGCGGTGGTCTGGCTGCCGTCGCGGGCGCTGCCCGCCCTGGCCGACGAGGACGAGGTCGCCTGGATCGAGCCGCCGCTTCCGCCGCTGCGGCCGGTCAACGACTCCAACCGCCTGGCGGTGCAGGCTGAAGACCTGCAGGCGCCGCCTTACGGGCTGACCGGCGCGGGCGTGAACGTGCTGGTCTATGACGGCGGCACGGCCTGGGCCGGGCATCCGGATTTCGGCGGCCGGCTGTTCGTGCGCGACGAGTCGGGCACCGACGACCACCCGACCCACGTCGCCGGGACCATCGGCGGCAGCGGGCTGGCCGGCGGCGGGCGTTACCGCGGCATGGCGCCGGGCGTGACGATGCAGTCTTATGGCTATGAGTACGACGGGCGCGGGGTGCTGCTCTACACCAACCCGGGCGACATGCTGCGGGACTACGACGAGGCGGTGAACGTTCACGGCGCGTTGATCGCCAACAACTCGATCGGCTCGAACATCGCGATCAACGGGTTTCCCTGCGCCTATGAGGGGGACTACGGCGTCGTGTCGCTGCTGATCGACGCGATGATCGCCGGCGCGCTGGGCTCGCCGGTGCGTATCGTCTGGGCAGCGGGAAACGAGCGTTCCACCGGCCTTTGCGGATCGACGTATGCGACCATCCCGCCGCCGGCGACGGCCAAAAACGCGATCGTGGTCGGGGCGGTGAACTCCGACGAGGCGAGCATGACCTGGTTCTCCAGCTGGGGCCCGACGGACGACGGGCGGCTCAAGCCCGACGTGTGTGCGCCGGGCTGTCAGGTCGGGGACGACGGCGGGGTGACCTCCACGGTTTCCGGCGGCGGCTATGAGGCCTACTGCGGCACGTCGATGGCGGCGCCGACGGTCTGCGGGCTGGCGGCGCTGCTGCTGGAGGAGCATGCGGCCCTGTTTCCGGACCGTCCGTTGCCGGGCAACGCGGCGTTGAAGGCCCTTCTGGTCCAGACGGCCGGGGACCTGGGACCGCCGGGGCCGGATTTCACGTTCGGGTACGGGCTGGTGCGCGGCCTGGAGGCCGTGGCGGTCCTGCGCGACGGCGGACTGATCGAGGGTTTCGTCGATCACGGCGGCACGGCGTCGTTTCGGGTATCGGTCCGGCCGGGAACATCGCTGCTGAAAGCCACGCTCGCCTGGGACGACCCGCCGGGGGCGATCAACACCATCCCTGAGCTGGTCAACGACCTGGATCTTTCGGCCATCGCACCGGACGGCCAGACGGTTCATCTGCCCTGGACGGTGGATCCGGCCCGGCCGGCCGATCCCGCGCGGCGCGACCGACCCGACCGCCTGAACAACGTCGAGCAGGTGCTCGCGGAGAATCCCGGCGACGGAGTGTGGACGATCCGCGTCGCCGGTTACCACGTGCCGCAGGGGCCGCAGCGTTTCGCGGTGGCGGTCACGCCAGGGGCCGCTCCGTGCGTCTCCGCGGGCCGGATCGAGCTGGACCGGCCGGTCTACGGGTGCGCATCGACGGGCGCGATCACAGTGACCGACTGTGATCTGAACACGGATCCGCAGGTCGCCGAGACCGTCGCCGTTCAGATCCGCTCGGACAGCCAGCCGGCGGGCCTGGCCGTCGTGCTGCGCGAAACGGATGCGAACACCGGCGTTTTTGCGGGCGAATTCACGCTGGCCGGCGTTGACGAGCCGGGCCGGTTGCGGGTTGCCGACGCCGACCGGATCACGGCCGAATACGTCGATGCCGACGCCGGGGGCGGGCAGGCGGCGGTGGTCGAGGCGGCCGCGTCGATCGATTGCCGGCCACCGACGATCTCGGACGTGGCCGTGGAGGTTCTGGGCATCGTCGCCCGCGTCACCTTCACCACCGACGAGCCGGCCGCAGGAAGGGTGCGCTTCGGCACCGAATGCGCCGCGCCGGCCCGCGCGGCCGAGGGGCCGGGCGGACGGACCTCGCACACGATCACGTTGAGCGGCCTGCGACCGGAGGAGATCCATTTCTTCATGGTGGAGGCCGAGGACGAGGCGGGCAACACCGGCCGCGAAGGCGACTGCCGGACCTTCACGACCGGACGATGCCTGTTCTTCGAGCCGTTCGACACCGGGACGATCGATCTTTCGCGGTGGAGCGTTGCCGGAAGCCCGACGATTGTCCAGACACCCGCCACCGAACCGGGAGCTCCATATGCGCTGCAACTGGACGGCGCTACTGGCGGGCCGGATGCGATCACGTCGACGCCGCTGGATACCGCCGGGCCCGGCGGCCTGGAGCTGAGTTACCGCTACCGGCACTCCGAAAGCTGGCGGGACAACGACCTGGTCATCGAATATGTCGACGCCCATGGCGCCTGGCGCGAGCTCGACCGGCTCTCCGGTCATACGCAGCAGGAGGAATCCTTCCGCGAACGTGTGCGGCCGCTGCCCCCCGAATCGCGGCACGCCGGGCTGCGCCTGCGGGTGCGGAACACCGCCGCATCCGAAGGCCAGGCCGGCTGGCAGGTGGATCACATCTGCGTTCAGGAAGCCCGCCCGCTGCCGCCGGTCGCTCCAAACGCGGTCGTCTGGGCGCCGATCGGTCAGCGCGTGGTCGTGGAGCTGGGCGGCTGGGACGTCAACGGCGACCCGGTCACCGCGATCATCACCCGCCTGCCGGCAAGGTCGGTGCTGGAGACTGTCGGCGGGGAGACGATCCGCGAAGCACCGTTTGCTCTGCCGGCCGGAGATCTGTCGGTGGTGCTGACCGCCGGCGCGGATGCCGACAATGATGCCTTTTTCTTCAAGCTCAACGACGGCGGCGTTTCACCCGGCGGCGGCGACTCCAACATCGCCAGGGTCGAGGTGACCGGCGTGAACTGCCGCCCACCGACGCCGACCGGACCTTCGGAGCCGTCGGACGATGCCGTCGGCGTCCCGCGCCACGCCTCGCTGGCCTGGCCCGGCGGATCGTTCCGGCTGCTGACCACGACATGGTCCGACGACCTGGCCGAACTCGAACTCTTCCCGCCGCGCACGCGGCTGATCGCTCCGACGGTTTTCACCGTGTGCCTGGACTTCTCGCCATCCGGCGAGCTCTACGGCGTGGACCTGCCCAACAACAACGAACTGGTGGTTCTCGATCCGCAGACCGGGCAGGTGCTGCGCCGCCTGGGGCCGTTGAGCGTGCGCGGAGGGCTGGTGTTCGGTCTGGCGGCGGCGCCGGACGGCCGGCTGTTCGCGGTGGACCTGGACTCCTGGCTGTACCGCATCGAGCTGCAGGGCGAGCCGCCGCAGGCGGTGACGCACACTGTCGGGCCGCTGCCCCGGTCCGCGTGGGGAATCGACTTCGGCCCGGACGGCCGGCTCTACGGGGCGATGTATGAGGTGTTCGAGATAAACCCCGACACGGCCGGGCTGGTGCGGCTGCTGGGCGAGATGCCGGCCGGTCGCAACTTCCTGGACCTCGACTTCGCCCCGGACGGCCATCTCTACGCTATCGAATGGGGCATCTGGAGCCGTTATCGACTGTTCCGTATCGATCCGGCCGACGGCTCGATGCTGGCCATCGCGTCTTACGATCTGCTGCCCTGGTCGCTGGCCTCCCAGCCGTTGACCGGCGGCGGTCCGCCGGGAATGGCCTACGCCGACGGGGCTTCCGCAGGCCCGCTGACCGATCCGCAGGAACTGCCGGATTTCACCGACCCGGCGGAGGCGATCCGCTGGCGGCTCAGTCACCCCGACGCGGCGATGGCGACACGCGCGGCGCACACCGCCAGCCCGGCGCAGACTTCCGAGCCGGCGGGGACCTGTCCGACCCGCTACGACGTCTATCTGGACACCATCAACCCGCCTGAGCGGCTGGTCGGGGCCGATCTGGAGCAGCCGACCTGCACGGCCGGGCCGCTGGAGCACCGGCAGCGCTACTACTGGCGGGTCGTGGCCCGTAACTGCTGCGGCGAGGCTGCCGGGCCGGTGTGGTCTTTTCGGACGTCTCATCGGCCGGGACGCGTGCTCGGTCGCCATGTGTTCTACAACGACTCGCTGTTTGACGGTTTCGATCCGACGGCCGGCCCGGCGGACGATGCGGCCGTCGCGCCTGACAAGCAGGCCCTGCTGCCGGGTCAGACGGCGGGTTTCGCCAACTACATCAGCCATCACCGCGGGCTGACCGGCGTGATGATCGACATCGAGGATCTGCCCGGCACGCCGGAGGCCGGGGATTTCGCGTTCCTGGTCGGCGGCACGGGCCCGTCCGGCGGCGCGCCGAGCGGATGGACGTCGTGGCCCACGGACCCGTCCGAGCCGGGCTACGATGCAGGCCGGCTGCCGGCGATCTCGGTCCGCCGGGGGGCGGGCGTCAACGGCACCGACCGCGTCACGCTATTGTGGCCGCCGGGGGTGATATCCGGGCGATGGCTGCGTTGCACGGTGCGGGCCGGTCCGCGCACCGGCCTGGCGGGCGACGACGTGTTCTACTTCGGCAGTGCTCCGGGCGAGAGCAACAGCCCGGAGAACGGTCTGGCCGTGGTGAACGAGACCGACGTGCTGGCCGTCCGACAGAACCTCCGCCCGCCGGAGAATCCCGCGCCGATCGACGACTGGTACGACCACAACCGTGACGGTCCGGTCGATGCGGCCGACGAGGCCCTGGCCGCGGCTCACGCGACCACGCCGGCCGAGGCATTGTATCTCTTCACCGCCCCACCGGAGGACACCGACGTTGACGGCGTGCTGGACGACGGCGATGGGGACGGCCGGGGGGGCAGCCATCCCTGCACGGGCGGACAGACCGTCGGCTGCGACGACAACTGCGTCTTCACGCCCAACCCCGACCAGGCGGATACGGACGCAGACGGCGTGGGCGACGCCTGCGATCTTTGCCCGGGAGCCGACGACGGCGGGGATACGGACGGCGACGACGTGCCGGACACGTGCGACAACTGCCCGGCGGACGGAAACCCGTATCAGCAGGATGAGGACGGCGATGCCGTCGGCGATGCCTGCGACAACTGCCGGGGCATGCCCAATGGCACGCAGACCGACGCCGACGACGACGGCGTCGGGGACGCCTGCGACAACTGTCCGGCCGTGGTCAACCCCGGTCAGGACGACTGCGATGCCAACGGAGTCGGCGACGCGTGCGAACCCGACACGCTGTATGTCGACGGCCGGACCGGGGAAGGCGGCGACGGACTGAGCTGGGAAACGGCGTTCCGCCGGCTGGACGCCGCGCTGGCCGAGGCGCTGCGGCGCTGCGGGACGGTGCGGTTCATCAAAGTGGCCGGCGGAATCTACCGGCCTGAGGCTCCCGCGAGCGGCGACTCGCGCGCGGCGACCTTCCGGCTGGTACCGGGGACGGCTCTGCTGGGAGGTTTTGCCGGTCTGGGAGCGACCAACCCCGACGCGCGCGACCCGCTGCGCTTCGAGACGGTACTTAGCGGCGACCTGGCCGGCGACGATGCCCTCGGCCGGCGCGAGGACAACTGCCTGACGGTAGTGACGGCCGCGGACACCGATTTTGACACCGTGCTGGACGGGTTCACGATTTCCGGAGGCGGTTCCCCGCAAACCTTCGGCGGGGGGCTGGTGCATACCACGTTCGCATGGAACAACGACGGCGGACTGAAGGTCGTGGACTGCACTTTCACGGACAACCTCGGCTGGATGGGGGCGGCGGTGCGGGCCGCGGCGGGTTCGCCGCTGTTCACCCGCTGCCGATTCCTCCTCAATCGTGCCGTCACCGGCGGCGGAGCCGTGTTGCTGGATGACGCCGGGGCGACGTTCACCGGCTGCATCTTCCAGAACAACGACGGCGGCCAGTTCGGCGGGGCGCTGATGATCCAGACGTTCTCGCAACGGCCGATCGTGGCCGAGAACTGTCTCATCGCTGAAAACACGGCCATCCACGGCGGCGGAGGCATCTACGTCTCGTCGGCGGTCGGCCCCGGCCTGCCGGAGGCGAGGCTGGTCCTGCGGCACTGCACGCTGGCGTTCAATCGCTGCCCCGGCGGCGGCACCGCGGGCCTGCTGGCCTCGGCCAACTGTCGGCTGGAGCTGATCAACAGCATCGTCTGGGGCAACGAGGACCTGTTCGGCACGGCCGAGTCCGCCCAGATGGCCCTGGTGCTGCCGCCGACGATCGTTTTCAGCCGGGTGCAGGGCTGGACGGGCGGCTGGGGCGGGCCGGGAAACAACGGCCTGGACCCGGGCTTCGTACTGCCCGGCGACTACCACCTGGCGACGGACTCGACCTGCATCGACGCGGCCGAAGGAGAATCCGGCACCGCCGCCGACCCTGACGGCAACGATCGTGTCCTCGACGGGGACGGCGACGGGCTGGCGATTGCCGACCTGGGCGCCTTCGAGCGGAATCCGCAGCGGCCCTGCCTGGCGGTGTCCGGGCCGGTGGTCTTTCGGGCGGCGCTGGGAGGTGATCCGCCGACCGGCCGGGTGCTGCGTGTGGCCAACTGCGGCGGGGGCCCGCTGGACTACACGGCCGAGAGCGGCGCCGGCTGGCTGGGCCTCGGACACTCCGGCGGACGACTGGCCGGCGGACAGATCGAGGAGCTGCCGCTGACCGCGACGACGGCGGGGCTGGCCCACGCCAGTCATGTCGCGGTCCTTCGCCTCGCGGCGCCGCAGGCCGTCAATCGCGAACGGCACGCGCAAGCCGTGCTGCACCTGCACGCCGTGCTTCGCGTGCCGGAGGACTGCCCGACCATCCAGGAGGGCATCGACGCGGCGGTGGTGCCCGGCGACGTGGTGCTGGTGGCCGAGGGGCGATACGCCGGCGAGGGCAACCGGGATCTGGACTTCCTCGGCCGGGCGATCACCGTGCGCGGTGCCGGCGGACCCGAAAACACCGTCATCGACGCGGAGGGCTCGGAGGAAGAGCCGCACATCGGTTTCTACTTCCATCTCGGCGAGGGCCCCGACTCGCTCCTCGAGGGCTTCACGATCACCGGCGGACGGAATTGGCGCGGCGCGGGCATCTACGCCGTGAACGGCCGACCGCTGATCCGGCGCTGCGTGATCACCGGCAACCGGGCCGACACCGACGGCGGCGGGGTGTTCAGCGGAAGCCGGGCACGGTTCGAGAACTGCACGATTTCGGGAAACACCAGCGTTGGCGCCGGCGCGGGCATCTCCTGCCGCGGGGGAAAGCCGGAGTTCGTCGGCTGCGTCGTGGCCGGCAACCTCGCCTCCGGCGACGGCGGCGGGGTGCACGCACAGTCCTCAGCCGTTCGGCTGCTGAACTGCACGCTGACCGGCAACCGCGCCGCCCGGGGCGGAGGCCTCTTCGCCGGCCGTGGCGCGGAGGTATCGCTGGTCAACACCATCGCGTGGGACAACCTGGCCGACGAGGGCGACCAGCTGGCGGCCCAGAGCAGTCGGGCGGGCGAGCCGGCGCGGATTCTCGCCGCTCACGGCGTCGTGCAGGACGGACCGGCCGGCACATGGTCGGGCACGCACGCGGCCGTCGAGTTGGTGGCCGGGATCCTGTCGCTGGATCCGCGGCTGAACCGCCCCGGGCGATGGGAGGCCCGCGGCGACCCGGAGGACCCCTTCGACGACCTCTATCTGCCCGGCGACGAGCGGTTGCGGCCCGGCTCGCCATGCATCGACGCCGGCGACAACGGCATCGCCGGTGAGCTGCCGGCGCTGGACGCCGGCGGCCGGCCGCGTTTCCGCGATGAGCCGATGGCGCCGAACACGGGTCCTTGTCCGCCGCCCTGCGAGCGTCCGCCGGTGGACATCGGGGCTCACGAGTACGTCGAGCCGCCTCCGCCCGACGGGGACCTCGACCGCGACGGGGACGTGGACGCCGCCGACTTCGAGACGTTCCTGGCGGCCCTGGGGCACGGAGCGGGCGAGCCGGGATATCGCGGGGCGGCCGACTATGACGGCGACGGCGTGGTCTCGTTCGTGGACTACCAGTCCTGGCTGTCGGCCTGGCGTGCCTTTGTGGGCGATCCGGAGGCGACGGCTCCACTGGAGGCGCTCGGGGACTTCGGGCGCGACGGGCATGTGGACGCGGCCGACGCGGGCCATCTGCTGGAATGCATGACCGGCCCGGGCGGGGCGCCGCCGCAGGCCTGCCGCGATGCCGACCTGGACCACGACGGCGACGTGGATCAGGCGGATTTCGGGCTGCTGCAGCGCTGCCTGAGCGGTCCGGACCGGCCGGTGGACCTGACCTGCGGTCGCGAGCCCCCGGCAGGCCCGTAAACGGCCCGCAGCGCCGACATCGCCGCCATCCGTGCGGGTGAGAGACCTTCGCACGGCCGGCGGAGCGCGAGGCGCGATGCGCTTTTTCAATGCGCTGTACCATGCGTACGGCCGGCGGGGGCGCCGGCCGCTAAAGCGCTTTGCGTTATCGAATAATCTTACACACACACGCTCGAACGCCAGCCGCTACAGATTCACACGGCCGCGGGGAGGCTGGACGCGACCGATGCACACCGCCGCTGGGGGGCGGGACGCTGTGGCGCTTTGCGTCGCCGACGCTACTCGTGATCGCCCACGGCGGTCGCGATGCTCAGCCGGCCGCCGGCAAAAGATCGAAGCCGAAGTAGCGGACCGCGTTGTCGTGGCAGATGTCGCGGACCATGCCGCCGACAAGCTCGAAATCCGCCGGGATCAGGCCGCGTTCCATGTCCCGACCGAGGATGTGGCACAGCAGCCGGCGGAAATACTCGTGGCGGGTGTAGCTGAGGAACGACCGGCTGTCGGTCAGCATGCCCACGAAGCGGCTGAGCAGGCCGAGCTGGGACAGATCCTCGATCTGGCGGGTCATGCCGTCGAGCTGATCGAGGAACCACCAGGCACTGCCGAACTGCAGCTTGCCCGGCACGCCGCCGCCCTGGAAGTTGCCGATGGCGGTGGCGATGACCGCGTTGTCGCGGGGGTTGAGGTTGTAGAGGATCGTCCGGGTCAGGCGGTCCTCCCGGTCGAGGCGGTCCAGGAAACGGTTGAGGGCGTCCGCCAGGGGCAGGTCGCCGATGGAATCGAAGCCGGTATCGGGCCCCAGGGCGGCGAACATGCGGCTGTTGTTGTTGCGGCGGGCGCCAATGTGATACTGCTGCACCCAGCCGCGCTGGTGGTCCATGACCGCGAACTCATACAGCATGGCCGACTTGAATTTCGCGATCTCGGCCGGGGCGACGGCCCGGCCGGCGCGCAGGCGCTGAAAGATCGCATCGATCTGCGAGGGGGTGTAGTCCTCGGCATACATCGTGTCCACGCCGTGATCGGAGATGCGGCAGCCGCGCTCATGGAAGAAGGCGTGGCGCCGGGCCAGGGCGGCGCGGTAGGAGTCGAAATCGCGGATCTCCACATCGGCGGCGGCCGCCAGGCGGTCCAGCCACGCGTTGAAGGCCGCGGGGTCCTCGACGGCCATGCCGCGGTCCGGCCGCCAGGCCGGCAGCATCCGTACCCGCAGCGTCGGGTCGGCGGCCGCCCGGCGGTGGAAGGCCAGGTCGTCGACCGGGTCATCGGTCGTGACCACCAGGGCGACGTTCATCCGGTCCAGGATGCCACGACAGGAGAAGCCCGGCTCGGCCAGGCGGGCGTTGCATTCCTCCCAGATGCCGCGGGCGGTGGCCGGGCCCAGCAGCCGGTCGGTGATGCCGAAAGGCCGGCGCAGCTCCAGATGCGTCCAGTGGTACAGCGGGTTGCGCAGCAGGCGCGGCACGGTCGCGGCCCACTTCTCGAACTTCTCCCAGTCCGACGCGTTGCCGGTGATGTAGCGCTCATCGACGCCGTCGGTGCGCATGGCCCGCCACTTGTAGTGGTCGCCGGCCAGCCAGATCTCGGTGAGGTTGGCGAAGCGGTGGTCCTCGGCGATCTGGCGCGGGGGCAGGTGGCAATGGTAGTCGATGATCGGCAGATCCTCGGCGACCTCGTGGAAGAGCCGGCGGGCCGGTACGCTGTCCAGCAGGAAATCGTCGTGGATGAAGGGTCCGGGGTTCATGGGTCGGGTTCCGGGCCCGCGGGGCGGGTGGAGCCCCGGGGTGATGGGACATTCCTCGCCGAACGGTCATGCGCCGGCACGGATCTTCGGGGGTCCTATTTCAGCCGTGCCTTGAGCACGCGCAGCAGGTTCTCGTGGTTCACGGGCTTCTGGAAGACGCCGCTGAGCCCCAGGCTGGAGTAGTCGGTCGCCATGCTGAGGTTGTCGCCCACCGAGCTGAGCAGATAGATCGGCACGTCGCCGCCGCGGAGCTTGACCTCCTTGACGAAGCCGGTGCCGGCGTCGACCTCTTCCATCATGAGATCGACGATGACCAGATCGGGCCGGAACTGTTCGAAGACTTTCAGACCCTGCTCGGCGCTGCAGGCGGTGACCACGTTGTAGCCGTTGGCCTTCAGCAGCACGCTGAGCGCGTCGAGGAAGTCCTGATCGTCGTCGATGCACAGGATCGTCTTGGGGTCAGCCATGACTCCTCCCGCTCGAAACCGGTTGCCGTCCGTCGCGCCGGCATCCGTCGGTCATCCGGACGCCCCGCCCGCCGCCGGGGCGGGCACCGGCGCCGCCTCCAGGCCGCCGGCGCGAAGCCGCGGCACCAGAAACGCCAGCGCCGCGGCGAGATTGGCCCGTGCGCCCGACGAGAGCCGCTCGCCGAACGCGCCGAACTCGTAGCCGCGTATGCCCAGGATATACCCGCGCGCCGTCGATCCGAAAAGGGCCCCGGCCAGGGCCATCAGTTCTCCAGGCGAGGCGCTGTGGGTGGTGAAACCCGGAGCACCGACCGGCTCCACCGGCTCAAAGGAGAAGGGCTCGGGCCCTTCGGCCGCGGCGTCGGCGAAGACCACCGTCTCATGCCGGGCGATCTCGGCGGCATCTTCCACGGTCAGCTGGTAATCGCTCTCGGCATCGACGCCCGCGATGTTCAGCGCCGCCACGGCCTCGGCCAGGGCCGGCCCCAGGCCGTCGTCCAGCCGGCCGGGGTTGCCGTAGCCCAGCACCAGGATGCCGCGAGGCCCGTTCACCGTCGCTCCTTGCGGTCCAGCAGGTTCCCGGCCGCGTCGCGCAGCTCGACCGTCAGCGGCATGCGCCCCAGGGCGTGGGTCGCGCAGGACAGGCACGGGTCATACGCCCGGATGGCCACCTCGACGCGGTTGAGCAGCCCCTCGGTGATCCGCAGGGCCCCGGAGATGAAGTCCCGGGCCACTTTTTCGACCGCGCGGTTCATCGGCTCGTTGTTGTTGGTCGTGGAGACGATGAGGTTGGCCATGACCACCTGATCGTCGGCGTTGACCCGGTAATGATGGAAAAGCGTGCCGCGCGGCGCCTCGATCAGGCCGATGCCCTCCTCGCGGCGTTGCCCCTTGACGACCAGGTCGGTACCCTGGAGATCGGGGTCGTGCAGCAGGTCGCGGATCTTCTCGGCGGCGTGCAGCAGCTCGATCATCCGGGCCCAGTGATACGCCATGGTGATGTTGCTGGGTTTGCCGTCGGTCAGACCCATGAACTCCCGCCGGGCGGCCTCGGCCTCGGGGGTGTCGATGAAGTCGCAGGTGTTGAGACGGGCCAGCGGACCGACGCGGTACCAGCCGTTCTCGGGCCCCAGGGCCCGCAGGAACGGGAACTTCATGTACGACCAGTCGCGGACCTCTTCGGCGATGTGCTCGACGTACCCGCAGTAGTCCACGCGATCGAGGATCCGTCCTCCGGCGGCGTCGATCGCCCGCAGCCGGCCGTGGTAGAGGTCCATGGCTCCGTCCTCGCGGACCAGCGAGAGGTGGTTGGAGTCGAAGGAGCCGAACGGCGCCAGCTCCTGCAGGTGTTCCAAGGTGTAGTCGCGGGCGATCTTCACCGCGCCGCGGGCCCAATCGAGCATGCGGTCCATCTCGGCCAGAAACGCGTCGCGCTCGGCCGCCGGGAGGTTCTTGTTGACTCCGCCGGGGATCGCTCCGGTGCCGTGGATTTTCTTGCCGGCGGTGGCCCGGATGATCTCCTGCCCGAACTTGCGCATCATCACGCCCTGGACAGCCAGATCGGGGTATCTGGCGGCCACGCCGATGACGTTGCGGACGGCCGGGTCGGCGTCGAAGCCGAACAGCAGATCCGGCGAGCAGAGGTGGAAGAAATGCAGGGCGTGGGACTGGAACATCTGGCCGTAGTGCATCAGCCGGCGGATCTTCTCGGCCGTGGGGGTGAGGTTTTCGCCGCCGACGATGCGGTCCATGGCCTTGGCGGCCGCGAGGTGATGGCTGACGGGGCAGATGCCGCACAGCCGCTGGACCAGCACCGGCACCTCCCAGTACGGCCGGCCCTGGATGAACCGCTCGAAGCCGCGGAACTCGACGATGTGCAGCCGTGCCCGGACCACATGGCCGGCGTCGTCGAGCAGGATGGTCACTTTGCCGTGCCCCTCGACGCGGGTCACCGGCTCGATGACGATGCGTTTGTCGTTTGTGGCGATCACGCGAACACTCCGATCGATCTTCAGTCGTACTTGATCAACTCATAGGGCAGCTCCACCGGCCGGCCGGAGAGCAGCGCCGTCAGCGCCGCCCACAACGTGTCCGCCGAGGGCGGGCAGCCCGGCAGGTGGTAGTCGATCTTCACCACCTCGTGGCAGGGGTAGACCTTGTCCAGCAGCAGCGGGATCTCCGGGTCGGATGGTATCCGTCCGGCGGGATTGTGCACCGTCGGGCCGTTGCGGTAGGCCTCGTCGAGGCACTCCTGCAGCGGGATCGTGTTGCGCATCGCGGGGATGCCGCCCATGGTGGCGCAGTCGCCGACCGAGACGAGGATGTCGCAGTGCCGGCGGAACTCCTGCAGCACGCGGACGTTCTCCTCGTTGCAGCAGCCGCCCTCGATCAGGCCCACGGCGCAGCGGCCGGTGAACTCCTTGATGTCGTCGATCGGGGACTTGTCGAAGTCCACCAGCTCGACCAGCTGAAGGATGCGATCGTCGATGTCCAGCAGCGACATGTGGCAGCCGAAGCAGCCGGCCAGCGACGCGGTCGCGACTTTCGGTTTGGCCATCGTCAGGTCCTCACGCGCCCGGCTTGCGGGCCGATTCGATCTCCGCGCCGATCGGCCGGCGGTCGTAGGGGCGTTGGCCCACCGGCACCGTATAGCCGCTTCGCTTTCTCAGGATCGCCCCTACCGGGCAGACGTCCATCGCCCGATCGCCGGCCGTGGCGTCGGTGTCCGCCAGCCGGGCCTCGGCGTTGACCGCCACCCGCTTGTGCGGCCCGCGGCCCACGAATCCGAAGACGTTCTTTCCGTCCAGCTCGCGGGAAGCCCGCACGCACCGTCCGCAGAGGATGCAGCGGTTGCGGTCGATCAGGATGTCGGGATGCGAGGCGTCCACGTCCCGGGCTGGGAACTGGTACGGGAATCGCGGGGCGGTGATGCCCAGCCGGTAGGCCAGGGCCTGCAGCTCGCAGTGCCCGCTCTTCTCGCAGAACATGCAGAAGTGGTTGCCCTCGACGAAGAGCATCTCGATGATCTGCCGCCGCAGATCCGTCACGCGCTCGGAGGCGTTCTCGACCACCATGCCCTCGGCCACCGGCTGGGTGCAGGCCGACTGGGGCCGGCCGTTGACGAAGACGGTGCAGACCCGGCAGCTGCCGTGCGGAGTGAGGTCCGGGTGGGCGCAGAGCCTCGGGATGTACACGCCTGCGGCCTCGGCGGCCTTGAGGATCGTCTGTCCCGGTTGAGCCTGGATCTCCACGCCGTCGATGGTCAACGTCACCGTGCTGCTCATGATCGTCTCATCTCCCGGCCGCGCCCGGCCGCCGCGGTCACTGCGCGAATACCGCCGACTTGCGCCCGGTGATCCGCTCGGCCTCGCCCAGGGCGGCACGGATGTCGAAAGTCGGCTGCAACCCGTCGGGGTTCTCCCTGACCCGGGTCTCGTACAGCGACCGGAAGTTCTTGAGGCTGCTGAGGACCGGGTTGGGCGAAGTCTGCCCGAGGCCGCACCGGCTGGCCGCCTTGACCGCCGTGCCCAAGCTCTGCAGGTTCTCCAGGTCGGCCGGTTCACCGCGCCCCTGGATGATCTTGCGAAGCTGTCCCCGCAGCAGCACGTTGCCTACCCGGCAGGGCGTGCAGTAGCCGCAGCTCTCGTCGATGAAGAACTCCATGAAGGCGTCCACGACCTCCAGCAGGTCGCGGCCCGGACCGAAGACCATGATCGAGCCGCCAGTGGCCAGATCGTCGTAACAGATCGTGCGCTGGAACTCGGGCGGGCCGACCATCTGGCCGCTGGGACCGCCGACCTGCACGGCCTGGGCCTCCTGTCCCCCCACCATCTGGAGAACCTCGGCGAGTTTCACGCCGAAGGGCACTTCGTAGACGCCGGGCCGGCGGCAGTCGCCCGAGACGCTCAGCACCTTGGTGCCGGGGCTGCCCTTGGAGCCCAGCTGGGCGAACCATCCCGGGCCCTGATCCAGGATCCGGGCCACGCAGCAGTACGTCTCGACGTTGTTGACCGTCGTCGGGCAGCCCAGCAGCCCCTTCTGGGCCGGGAACGGCGGACGATTCTTGGGATCGCCGCGCAGTCCCTCGCAGGAGCTCAGCAGCGAGGTTTCCTCGCCGCAGACGTAAGCCCCGGCGCCCATCTGGATGCGGATGTCGAAGCTGAAGCGCTCGCGGCCGCCGAGATCCCGCCCCAGCAGGCCGTGCTTGCGGCGCCGCTCCAGCACGTCCTCCAGGTAGGCCCGCAGATAAGCGTACTCGGCCCGCAGATAGAGGATGCCCGTGTCGCTGCCGATGGCATAGCCGGCGATGGTCATGCCTTCGAACACCAGATCGGGGCACTCGGTGAGGATGACGCGGTCCTTGAACGTGCCGGGCTCGCCCTCGTCGGCGTTGCAGACCACGTACTTGCGCGGCCCCTCGGCGGCCCGCGCGAAATCCCATTTCATGCCGGTGGGAAAGCCCGCCCCGCCCCGCCCGCGCAGTCGTGCGGTCTTGACGTCCCGGATCACCTCCTGGGGCGACATGGCCAGGGCCTTGCGCAGGGCCGCACCAGTCTCCAGCGGCGCGAAAACCACCGGTCCGGCAAGGCGGAGGTTGTTGACGACCATCGACTGGACCAGCGGATGGGCATTTTGACCATCGCCGATGCGCTGGACGAGCTTGTCCGGAGGCGTGCCGGCCTTAAGCTTGCGGGCGATCTCCCAGGCGGCGTCGCTGGACAGCTCGGTCACCGGCACGTCGTTGATCAGCGCCGCCGGCGCCTGGTCGCTCATGCCGATGCAGGCCGTGCGCTCCAGGGTGATCAGCCCGTCGGGGGTGGTCTGACCGAAGCCGATGCCCAGGGCATCGGAAAAGGCCTTGGCCACACGCTCGCCGCCGCGCATGCGGTCGATGATGTCATCGCAGACGCGGATGATCACCCGCCCCTTGGGACGGGTGGAAAGAAACGCGTAGAACGACACCACGCTCTCGACTTCGACCCGGTGCGTCGAGACGGCCGCGGCGATCAGGTCCATCGCCCGGCTTGAGACGCAGCCGTAGCGGGCCTGGACCTGACGGACGATGTCCATCATCCGCGTGCGGTCGTTGCCGCACGCGGCGCATATCTGCCGGATGCCTTCAGCCAGATCGTCGCCCATCGCTTTCCTCGCGTCTACATCAGCCCGGGCGAATCGCCGGCGGGTGCCGTCGTGATCGCCAGTCGCCGGTTTGCCGCCCGCTGGCCGCCGCGCTGCCGGCATCTCGGCGTCGTCGGGCCGCCTGATTCCACCTTCGTCCGCTCCCGCTGCCGCCGCAATCGTCGACCGGGACCTCGCCGCTTCGTGAAAAAAAGCACGAACAGCCAGCATAGACCCTCCATCGGCTTTTTCAAGGCCCCGCACACACATCAAACCGGCGACCGTCTTGCCGCGTGCAGGATCACGTTCAGGTTCAGGAGCCCCGATGCCGGGTTCGGAGCTCCTGGAGTGCCCGTGCGGCGTCGCCCTCGCGCCCGGATCCGCGGCGCAGAGGTTGTTCGCGGAACAATGGTCGATAGACTGAGGAACCGCAGACTTTCGAATACACTGCGAACCTCGGGCTGTCGGGAACAACCCGGAGCGACGGGACGGGTCATGATCGAGTTGAGCGAACAGGCCGGCGGCGTGCGTCTGCCGGTCAAGGTCGTCCCCCGGGCTTCGCGCGATCGGGTCGTCGGGGAGCTGAAGGGGGCCCTCAAGGTGACCGTGGCGGCAGCACCCGAGGCCGGCGCGGCCAACCGTGCGGTCTGCCGCGTGGTCGCCGAGGCTCTGGACGTGCGGCCGCAACAGGTGCGTGTGGACTCCGGTCACGCCGCGCCCCGCAAAGTCCTGCGCATCGAGGGGCTTTCCGTTTCGGAGGTCCGCCGCCGGCTGGGGTTGTGATCGATCGGCCGACCGCGGGCCTGTCTTTGCGGCATCGGCGGCGTTATAGTGTGGTGTTGCGCCGTGGACCGGTGGATGCGGCGGTCATCGACCGCCTAAGCATCCCGGAGCGGCCGGTCGTCGGGGCCGCCCCTCGGCCCGGGTGTTGTTCCGGACGTGGAGCGGACGGCGACTTCTCCGAATCCTCGACGCGCAGGCGGGCGACAGGTCATGGGCGACATGAACGGGACTGATCGTCCTTCTCCCGAGGGGGCGTCCCCCGAGCGGCCGGAGCGTCCCCAACGGCCGCAGGTGGTGACCACCGCGGTTCGCTACGGCCGGATGAACCGCGTAGGCGAGTTCACCTGTCCGGCGAGCCTGCATATCCCCTGCGGCGCGACGGTGATCATCGCCACCGACCGGGGCATTGAGCTGGGCCGGCAGCTGCCGCTGACCTGCCCCGATTCCCCCCATTGCGTCAGCCGGGACCAGATGCGGCGCTACGCCCGGGCCAGCGGTCCGGATGTCTACCTCTTCAACAACGGCCGGATCCTCAGGCTGGCCACCGAGGGCGACATGAGCGAGGCCCGCCACCTCGAGAGCGGCGTGCCTGCGAAGATCCGGACCTGCCAGCAGATGGCCGACGAGCTCGGCCTGAAAATGAAGGTGGTCGATGCCGAGCACATTTTCGGCGGCGAGCGGATCATCTTCTACTTCCTGGCCGAGCAGCGCGTCGATTTCAGGGAGCTGGTGCGCCGCCTGGCGCGCGAGTTCCAGACCCGCATCGAGATGAAGCAGATCGGTTCGCGCGACGAAGCCCGGCTGCTGGCGGACTACGAGACCTGCGGCCGGGAGTGCTGCTGCAAGAATTTCCTCAAGACGCTCAAGCCGGTGACGATGCAGATGGCCAAGCTGCAGAAGGCCACGCTGGACCCGACGAAGGTCAGCGGCCGGTGCGGCCGGCTCAAGTGCTGTCTGCGCTACGAGCATGACAGCTACGAGGAGCTGAGCAAGCGGCTGCCGAGAACCGGCCGGCGGGTGGCCACCGCGCGGGAGGTGGGCCGGGTTCTGGACCGCCAGGTGTTGACCCAGCTGGTTCGGATCCGCACCGATGACGGCAAGATCGTGACCATCGCCGCCGAGGACATCGTGGAAGTGGACGTTCCCGAGCCGCCGCCCCCCCAGCCGGGCGAGTCGTCCGACCGCCCCGGTGCGGGGGGACGTCGCGAGCGACCGCGAACCGGAGGCGACCGGCCCGGTTTCCGCCGCCGGGAAGAACCACCCGGCGGTCGCCCGTCCCGGCCGGACTCTCGAGCGGATGCGGCACGCCCGGGAGCCGAAAGACCTGCCGGGGACGAGCCCCCGCTGGAGGTTCCCCCGGAGCCCGAGGCGGTCGAGGATGAGGTTTCCGGCGCCGATGGACTGGTTGAAGCCGGTCCACGTGATGATCCGGCGGCGCCTGCGCCCGACGCCCCGGGAACCCTGTCCACTTCGCACCCCCCGCGACTCGGACGCCGCCGGGGTCGAAGGCGCCGCGGACGGCGTCCCGGGAATGGCGGGGGCGGTGGACGGGCGCCGGGCGGCGCCCCGCCGGGTTGACTCCGGCGTAGCGTCTCAGGGAAAAGAGTCGGGGGATGGGGAACCCCGAGGTTGCGCTCGGCAACGCGGGGAGAGTCCGACATGCGGAGCGCGGAATGGGAAGACCGTTCTCGCCTTCTGCTTCTGCTTCATTGTTGCAGAACGCGACCGGGGGTGGTAAATCCACGGCTCTGAATCCATTCCCGGGCCGTCGCGACGGAACGGACGGCCCTGCCCGGCGTGCGTATGCCCAGACCGCAACCTGAGAAACCGATCGAGACCATCGTCCGGGAGGTCGGCCGCTATCCGCTGGCGGCCTTTGCGTTCGTCCAGGAGTGCATCGGGCTGGCCTCGGAGAGAGTCCACGGCCCGGTGAGCCCGCCGGAGGAAGCCGTCGGCAGGTGGATGAACCAGCACGACGTCGACCTGGCCGAGCTGGCGGACCGGTGGGAGCGGGGCGAACTGCCGCCGGACATCGCCGAGGCCCTGCGGAAGGTCGGCGGCCCGGCGAAGATGAACCGTCACGTCACCGGTCAGCAGCTCTGCCTGGCGATCCGCGACATCGCCCGGGAGCGCTGGGGCCTGATGGCCCGGGCGGTCCTGGCCCGCTGGGGGATCGAGCGCACCGAGGACATCGGCACCATCGTCTTCGCCCTGGTGGACAACGGCTGGCTGCAGAAGCAGCCCACCGACAGCATCAGCGACTTCGACCACGTCTTCTCATTCCACGAGGCTTTCGGACCCAGCCCCCGGCTGACATGACCGGTCGCGCGCCGGTTGCGGGCCGATAATCCGCGCCGGCGGCGTCGGCGGCGCGTGCCCGACGCGCCGGCAAACACGTCCGCTTCCCGCCAGCCGCGCCGCTCCGCAGCCGCCGGTCGCGCCTCGCGCGAGCCCGCCGGCCGACTTCGATTCCGCGATGAGGCTCCGCCTGCCCGATAACCGTCTGCGCGGACGGGGCAGATGGTCCCCAAGTGCATTTTCCAGCGTCAAATTACGCGTCCGGTCGCGTGCGGCTACCGATATCCTGACTGACCGAAAG
>CALLOB010000101.1 GCA_938005315.1 uncultured Phycisphaerae bacterium
GAACAGCTGGTCCAGCCGGCGGGCGGTCTCGCCGGTCGGCTGGGTCGTCGCGGCCGACAACGAGGCGTACTCGTCGGCGACGGCGGCGAGCCGGCTGAACAGCTCGCGCCGCGAGGTCACGATGCCGGTCAGGCGCTCGAACTCGGCCTGGCGGCGGTCCGGCGGCAGGGCCAGCGCCGCCCGGATCTGGGCGGCGGAGATGGCGGTGTCCGCCAGGGCCTTGCGGGCGGCGTCGAAGGCGTTGCGCTCCTGTTTCTGGCTGCCGACCACGCGCGGCATCTGGATTTCCAGCCGGTTGCGGCCGATCGGCCGCCAGATGAGGTTGCGGCTGCCCTGCGGATCGACGCGCTGCTTGAGCACGTCCATCACGCTGGCGGCCAGGTCGGACCGGCGACCCACGTCGCCGGAATCGTCGATCTCGAACAGCAGACTGTGCCCGCCGCCCAGGTCGATCCCCGGCTTGAGCTTCTTCTCCGGCGGATAGATCTGCCACAGGCACATGCCCGTCAGCACCACGATGATGCCCAGCTTGCTCCAGAGGTTCTTGTCGGTCATGGCTCTTCCTCGCGTCGCATGACGCCCGAATCAGGAATCTGTGTTCGTTGACCGCACGGTCGGGGCGATCGTCGCCGGCCCGGCCGCGACCCGCGCCCAAGGGGCAGGCGGGTGGAAAAAAGAGAGAGAGGACGACGGAACGGATTCAACGGACGGACGGCGGCCCGTGCGGGTAGCAGGACTCGATCCACGGCCCCGGTCCGAGGGGCTCCGGGCGGACCGGCACCGCTTCGCGCGCCTCGCCGGACACCCCTGGCGGGTCCGGAACCGCGCACACCTGGGCCGGCGGCGTCGAGCCGGTTCCGACCGACGTGCGGGACACCGAGGCGTCCCAGACGTCCGCTTTGAAGGGCGCCTGCCATGAGGCCGAGGTCTTGCCCCGCTCCGGCGACCGGGTGCCGGGGTCCTCCCGCGAAGTCTCCGGGCTGCGCGCCGGCCTGACCGGGCCGCGCGCCGCGGCCGGAAGGGTGGTCGCCACCACGGTGAGACCGGCCAGGAATGTCAAACGGGTCCAAGACACGGTAGCTCGGGCCTCATCAGGCCAAGCGGCAGCGAACGGACGACCGCCGGACGACCGGGCTGCCGCCGCCTTGACGGCGCACGGGACGGTGGGCGCGCACTGGGCGCCTCAGCCCGCCGCGACCGGGCACGCCGGCCCTGCCGCCGCAGGGCTCCCCGGAACGCCGTATGTTACCCGAAGCCGGGGTATTCGGGCAAACCCGGGCTTGACAGGCTCTGGCGGATCGGGTCTTGTAGGCCTGCGGGGAGGGCAGAGTCGCGGCCGAGCCGCGGATCGACGAGACGCCCGCGCCCGGTCCTGCCCGGCCTTCAGGAGACAGACCATGGGCGAAACCACCTACCTGGGTCATTCCCTGCCGCCCGCCGCGGTGCTGCTGCTGGCCGGCGTTGTGCTGTGGGCTGCCGTGCCGGCCCGGGCTGCGGCCGGGACAGTTGTTGTCGAGGTTCCACCGGCCGAGCCGGGCAACAACCACTATGTCGGCCACCGTGCCCCGCTGACCCCCGCCCCGTTGATCAAGCTGCCGATCGGGGCGATCCGGCCGGAGGGCTGGCTTCGGGGGCAGCTGGAGATCCTGGCCGAGGGGATGGTCGGGCACCTGCCGCTGCTGAGCCGCTGGTGCCGGTTCGAAACCAGCGCCTGGGCCAACCCCCAGGGTCTGGGCGAGCACGGCTGGGAGGAGATGCCTTACTGGCTCAGGGGCTTCGGGGATCTGGGATACGTTCTGGGCGACGAGCGGATCATCGCCGAGGCCCGGCGATGGACCGAGGCGGTGCTGGCCTCGACGCGCGAGGACGGCTATTTCGGGCCGCGGCCGAACGAGGAGGCCAACGACTTCTGGCCCCACATGGTGATGCTGTATGCCCTGCGGTCGCTGCACGAGGCCACCGGCGACGAGCGGGTGCTGCCGGTCATGACCGGCTTTTTCCGGTACCTCAAGGCCCTGCCGCCGGGACGCCTGTACCAGCAGATCAACGACGCCGGCTGGTGGCAGGGCATCCGCGGGGCGGACATGCTGGACAGCATCCACTGGCTGTACAACCGCACCGGCGAGCCGTGGCTGCTGGAGCTGGCCCGGATCAACCACGAGGCCACCGCCGACTGGACGGCGGGCATCGCCAGCTGGCACGGGGTCAACATCTGCGAGTGTTTCCGCGGGCCGGCGCAGTTCTGGGTCCAGAGCCGCCAGGAGCGTCACCTCAAGGCCACGCTGCGCAACTACGACGCGGTCTGGAGCATTTTCGGGCAGATGCCCGGCGGCCTGTTCGGCGCCGACGAGAACTGCCGCGAGGGCTTCACCGGGCCGCGTCAGGGGGCCGAGACCTGCTCGATCGTCGAGTTCATGCACAGCTGCGAGGTGCTGCTGAAGATCACCGGCGACGGGGTCTGGGCGGACCGCTGCGAGGATGCCGCGATCAACAGCCTGCCGGCGGCGATGAGCGCCGACATGAAGAGCCTGCGCTACGTCACCGCGGCCAATCAGGTGCAGTGCGACCGCCGGAACCGCGCCCCGCTGATCGACAACTGGGGGGACATGTACTCCTACCGGCCGGACGCCCAGTACCGCTGCTGCCAGCACAATGTCGCCTTCGGATGGCCGTACTACGCCGAGCACGCCTGGATGGCCACCGGCGACAACGGCCTGGCGGCGGTGCTTTACGCCCCCTGCACGGTCAGGGCCCGGGTCGGCGACGGGGCGGAGGCGATGATCGTCGAACGCACCGATTACCCGTTCGACGGCACGGTGGAGCTGAGCGTGTCTCTGGACCGCCCGGCGGAGTTTCCGCTGGTGTTGCGCGTGCCGGGCTGGTGCGACGGCGCAGCGGTGAAGGTCAACGGCAGCCCGGTCGAGCTGCAGACCCCCGGCGGCCGGTGGATCGTGCTGCGGCGAACCTGGAACAGCGGCGACGCCGTCCGTCTGGACCTGCCGATGACGCTGAAGGCCCGTTTGTGGGAAACGAACGACAACAGCGTGTCGCTCGACCTGGGCCCGCTGACGTTCGCCCTGAAGATCGGGGAGGAACAGCGTCCGTACACCACCGACGTGCCCTGGCCTTCCCATGAGCTGTTCCCGACGACGCCGTGGAACTACGCCCTGGCCGTGGACCCGCGGGAGCCGGCCGCTTCGTTCAAAGTCGTCCGTCGGCCCGGGCCGGTGCCGCGCCAGCCGTTCACCCACGAGACCGCCCCGGTGGTGCTGGAGGGTTCGGGGCGGCGGATCGCGGCCTGGAAGCTCGAGGGACCGGACCTGGTGGGCCGGCTGCAGCCCTCGCCGGTGGCGGCGGACGGTCCCGACGAGCCGGTCACGCTGGTTCCGATGGGTTGTGCGCGGCTGCGCATCGCCTCGTTTCCCTGGCTGGGCGAGTCGCCGCAGGCCCGGCCGTGGGTCCAACTGCCGCCCATCACGCGGGTCGCCGTGTCGTACCAGGGCCGGGGCGTGGCCGCCCTGGACGACGGGCGGGTGCCCGGCGGTCCCGACGACACCGGCGTTCCCCGCTTCACCTGGCGACCCGGCGGGCCGACGCGGGTGAGCCGCAACGAGTGGGTGGAATACGTCTTCCTCGAGCCGGTCAGGATATCGTCGTGCGAGGTGTACTGGGTCGTCGATGACGCCCCCGAGGGCTGCCGGCTGCCGGAGTCCTGGAAGCTGTCGATCCGCGGCGAGGAGAACCGCTGGCAGGACCTGGTTCCGCGGGAGGGCTATCCGGTGAGCGAGGCGGCCCGGGTTCGCGTCGGCTTTGAACCCGTCGAGGTGCGGCGCGTGCGGCTGAGCGTGACCATGCAGGCGGGCCACGGGGCCGGCCTGTACGAGTGGACGCTGAAATGACCGCTCGCCCGCGCGGCTCCGGACCGCGTCGGCGAACCGGCGCCGGCGGTTCGCGACGAACCTCTCCGGCCGGCCGGCCGGGGGACGCCGTGCGCCGTGGGGGTCGCCGCGGCGAAGCTCCGCCGGTCGCGCGCAACCGCAGGTCCGGCCCGCGATTCGTCCCGCCGCCGGCCGGTCCGCCGGTCCGCCGGTCCGCCGGTCCCCGGCCGCGGCCCGAGGTCTGCGACACCGGCGAGCCTCGGGGCGACAAAAAGGGGCATATGTTAGGCACTACTTTGGACGCCTTCGCCGCGTGGTGCGCCGAGCAGGATCTTCCGGCCTACCGCGCCCGACAGGTCTACGCGTGGGTGTTCGCCAGGGGGGCGGCGGACTTCGCGGAGATGACCGACCTGCCCAGGCCGCTGCGCGAAACACTGACGGAGCGGTGGTCGATCCGGCGCAGCGAGGTGGTCCGCCGCCGGGAGGCCGCCGACGGCACGGTGAAACTGCTGCTGGCCTGGCCCGACGGGGAAACCAGCGAGTGCGTGCTGATTCCCGACGACGACCGCCGCACGGCCTGCATCTCCACGCAGGTGGGTTGTCCGGTGGGTTGCGCGTTCTGCGCCAGCGGTCTGGACGGACTGCGCCGTCAACTCAGTGCCGGCGAGATCGTGGAGCAGGTCGTGCGGGTTCGGGAGCTGTGCGGAGAGAAGCGGCTGACCAACGTGGTGGTGATGGGGCTGGGCGAGCCGCTGGCCAACTACCCCGCGCTGGTCCAGGCCCTGAGGATCATCAACGCTCCCTGGGGCCTGAACATCGGGGCCCGGAGAATCACGGTGAGCACCGTCGGCCTGCCGGCCGGCATCCGCAAGCTCGCCCGCGAGGGGCTGCAGGTCAACCTGGCGATCTCGCTGCATGCCCCGGACGACAAGCTCCGCCGGACGCTGATCCCCTGGGCCGAGAAGATCGCCATCGATGAGATCGTCCAGGCCGGGCGGGAGTTTTTCGAGATCACCGGGCGGGAGGTCACCGTCGAATATGTCCTGTTGCGCGGCATCAACGACAAGGTCTACCACGCCCACGAGCTGGTCAAGGTCTGCCGCAAGATGCGGTGCAATGTCAACCTGATTCGCTACAACCCGGTGGCCGACCTGCCGTTCGAGCGGCCGTCGTCCTTCGCGACCGAACGGTTCCTGACCGAACTGCGGCAGCGCGGTGTGAACGCCCATCTGCGGGCCAGTCGCGGGCTGGACATCGACGCGGCCTGCGGGCAGCTGCGGCGCAGCACCATCTCGCCGCCGCCGAAATCGCCCGCCGATGACTGACGCCGGCTGCGGCGGGGCTGCATGACGTGGTGTGACCGCTGGGGCGCTTCACAGCCCGGGCAGGCTTGCCCACGCCCCCTGGAGGGACGCGCTGCGTCGCGTCCGGGATTCCAAGTCGTGTCGGCGTGTTTCGTGCCCCATCGTTGCCGGCACGCTGCGTGCGACCCCGACGGAGCGGGGCCCTCCTGAGGCGCGCTGCGTCGCGTTGCGCCGCTTCCGTGCGGCCTGCGGGGCGAAAGAGACTCGCCCGGCCCGCCGAGGAGATTGACTTCCGTGCGACCTGTCAGGGACCCCTGGCGTCCCGGCGGCGCGTCCGACAGTGGACGCCGGACCCGGGCGCGGGCACAATGACCACATGCCGCAACAGCCCCGGAATCCCCGGCCACTCCGCCGCCGGCCCGAGGCCGGGAGCCTGATCCGCGCGGCGGCTGGGCTGATCCCGGTGGTTCTGGTCCTCTCGGCGGGGTGCCAGACGCCCCGGACCACCCGCCTGGACCTGACCACGCTCGATGAGCAGGGGCGCGAGTCCCGGCACTTCACCGAGTTCTCGCGGGCCTGGTTCCAGCAGGCCGACAACGGCATCGTCGAGCTGGTGCTGCGCAGCGACAGCCCCAGCCGCGTCGATCCGACCCAGACCATCACTCAGATCGCCTATTTCAAGGGCTTCTGGCACCCCCGGCCGGGCGTGACCTACGCCGATTCCACCCAGGTCAACGCCCGGGCCCAGTACGCGGTGCTCACGCCGCCCACGGGCGTGCGGTACGACGGCGGGGCGTTCGTCAGCTACCGGATGGACAAGTCCACCGGCCGGCTCGTCGGCTGGATCGAATCCGGCAATATCAAACTGCGCTACCGGATGGGCGATGCCGCCGAGCCGTTCCGGGTGGCGACGATCCGCGGGACGTTCGTGGCCGAGTCCAATCCCGCCCAGGTGGTCAACACCCGCCAGATGCTCCAGACGCACTTCGCGACCTCCCGGGAGATCCCGCCGGGGCCCGAGCCGCGATGAACGCCTGGGTTCCATCCGTCCGACCGCGTCGCGGACGCCAGGGGTGCCTTCCCGTTCGGCCGCCGCCCGACCGGTCCTTTGATCCGCGAGAAGGACCTCCAGCTCGCGTCCACCACATGATCATGTGCCGGGTTTGGCCCTGCAGCCCTTTCGCTGGCGGATGGCCCAGGCGCGCAGGTCCTCCGGCAGCCCCGGCGTCGCCAGGGCCCGCTCATACCACCGCGCCGCCTCCGCTCGCCGCCCCAGCCGCCGGCACAGCTCGGCCAGCAGATAGCGCGCGGGACCGAGGTTGGCCCTGGCGATCTGTCCGGACAGCAGGGCGGCCTCGAAACAGGCGGCGGCCTCCCGCTGGTGGGCACGCTCCAGCAGGATCGACTGCCGCATACGCTCGATTCCCTCTCGCAGCGCCGCCGGCCAGATGTCCAGTGCCGCCAGGCGCTCGAGCATCGGTCCGGCCTGCTCGTTTTCGCCGTGCCGGCGCAGGATCAGGGCCAGGGCCAGTTCGACGAAGGGACGCTGGTAGCGGTTGAACGCGCCGCGGTCGATCGCCTCGGCGATGCGGGCGGCCAGCCGCATCTCCACGTCCACCTGGTTGCCGCCGGGTTCCAGATCCGGCCGCCAGCGCTCCACGAAGGCCAGCACTTTCGCCAGCCGCGGTTCCCGGGGCAGCACCGCGCCCTCGTCGCGGGCGATCCACGAGGCCCGCAAGTGCAGCCACGCCAGGGCCTCGTCCGGCTTCTGACGCCAGCGGTAGCACAGAATCGCCAGCCGGTAGCGATCCGCGGCGTCCAGCTCGCGGGGATCGCTGGCCGGAGTGAAATCCGCCGGCACGTGGGCCCGCAGTTCCCGCAGGATCCGCTCGCGGACGTCGGCCGGCAGCGGCACCGCCGGATCGAAGTCCGCCGGGTAGCCGCTGTAGCCGCAGTTCGGGCAGGTCGAGATCCGGTAGTACTCCGGCTGGGCCCCCAGGGCCCGGGCGAACAGGTCGTAGTCGATGCCCTCGCGGGTGTTGCTCTGCGTGCTGACGACAGTCTGAAAGACCTGGCCGCAGACCGGACAGACCAGTTCGCCCCGGCCGATCAGCGAAAGCGGCTCCTCCGCGGCGCCGACCACGGCGGCGACAGAGAGCATCAGCAACCGGACCGGCGTACCCTTCACGCGTGTTCTCCGTACAGCTCGTCGCACATCATCAGCAGTGCCGCCGCCGTGCGGGCGTGGTCGGTGATGTTCGAGCAGCCGGCGGCGTAGCACAACCGGCACTTGCGGTCCAGGCCGGCCGGGGCGAGCCGGTCGCGGCTGTCGTAGAACTCGTAGAGGCAGCCGGTACGCTCGTACCAGCGTGCGGCCGCCGCCACCGTCGCCTGCCGCAGCGCCGCGGCCTCCCGCCGACGCCCGTACCGGTCAAGCCCCCGCGCGATCCACCAGTTGACGTGCGGCCAGGTCGGCCCGCGCCACATGTCCGTGCAGAACGCCGGATGATCCGCCGCGACCGACGGCACCGGCAGCGGCAGGCCGAACGCCCCGGGATCCTTCAGGAGCCGCACCAGCCGGGCCGCCCGCGACCGCGAGCAGATGCCCGCCGCCAGCGGAGCAAACGCGGCACAGGTCGGCCATGCATCCAGCGAGCCGTCCGCCCGCAGGTCGCCGTAAAACCCGCCGGCCTCGTCCCAGAGCCGCCGCTCGACCTCCTGGGCCAGCGCCCGCCGACGCCGCTGCCAGTCGGCCGCGTCCTTCGCCTCGCCCAGCCGCCCGGCCAGAGCGGCGGCGTGCTCGAACTCCATGCACATCAGGCCGGCCAGGTCCACCGCCCCGAAGTCCGCCCCGCCGTCGAATCGCGGACTGTTGTCCATCACCTCGTCGCCGTGGAGCCACCGGTAAAGGCCGGTCTCGCCGAAGGTCGGTCTGCTGGCGACATGCGAGAGGTATTTTCGCACCCGCGGGTACACCTCGGCGGCGAAGTCGCCGGACTCCGGCACGCATAGCGCATGCGCCGCCCACGCCAGACACGGCATGTGGCCGATGTCCGGGCATCCGCCGTCCGGTCGCAGGTACAGCGGCGTTCGTCCTTCCTCGTCCTGGCTCTCCAGCGCCGCCAGCAGCGAGGCCCGCGCCGCTTCCGGAAAATGCTCCCGCATCGCCACGGCCGCAAAAGCCGCGTCGGCCGTCCACATCCAGCGATAAGGCCAGCGGTTCGGGGCCGCCCAGGTCCGGCGGATGCGGCCTTCGGCGCTGCACAGATTCGTGCGCAGAACCCACACGGCCTTGCGGTACAAGGCGGACAGTTCGACCGGCAACGCCGGGGGCGGCTTCAGCGACGCCACACGGCCGATCCGTTCGTCCACGATCCGATCGAGGTCGGCCTGCAGGGCCTTTTCCGCGCGAGTGTAGGCCATGGACTCGTCCATCGTGTCGTGGCACACTGCGAACCGCGTCCGGTCGCCCTCGTTGCGGACCACGACGGCCACCACCCCTTGCGGCGTGCGGTGCCGATGACGGCCCGGCGGCAGAGGGCACCCCGGCGTCGGGCCGCCCACGGACCAGAATGGCATCAGCCCCCCGAACGCCTCGCCCGCGATGATGTCCTGTTCGAGCGGAGCCCAGGCGACCCGGCCGCGTCGGCCCTCCGGGTCCCGCACCTCGACTGCGATCACATCCCCGGCGACGCACTCGAAGGTCGGCTCGTAGCGCGGATAGCGGCGGCCCTCGTCCTGCCCGAGAATCGCCTGGCACCAGACCTCCACCGGGGGGTCGAAGTACAGTCGCAACCCGATGCGGTCCGCCAGAGTGTGCCCCACCATCGGCGAGGCCGCACTGGTCCAGCCGTCCAGGCCGCTGAACCCGAAGACCTGATCGCCGCCCCAGACCGCCGGAAGACTCTGCATGGCTTCACTCCCGCCCGCGCGGGCCCCCGTCACGCCCGCGCCGGGCCACGTATGACCGGATCCGCCGGACCACCTCGGCGTTGGCCGGCGGCATCTCCAACCCGTCCAGTTCCTCCGGCCACACCCAGCGAACCGCCTTGACCGCCTCGGCATGGGGTTCGGCCCGACCGGCCACCGGCCGACACAATACCAGATGGAGCGTGAGTTGACCGTCCGGCGTCTCGCCAGCCACTTCCCCCAGCTCTCCGCAGACCTCGACCAGGAGACCTGTTTCCTCCAAAACCTCTCGCCTGGCAGCCTGCTGAGGGGTCTCTCCGGGCTCCACGCGTCCACCGGGGAACTCCCAAAGCCCGGCGAATAATCGTCCGCTGGACCGCAAGCCGACCAACCACCGGCCATCCTGCTCAATCAGGGCCAAGGCCACTGAAACCCTAACAGATTCCATTGAAAAACTCTTGCATCAGACCTATAAAGATCTTACGGGAACGGCATGATCCAAGCGACCGCGTTATCCCGGCGTGGCCCGATAAACTCTCAGCGATCGGCCGAGCATGCTCGCTGATTCCATCCGCCTGTGGGCAATAATACCCAGCGCAAAACGAAAAAAATCCTCTGAAATCCAGTAGCGGGGCAAGTCCAATGTTCCCGGCCACTTGTGTGATTCATTTTGTTTCTGAAAAGTATGAAATCAAGTAATATACTGTTAATAATGATCTTACGTTTTTCATGTTTGTGATCGCTTTTGCCGATGGATTGATTGACACACAAGCCTGCGGCGCGTTATACGTATCGCAGGAGGGCGACGCGGGCGAAGCTAAGCCCGCATGGATGAAGGAGCCTGAGAGTACCAGAGGCGTGGTCGGCAGGAGGCAAGACCTCATCAAAAGCATCCCCCCAGCATTCGGCTGTCTTAGCCGTGGCGCACTTCCGGGACGGACGTAGTTCGGCCCGGAAGTTTTTTTTGGACTACCTAACAGACGCGTCCCGCGCGGGCCGGTACATCGCGAGGCGAGGACGCGTGGGGAACGGTCGTCTGCGCGACGCCGCACGCCGGTCTTCATTATCGGCCTGCGGGATCATGCCGGACTGCGTGGCGGGCTCTAGGGAGAGTTCCGGGCGAGACCGGCGCCGGCTTGTGCCGCTCGTCGCCCTTGACGGCGGCAAGGCCGCACAGCCCCCAGACCATGCTCAAGACGTCGTCTCGCGGCGTCACCCTTGACGAGGGCCCGGCAATCTCTTCTGCTATGCGGGTGTCGTCTGAGTCCTGCCTGCACCCCGAGGTCGGTCCCCCCGATGAACGTTCCACTGCTTGACCTGGCCGCACAGTTTCACAGCGTCGAATCCGAGGTTCGGGCCGCCATCGAGCGGGTCCTCCAGTCGCGGATCTACATTCTCGGACCTGAGGCTGAGGCCCTGGAACGCGAGCTGGCGGCGATCTGCGGAGCGAGGTTCGGCGTCGGCGTCAGCAACGGCTCCGATGCGATTCTGACCTCGCTGATGGCCCTGGGCGTGGGGCCCGGCGACGAGGTCATCGTGCCGACGTTCACGTTCTTCGCCACGGCCGGCTGCGTGGCACGGGCCGGGGCCCGCCCGGTGTTCGTGGACATTCTGCCGGAGACGTTCAACATCGACCCGGACGCCGTGGCCGCGGCGGTGACCCCGCGGACCAGGGCCGTGATCCCCGTGCACCTTTACGGGCAATGCGCGGACATGCCCAGAATCAGAGCCATCGCCGACCGTCATCATCTGGCGGTGGTGGAGGATGCCTGCCAGGCGGTCGGGGCGACGTTCGACGGGCGGGGGCTGGCCCACTGGGGTCATTGCGCGACGCTGTCGTTCTATCCCACCAAGAATCTCTCGGCGATCGGCGAGGCCGGCATGGTGCTGACCAACGATGAGCAGCTCGCCGAGAAGCTGCGGTGCATCCGGAACCACGGCCAGGGCAGGCAGTACGAGCACCACCTGATCGGCGGCAACTTCCGCATCGCCGCGATCCAGGCCGCGGCCCTGCGGGCCAAGCTGCCGAAGCTGGAGGAGTGGAACGCCGCCCGCCGCCGCCGCGCGGCGCGCTACGACCGGGTCCTGGCCGGCTCGGCGGTCACGCCGCCGCCGGCGGACCCCCGGTGCGTTCACGTCTACCACCAGTACACCATCCGCTGCGACCGTCGGGACGCGCTGCGGGCCCGGCTCACCGAGGCCGGCATCGGTTCAGGGATCTACTACCCCCTGCCGCTGCACCTGCAGCCGTGTTTCGCCCACCTGGGCGGCCGCGCCGGCATGTGTCCGGTGGCCGAGCGGGCCTGCGCGGAGGTTCTCTCGCTGCCGGTCTTTCCGGAGCTTTCGGAATTCCAGATCGACCACGTCTGCGAGACGATTCTCGACTTTGTCGGTTCTTGAGATCCGGACCGGCGGCGGGCACGATCGCAGAGCAGGCGTTTTCTGGCCGGCCCGGGGCCGCGATCGCGCACCGTCAAAACGGCCATCCCCGCTCGGGCGCGGTGAGACCCCTGGTTCACCGGCTGCCCAACAGCTTCTCCAGGCGGTCCAGGCCCTCGCGGATGGTGTCCATTCCCGTCGCGAACGAGAGCCGGACGTTGTCGTCGCAGCCGAACGCGCTGCCCGGCACCACGGCCACATGGGCCTCCTCCAGCACTCTGGCCGCGAAGGCCAGCGAGCCGGAGACGCCGAGATTCCGGGCGGCTTCGGCGATGTTCGGGAAGGCATAGAAAGCCCCGGTGGGCTGCACGCAACGGACGCCCCGGATCGCGTTGAGCCGCCGGTGCATGTATTCGGCGCGGCGCTCGAACTCCTTCCGCATGGTCTCCACTGCGTCCTGGGGGCCGTTGAGGGCCTCGACGAGGGCGTGCATGCCGAAGGTC
>CALLOB010000102.1 GCA_938005315.1 uncultured Phycisphaerae bacterium
TGGTCAGACCGCGCGGAACTCGATGCGGTTTCCGCCGGCGACCTTGGCCTTGTACATGAGCTTGTCGGCGAGGTTCACCAGCGGCTCCAGGGCCCGGACCTGGTTGGTGGGCTTGACGTAGAGCAGGCCGGCGCTGCAGCAGACGGGCGGGCCATCCTTAGCGGCCGGCAGGGCGGTGACCTGGCCCAGGATGCGCCGGACGATCTGCTCGGCGTCCTGGAGTTTGCAGTCGTAGATGAACAGCAGGAACTCATCGCCACCGAGCCGGGCAACGCAGTCCTGCTGGCGGGTCGCCCCGACGAGCACGGAGGCGAATTCCCGCAGCGTCGTGTCGCCGCGTTCGTGCCCGAAGGTATCGTTGATGTCCTTGAACCTGTCGAGGTCGAAGAAGGCCAGGGCGTAGCCGACGCCGTACCGGGCCGCCTTGGTCAGGATCTCGCCGGCGAAGCCGGTCAAGCCCTCGCGGTTGAGCACGCCGGTCAGCGGATCGCGTTTGGCCTTGTCCTCCAGGCTGCGGTGGCTCCTGACCAGCTGGCTGACCTCCAGGCCGACGTGGGCGGCCTCCTGCATGAGCTGGTGGACGGTACGGACCAGGTGGGTCGTGTTGTCCGCCCCCTCGCGGGCGGCCTCGATCATCATCCGCGCCAGCCGGTCCTCCTGGTCGCCGCCATCCTCGAAGTAGCGATAGATGTCGTTGTAATCCTTCTGGAGCGCCTCCATGAACTTCGCCAGTTCCCCGGGCTCCATCTGCCACTCCTCTTCCGCCAGTCCGCAGAAGGCGTCCGCGTCGGCGCGGTTCCAGTTGTCCAGCAGCATGGGGAACAGGGAGGAGCCGTAGACCGCCAGGGATACGGCGTCGTTGCCGAGGAACTCGCCGAGGCGCCCGCGGTCGTGGTGGAAGGCGACGGCGTCGATGAACATCTCCGGCAGTTCGAGCTTCTGGGCCAGGATGCGGCCGACCTCGCTGTGGTCCAGGTGGAACAGCTCGCGTTCGGCCTTGAGCTTGGAGGCCAGGTCCAGGCGGGCATCGGTCAGGATCGCCAGGTAGCTCTCACGGGCCACGGCGTACATGATCGGCAGGGCGAAGTCCTGGAACATGCCGGCGACGAAGGCCTCCTCGGCGACCTTGGGGTCCTTGAGGCCGGCGAGCCGGCGGGCGACGACCGCCTTGCAGATCGCGCCCTGCCAGAAAAGGCGGGATTCATCCGGCTTGAGCTTCAGTTCGTTGTGCAGCCCGGCCATGCAGTAGCTGATCGCCAGGGTGCGGACGGTGCCCAGGCCCAGGAGGTTCACCGCCATGCGCACGGTGGTGACCTTGTTGCGGATGCCGAACCAGGGCGAGTTGGCCAGAGACAGAAGCTTGGAGCTGAGCGAAGCGTCGGCGGCGATGACCTTGGCGTAATCGGCGGGGTCGGCGTCAGGATCCTTGCCCAGCTCGATGAACTTCATCGCCACGGCGGCAGTCGTGGGCAGGTAGGACAGCAGCTCGATGCGTTGACGCACCTGCTGTTCGAGACCGGCGCTGCCTATGGCGGCGAGCGGGGGGTTCGTCAGCCTGGTCATTCCTCGACCCTCCTGGGGGGCCCGGCGGTCGGAACGCGTTCATGAATGCGTGCCATCGATTCCGTTCGCTCGCTTTCGACAGCGATCCGTCTCCGGCGGCGTCCCCGGCAGACCGGGGGCGTCTCTCCGGGTGTGCATCGTCAGGGCCGGGCGGGTACTTGACCCAAAAGATGGCCGAGTTCTCATGCCGGCTGCCGAGAGGCCCGATAGTGAAGCAGCCGTCGGCGATGGGCTTTTCCCCTACCGGCGAATTCGCCGTTTCGGGGGGTGTACACCGGCCATGCCCCCGGACGAATGGCGTCGAACCGGCCGGGCCGGCGACGAGCGCCGGAAGGCCTGCACGGGGCCGAAAGGGAATCGCAGCATGTCATCCGATGACACGGCCGTGGGGCGTCTGCTGGTGGCCGGTCCCCAGGCCGCGGTGGAGAATCTGATCGCGACCATGGCCGGGCCCTGGGAGCTGGTGCGGGCCCACAGCGTCAGCGAGGCGATGTGGCGGCTCCGGCGGGAGGCCGCGGTGGACGCGGTGGTCATCGTGCCGGCCGGCGAACTGGCGGAGTACATCGAGTTGTGCCGCCACATCAAGCTCGGGCGGCGGAGTTCCTTCGTCTCGGTGGTTTTCGTACTCGGCGAGCACGACGACGCCGGCCGGCGGATGGAGCTCTACAACGCGGGCGCCGACGACTGCATCCAGCTTCCGGCGCCGCCGGACGAGATGCTCATCCGGCTGCTGCACGCGGTGCGGACCACGCAGGCGACCACCTCGCTGGAGGACGCCACCGCGGTGATCACCGCCCTGGCGAACGCGATCGAAGGCAAGGACTCGTACACCTGCGGCCACGTGGAGCGCGTGGCCGCCTATGCCGTCGAGATCGGGCGACGGCTCGGCCTGGACACCCCCCAGTTGACGGCGCTGCACACCGGGGCGCTGGTGCACGACATCGGCAAGGTGGTGGTGCCCGACCAGATCCTCAACAAGCCCGGCAAGCTCAGCGACGCGGAGATGGCGATCATGATGCGCCATCCGATCGTGGGCCACGAGGTTCTCCAGCCGCTGCGGACCTTCCGCGAGGTGCTGCCGATCGTGCGCTGGCATCACGAGCGCCCCAACGGCCGGGGCTACCCGGACAAGCTGGACGACGACCACCTGCCGCTGCTTCCGCGGATCGTCTCGGTGGCGGACTGTTTCGATGCCCTGAGCACGGACCGCCCCTACCGCCGGGCGATGTCGCTCAAGGAGTGCCGGGACATCCTGACCCGCTGCGCCGAGGAAGGCGACCTCACCCCCCACCTGGTGGACCTCCTGCTGGACATCGTGGACGACGGCTCCGGCTCGGCCCTGGACGCGATGGCCGCGCGGGTCTGATCGCAGCGCACGCCCGATATTGTCGCGTGGCGATGCGCGAAGGGGACGTTGACGTGCGCCGCGCCGCGGCCCGTGCCGGCGTTCCGCCAGAAGGGCCGACGACCCGACCGCAAAGCGTAATGAAACCGCCCGATTCAGCCGATGGTGACAACGGCTCAGGCCGCCGGAGGCTCCGGGGGCCGGTCGCGTCCTCGTTCCGGCCCGGCCGGATTGTTGAGCCGCGGCCCCGGCACACCGCCGCAGGGACAAGCGATGGATTACGGAATCACCCTGAATCCCCGCCAGACGGCCCGGACCATCGAGCAGGCCAACCGGCATCGCGCCGAAGTGCTGGTCGATGCCCGCATCTGGCCGGGGACCCGGGCTTTGCGATGTCGGCTCGCGCCTCCGGACCCCGCGTGCCTGGCGACGCGCGGGCTGAAGGTCATCATGCTGGCCCCCTGCCGGGGCGAGGGGCCGGAATCGTCTCAGGTTGGCGAAAAGGCCAGGGACGACCTGCAGTGGTCCCAGGCCGAGGATGCCGGCCCGCGACATTCCATGAAGTGGGAGGACCTGGTCGGCACCTACTGCGACCTGACCGTCCGCCTGGGCGAGCAGCGCTACCTGCTCTCGTGCGACGTGGTCCACGTCGAACGGTACTCGCAGGACCCTGACGACGTTCGCATCTTCCTCTCGCAGCCGCAGACGCTGCAGGTCGCGCAGCGGCGGCGTTTCCGCCGCATCCGGCTGTCGCAGTCGGCACAGGTGGAGCTTTCCTGGGGCGGCGCCGACCACGCGGCCAACAGCTCGCTGGCCTGGCTGTGCAACCTGAGCGTGGACGGCCTGGCCTGCCGGCTGGATGCGCGGATGGCCGACCAGATCCTGATCGGCGACCGCCTGCGGGCCTGCTTCTCGCTGACGCCCGGGGACACCCAACGATTCGAGCTGGACGCGGTGCTCTGCAACAAGATTCCCGCGGGAACGGAGGGCAAGGTGATCCTCGGACTGCAGTTCCTGACCGACGACGCCCACCGGACTTCGGCGGAGGCCGTGAACCGGCTGCGCGGCCGGCTGATGAAGTCGTTCGCCGAACCCGCGGGCCGGACGGAAGGAGCGGACACGTGAGTCGCGCATTCCATCTGGCACCCGAAAGGCAGAACGAGCTTCTGCGCGAGGCCGCCGCCCGGCGGACGACCGCGCAGCTCAGTTGCAACCTGCCCGGCGGCTGGGAGATCTTCAAGACGCGTTTCCTGGGCATCGACCACGAGCACTTCCGGATCTTTCTGGAATACCCCGGCAACCCCGGCCAGCCCCCGCCGGAGCTTCAGCCCGAGCAGAACGTGGGCATTTCCTTCCGCCACGGCAGCCACAAGTGCGTGTTCGCCACCTCGGTGGTGGACCGTCTGCAGCTGGCCGGCCGGCACGGCAAGCACCGCCCGGCGCTGTGCGTCCGCTGGCCGGACGTGATGCAGGAGTTGCAGCGGCGGCTCTATTACCGCACCGCGGTGCCGCGGCAGGTGATGATCCCGGTGGACCTGTGGAACCTGGAGGACCGGGCCGGTACCGGGGCTCCGGGCCCGGTGCGCGGGCGGATCGTGGACGTCTCGGCGGGCGGGCTGAGCGTGACCCTGGCGCCGCAGGCCGGGGACCTCTTCGGCCGCAACACCTCGCTGCAGTGCCGGTTCACGACTGGCGGGATCGAGCCTCCGCTGGAGTTGCAGGCCCGTCTGCGGCACCGCGACACCGACGCCGGCGGGACCGTGCGGCTGGGTCTGCAGTTCGTGGGCCTGGACTCCACGCCCGAGGGCCAGGAAGTGATCCGGCGCATCCACCAGATGACCTGCCGGCTGCAGAAGCTGGGGCCGCGGGGAAGCCAGGAAGCCTTGTAGTCCTCCGGCATCACCTCTAGTCTAATGGCCATGTGGCGGTTCGCGCTGATCGAGGCGCCCTTCGGCCGGGTGGGCCTGCTGGCCGGTCCGGCCGGCCTGGCGCGCGTGCTGCTGTCGTCCGGCACTGAGTCCGCGACGGCGGCGAGGATGCAAAGGCTCCGGCCGGAAGCGGTGCTGGATCCGAGCCTCCTGCCGGAGCTTCAGCATCGCATCCGCCGCTACCTTGGCGGGCAGCCGGAGCTTCTGGAGACTCCCCTCGACCGTGCCGGGCTCACACCGTTCCGGTGGCTGGTGCTCAAGGCCTGCGCGCGGATCCCCCACGGAGAACTGACGACGTATGGGGCCCTGGCCCGGGCGATCGGGCGCCCGGATGCGGCCCGGGCCGTCGGCAGGGCGCTGGCATTGAACCCCTTTCCGCTGCTGGTGCCCTGCCACCGGGTAGTCGCCCGCGACGGTTCGCTGACAGGCTTCTCCGCGGACCACGGCATCCGGTTGAAGCGCTGGCTGATCGATCTGGAGGCCGGCCGGTCGGCGACGTTCGCACGCCGGGAGAGGGCATGTACGCCGCGCTGAAAAGAACGCTGGACGTGATCGTGTCGCTGGCCCTGATCACGCTGCTGCTGCCGGTCTGGGGCCTGGCGGCGGCGGCCATCCGGCTGACTTCGCCCGGACCGGTCTTTTATAGCCAGATCCGCGGGGGGCGGCACGGGCGTCCTTTCCGTTCGCTGAAGTTCCGCACCATGCGGGCCGACCACGTGCACGATCCGCGAGAGATCGTCCCGCTGACGCACGCGGCGATCACCCCGGTGGGCCGGCTGCTCCGGCGCACCAAGCTGGACGAGACGCCGCAACTGATCAACATCCTTCGCGGGGAGATGTCGCTCATCGGCCCGCGGCCCACGATCATGGAGCAGGTCGAGGCCTACGACGCGTTTCAGCGGCGGCGTCTCGAGGTGCGGCCGGGGCTGACGGGTCTGGCCCAGGTCAACGGCAATGCCAGCATGAGCTGGGACGAACGCATCCGCTACGACGTGTACTACGTGGACCACGCCGGCCCGCTGCTGGACCTGGCCATCCTGGCCAGGACCGTTCTGGTCGTTCTGCTGGGCGAGGAGCGTTTCAGCCGCCCGTTCGACGAAAGCCCGTACGCCCGGCGTCCGCGGCGTCGGAAAGGAAAGGCGACGCGGCGATGAAAGCGGTGTTGATCGGCAGCGTGAGCTCCAGCGCGGCGGCGCTGCGCGGGCTGCTGCGCGGGGGTCTGCCGCCGGCGGCGGTCTGCGGACTGCATCGGCGGCACGCCGAGACGGTGAGCGATTACCACGACCTCGGTCCGCCGGCCCGGGCTGCGGGGATTCCCTACGTCGCATTCGACAGGGTCACCGAGCCGTCGGTGCGGGCGATGATCGAACGGACCGCCCCGGACTGGCTGCTGGTCATCGGGCTTTCGCAACTGGTGCCCGCGGACATGCGGGCCCTGGCCCGTCTGGGAAGCATCGGCTTTCACCCCACGATGCTGCCGGAGGGTCGCGGCCGCGCGCCGGTGGCCTGGACGATTCTCCTGGACCGCCCGGCGGCGGCCAACCTGTTCTTCCTGACCGACGAGGCCGACGCCGGAGACATCATCGCCCAGCGGCCCGTGGAGGTCCGACCCGACGACTACGCCGCCGATCTGATCGCCCGGACCAACGTCGTGCTGGAGGATATGGTAGCCGAGCTGTGTCCGGCCCTGGCTTCGGGGCGGGTGCCGCGCAGGCCGCAGGATCACAGCCGGGCGACGTACTATCCCCGGCGCAGGCCTGAAGACGGCCTGATCGACTGGACGCGGCCGACCGATGAGGTTTACCGGCTGGTGCGGGCGGTCAGCCGGCCCTACCCCGGGGCGTTCACGTTCGCCGGCGGGCGGAAGCTGATCATCTGGCGGGCATCGCCGCAGGCCGTCGGGGCGGAGCGGTCGGTGCCCGGGACGGTGATCGGGACATCGGAAGGCCGGCCGCTGGTGTGCACCGGGAACGGGGCCCTGCGGTTGATTGACTGGCAGTGGCCGGAAGGCCCGGCGGACGAACTGGCGCCCGGGATGGTGCTGGGAGCCGGCGAGGCGGGTGGTTCGGGCGCCGGAGTCCCGGACCGCTGAGCCCCGAGCTGCCGCGATCCGGCCGGCCGGGACGTCCTGCGGCCGCCGGGCAGTTCTGCAGGGAGAAACACGATCATGGCAAACGTTCTGGTCATCGCGCCGCATCCGGACGATGAGATCCTGGGTTGCGGGGGCACGATGCGGCGCATGGTGCTGGAGGGGCACCGCGTCACGGCGGCGATCGTCACCCGTGGCACGCCGCTGTTTCCGGCGAGCCAGGTGCGGCGGGTCCGGGCGGAAGCAGCGCGGGCGGCGAGGGCCATCGGCGCGGGGCTGGTGTTCATGAACCTGCCGGTAACGACGCTGCACCTGATGCCCGAGGCGAAGCTGAACCGCAGGTTTGCGGAGCTGGTGCGGCGCACCGCCCCGGACACGGTGCTGCTGCCGTTTCCGGGCGACCGGCACGAGGACCACCGACAGGTCTTCGACGCCGCGATGGTGGGGTTGCGCCCGGACGGCCGGCGACGGCGGGTGCGGCGGGTGGCGTGCTACGAGACGGTGTCGGAGACGCACTGGTCGGCGCCGGGCGTCGAGCCCGGCTTCGAGCCGAACTGGTACGTGGACATCACCACGACGCTGGAGGCCAAGCTGTCGGCCATGCGGCTGTATGCGTCGCAGCTGGAGGAGAGTATTCCGGCAAGATCGCTGGAAGCCATCCGGGCACTGGCGGTCTTCCGGGGAAGCGTCGTGGGCGCCGGCGCGGCCGAGGCGTTCTGCATTCTTCGGGAGGTGGACGGGCCGACAGGGGAATGAGTACGGGCGAGCGGCTGGCGGACCGGCGGGTTGGCGGTTAGACTCCCGGCCGAAAGGAAGGTGAATCATGTCACGACAGGCCATGGCGCGCCGATTCATCGTGGCGGGGCTGATGCCGCTGCTGGCTCTGGGCTGCAGCCGCAAGGAAAGCACCACCATCCAGACGGACAAGGGCACGGTGACGGTGGAGACCGACGGCGACACCACGACCGTCACGGGTGCCGACGGCGAAAAGGCCACGGTGAAGTCGCAGGGCGGTACGGTGACCATGACCACCGACCGGGGGACGTTCACCAGCGGCTCCGGCCGGCTTCCGGAGGGTTTCCCCCTGCCGCAGATCGATGGGGCACGGATTCAGCAGTCCGCCCACATGACCCCATCGGCCGGTCAGGACGATCCCGAGGTCTACCACGCCACGATGACCGTGGACCTGCCGCCGGCCGAGGCGGCGGCCTTCTACGAGAAGGCCCTGAAGGACAAGGGCTTCGAGGTCAGCCGCATGGATTCGCAGTCCGGCGACGAGGCCCTGATTTCGCTTTCCGGGACGGCCGATTCGATCGACGCCGCGGTGGTGGTGACGCGCGAGGCCTCGGCCCCGGAAACCACGGTCTCGGTCCACTGGAGCATCAACAGGTAGTTGCCCGGCGTCCATCCGCGCGGATCCGGCTTTCCCGAGGACGATCGGATTGACCGACGCACTTCCCCTCGCCCAGGCCGCCGTCGAGAACCGCCTGCTGCCCATCGAGTGGGCGATGGTGGCGGTGTTCGTGGTCGGGTCGGTGACCTGGGGGGTGTTCATGCACCGCACCACGACCACGCTGGAGGGGTCGTTCCTGGCCGGCCGCAAGGTGCCGGGCTTCCTGGCCTCGCTGTCCACGGTGGCCACCAACCTGAATGCCAACGACTTCATCGGTGGCGCGGGTACGGCCTATCTGGTCGGCGTGGTGCTGGCCCACCAGGGCTACGCGAACGGGCTCGCGCTGGTGCTGGTGTCGCTGTTTCTGGTTCAGAAGCTCCGGCGCCTCCGCGTCTTCACGCTGGGGGGCTGGCTGGAAAAGCGTTACGGCTTCGAGGTCGGGTTCAGCTACAGCCTGATCTGGTGCCTGGTCTGGATGCTGTTCAACCTGGGGCTCTACCTCTACGCCGGGGCGCTGGTGCTGCACACCCTCGTCGGCTGGAACCTCTACGCCTCGATCGTGCTGCTGAGCGTCGCGGCGGCGATCATCACCCTCAGCGGCGGGTACAGCGCCGTGGTCGCCACGGACGTGCTGCAGATCTCCCTGATGTTCTTCCCCTTCCTGTTTCTGTCGCTGGCGGTGTACGGCGAGATCGGCGGCATTTCGGACATCGCCGCCCGGCTGCCGCCGGACAAGGGCACCTTCTGGAGCAACCAGACGCCCTTCGGCCCGCTGGGGCTGATGCTGGCCGGCACCTTCTTCATGGGGGCCAGCTACTGGTCCACCGAGGCCCAGGTCGTCCAGCGGCCGCTGTCGGCCCGCAGCGAGGAGGACGCGATCGTCAGCTATCTGGGGGCCACGTTCTGGTTCACGCTGCTGTGCCCGATCGTCATCACGCTGCCGGCCCTGGCGGCCATCCACTATTTCCCGGGCCTGCCCAACCCCGACCTGGCCATGCCGCACATGATCCAGCGCTTCCTGCCGCGGGGGCTGTACGGCGTGACCATCGTGGGCCTGATGGCCGGCGTTTTTTCCAGCGTGGATGCCCAGATCAACGCGTTCTGCGCGATGTTCACCACCGATGTGTACCGCCGGGTGCTGCAGCCCGGGCGGGACGAGCGGCACTACCTGCTGGCCTCGCGGACCTCGGGGGTGGTCTTCACGCTGGCGGCCATCGGCACGGCGGTGCTCTTCAGCTACAACGACAAGGGCATGATGCTGTTCGCCCTCTCGGTGCTGGCCACGATCATGCCGCCCTTTGCGGCGGTGACGATCCTCGGGGCGATGCTGGGCCGGATGAACCGCCCCGGCGCGCTGGCCGGCCTGGTCGTCGGAGGACTCACCGCCGTCGGCCTGTTGATCGCCGAGCACCACGAGCTGCTCAAGCCGATCGCCGCCGATGCGCTGTTCTTCCGGACGATGGTGACGTTCCTGGCGGCCGCGGCCTGCACGTGGACGGTGAGCATGCTTACCCTGCATCCGTCGACCAGCGGGCACGAGCCGGTCGATCTGTCGGTGCGGATCTCGCCGCGCGTCCTGCGGATGACCGTCGTGCTGGGGCTGGGCATGGCCGGCATGGTGGGGTTCTGGAGCTGGTTCTTCCGCGGCGCCGGTGCGGCGATGACCACGGGGGTGGCGGGATGACCGAAGGCGACCAGCGTTATTCCCTGAACGTCGGGATTCCCAACGGGCTGATCCTGATGGCCGTCGGCGTGCTGGTCCTGCTGACACCCCTGACCACGGAGATGACGCCGGCTCAGGCGCGCATCGATCTTCTGGCCGGCCTCCTGATGCTGGCCGGCGGAGCCGTCAGCCTGGGCTGGGGGTTGCTGAGCCGCCGGCGGCGGGCGCGGGCCCGTCCCTGACTCGCGGGCCCGTCCCTGATCAGCACTCACATCCGCAGGATCCCCTCGCCGAACGACTCCAGGTGGCTTCGGAAGCCCGGGGCCGGTGCGCAGCCGTCGGCTTGCACCCGGATGACGGAAGGCGCGCCTCCCAGCAGGGCCCAGGCCCGGATCAGCGCCGGATTGGAGGTCAGTCCGCGATCCAGGTCGTATACCGGCAGCGTGCGGTAGCCCCACAGGTCCGGGCGACCCCAGGGCAGGCCGGTGCGCCCCGGAACCACCGAGGACACGTAGAGCCAGTTCGAGAGGTTCGAAAACGGACCGTAGGCCGGGGGCACGATGTGCAGGCTCGATGCGGTGTTCCGGCGCAGCCAGGTCAGCGCGGCGGCGGCCACCGCGTCGTGGGCGGCCAGGTGCCGCGAGGCCACGACCAGCCAGCCGTCGGGAAGACCGATGGTTCCGGTGTGCGGTCCGACGCAGGTGAAGGCGCTCTGGGACAGCGAAAGCACCAGCCGCAGCCGGTCGCGGATCTCCGGAAGGTAGCTGATCTCGGTGTACTTCTCGTGGAAGGCATCCGCCCCGTAGTGCATCGCGAACCGGCTGTCGTCGCGCAGCCAGCCCACGGCCAGCTTGTGGCCGTGGGTGCAGCCGGCCAGGACGTGCGTGCCCAGCCGCGGCAGATACACGATGTGATCCGCCTGGCGAACGGCGTTGGCCAGGAACGGCGGTTCGAGCCAGTGGCCGCAGGTCATGGACGCCGCCGGGAAGTAGCCGTCCTCGTAGCCCAACTCGTCGAAGTAATGCGGTATGCCGCCGGCCTCGACGATCGCATCATGCAGGCCGTTGAGCCGGGCGAGTTCGCGCGTCGAGCGGTACCGGCGGTCGCCCTCGGCCAGTCGCACATGCGCGACGCCCCCCTGGTCGCCGGCCAGCACCCGGCCGGCGCCGCGCTCCAGCAGTTCGCGGATCACCGCCCGCACGGCGCTCGGGGAGGTCACGGCCGGATGGGGACGGTGGGAGTTGCATGAAAGCTTGACGAAGACCGTGTCGCCGCGTTTGAGCCAGGACCAGTCCAGCCGGCGGCAGGCCTGCCGGACGGCCTGGGCCGGGCTTCCTCCTTGGGTCGGATAGACGCCGAGCACAACCGTCTCGGGATCCTCGGCCGGCCCGTCTCCGCCGGCGGGGCTCGTGGAAACCACCTCGACACGGCGCGGCGCACAGCCGGCCAGGATCAGACCGCCGGCGGCGCAAGCTCCGTGGAACAGAATGGCCCTTCGTGAGATCGGGTCGTGGGTCATCGTTGAGTGGGCTGCCACGAAGCCGCGCGCGGGGACGTCGGCGGCACCCCAGCCCGGGATTCTAAGTGGCCGGAGGTGCCGCCGCCACCGCACGAGCCTGAATAAAAGCGCAAAACGGCACGGGAAGGCTCAGTTTTGCTGCCGGCAAGGCTCCGCGGGGGGCACGACCGGCAGCCGGAAGGGAAACGAGGGGCGAGGCCGGTCCTCACGGCTGGAAACCCGGCAGCTCAGAGCAATCCACCGGCACGCCGTCGCGGAAACAGCGGTATTCCACCGTGGTGGTCCGGAACTGCGAGCTGAAAAGCGTACCCAGGCCGAACCACAACACGCTGGACGGGCTGCACAGCGCGCTGAGCGTCAACACGGCCGTCAACGCCGCCATGAACGGACCGCGGTAGCCCAGGGGCGGTCTTGGGGTCATTCCCGATCTCCGGTTCCGCCGCCGCACCTGCAGGAAAGCCCGCAGCACAAGGTCGGACCGCCGCCGCGCGGCCGCCCGTCGCCAGCCGCCGGCTTCAGCGCTCCTGCGGCAGGCGGCGGGCTCACCGGCCGCCGCACCGGGCGGATGGTCTCGTCACAGTATACGGGCCGTGGGGCTCCGCATCTATCCACGACCGCCGGTTCCCGCCCGCGACCGGGACCCGCAGTCGCCCGAAGGAGGCCCCTCCGGTCGCCGGCCCGCGGCACAGCTGCGGCAGGAAAGCCGCCCACACGACGCCGCCCGGAGTATCAGCAGGCCGGCGAGCATGCCCGAAAGACCGACCGTGCCAAGCGGCCCGCACAGACCGTACTGCACCGTTTCCACCACTATCACATGGTCGTCGTGCCCGATGTCCTGAGCCCGGCCGAAACGCGCTACGATCCGCATCGGCCCGGCGATACAGACCGTCACCGGGTTCTCACGCGTTTCCATGCCGTCCTCCCAGCGTGCGAAGCCGTAGCCGGCAAAGGGCACGCCGCGCAGCACGTAAGACAGGCCTCCGTCGCATTTGCCCACCGGTGAGGCCCGCACGCGACCTGCGCCGCGCGGAAGGATGACGATCTCCACGCCGGGCGGCGGTCCCTCGCCGGCCACCTGTTCCCCCCAGTAGGAGTCGTTGTCGGCCACCCGCACGACCACCGCCGCCGGCGGCAGGCCGCTGTACGACGGGTCCGCACTGTCGGCCGCGTGGGCCACGGCAGCGTCGCGGTCGCCCTGCACCTCCATGTCATCGACCGCGGCCACGGTCGCAGTCTGGGGCACGTTCCAGTTGCCGGCCGTGAAGGTGAACCGCACCGGTCGGCCCGGACCGGCCCCGAGGTCGAGCTGGCCGTCGGGCGTGGCGGTCACCACGACGTCGGCCGTCGGCTGCGACAGGAGCATCAGCGCGTAAGTGTCCGTCCGGCCGTCCTCGCCGGCCGCCGTTGAGCCGCCGGACTCGATGATCGCCACCCCCGGCGCCTCGTCGTTGCGGATCGTGGCCGTATGCACCGATGGAGATCCCTTCATCGCGTTGGCGGGGTCGCCCAGCGTCAGGATCACCGTTTCGTCCGGCTCGTGGACGAAATCGTCGTGCACGGTGATGGTGATCGTCGCGGTCAACTGACCCGGAGCCAGCGTCAGCGGGCCGGCGGTGATGGAATAATCGGCGGGGTTCGAGGCCGTGCCGCCGACGGTGAACGGCACGGTCACCACATGGGCCGACGGCGTCGAGAGCTGCACCGTCACCGTCATCGGGCCGGCGTTCTCGAAGGCGCTCTGGGCCGCGGAAGTGAAGCTGACCAGCGCGGTATCATTGTCGGTGATGGTCGCGCTCACGCCGGCCGGATTCAGGCCGTTGTAGTCCGGATCAGCGCTGGCCGCGGAGTGGGTTATCGTTCCGGTGTGCGGCCCCTCGGCGACGATGTCGTCCACGGCGGCCACGGTCACCGTCTGCGGCACGTTCCAGCTGGCGGGCGTGAAGGTGAAATGAACGGGGCTGCCCGGCCCGGCGCCCAGGTCGAGCTGGCCGTCCGGCGTCGCGGCGATCACCACGTCGGCGACCGGCTCGGACGCCAGCACCAGCGAATACGTGTCCGTCGCTCCGCCTTCCGTCACGGCCGTGGAGCCTCCCGATTCCGCAACCGCCACTCCGGGAATCTCGTCGTCGCGGATCGTGGCGGTGTGAACCGCCGGTGCGCCCTTGACCGCGTGGGTCGGGTCCCCCAGCGTCAGCACCACCGTTTCGTCCGGCTCGTTGAGGAAGTCATCGTGCACCGTGATCGTGATCGTGGCCGTCAGCGTCCCCGGGGCCAGGGTCAACGGGCTCGGAGTGGCGGAATAGTCGGCCGGGTCCGAGGCCGTGCCGCCCACGGTGAACGGCACCGTGACCACATGCGCCGAGGGCGTC
>CALLOB010000103.1 GCA_938005315.1 uncultured Phycisphaerae bacterium
GAGACCCCGGCGTCGGCCGATGCACACGGCCGGCGGGGGGCGCCGGCCGCTACGTTGCTTCGTGTCGCTGGACGATCTTCCATGCGCGCGGCCGGGGGGCCGGCGGTCCCGTGATGTGAAAAGCGGAAAGTGGAGGAGGGACGACCGGCGGGGGGTTCTGGAGCCCGCCGGTCCGGGGGTGCTATCATGGCTCCCGCCGCGGGTTGGCGCGTCGGGACAACAGGCGCGGCGACGGAGCGTGTCGTGGCCGACCCGCGGCGCCGGCGACGGGTTGAGGACCACACGATGATCCGCGTCATGTGCCCGCACTGTCAGCGCACCTACCGCACCATGACCGAAGGCATGGGCAAAACGGCGGTCTGCTCCAAGTGCCGTCAGAGCTTCCGCATCGGCGAGGCTCGCCCTCCGTTCGAATGGCAGCCCAGCAGCCTGGCGGAGGACTCCTGGGTCGGCGTGGCCCCGCCCGAGGAGCCCAGGGTCGAGCTGCGGCACTGCATTCTCTGCGAGGCACCGATGAAGCCGGGCGAGATCCGCTGCCCGGCCTGCGGAGCCAACCAGGTGACCGGCACGGTCACCCGGCGCTCCCGGCCGGCGGCCCAGCCCGACACCCCCTGGTGGGCGGCCCTGCCGATCGGCCGGATCGTCGCGGGGCTGCTGTTCGCGGCCGTGCTGGCGGGAGTGTATTTCGGCATCAAGGCCATGTTCGTCTCCGCGGCCGAAAGCGGCGTGGAGATCGCCCAGCAGCGGATCATCGCCCGCGCCGCCCGGCACCTGGCCGAGGGCGGAGACGAGTACAGTCTGGGCGACCAGTCGGAGTTCGCCGGCCGCGTGACCGACGAGAACCTGCCGCGATTCCTGAAGATGCTCACCGCCGGCGATCCGCTGATCCGCCGGGCGGCCGGTCCGCTGATCGCGTGCGGTACGGTGACGCGGCTGGGGCCGATCCTGGCCCTGACCGCGGAAACCGAGACCGCCGAAGGCGCCAGGGAGGTGCTGCGGGGCTTGGGGCCGCGGCGGCTGCTGAGACTGAGCGGCCATCAGGATCCGCAGGTGCGTCAGGAGGCGGTGCGGGCCCTGGGAGTGGCGTTGAACATCCGTTTTTCGGAGCAGGAACTCGCGGAGCTGGCCGCCGCCGGGTCGGAGAGCGAGCGGATTGCGATGATCCAGCGGCACGTCCGGCCCTGGCCGCGGGCGACCGGCGAATTCGGCGTGCGGATCGACGGCCAGGAGGCCCCATTGACCGTCCGCGTCGAGCAGATCGGGCCGCTGTTCCTGCTGCGCGTCGGCCGGCGGGAATTCGTGTCTTCCTATGACATGGAACGGACTTTCGCGATACCCGTGGCCGAATGGTGTGCAGCCACGGGGCCGGCGGTCGATGCCGTCGAGGTCCGCAAGCTGATACGCGGGACGATCTCGCTGGTGTCGCCGTTCGGCGAAGGCTGGTCCGGGACGATCACGCTGACGGTGCAGCAGCCGGTCACCGGCACGCTGCCAGGTTTTCTGCCGGTGGCGCCGCCGCCGCGGGGCGAGACGCTCAGCGGCATTCCCATCGAGCTTCATCGCCCGGAATGAGTCGCGGTGCGGCACCCGCTTGCGGCACGGGCGTGCGGTCGTCCGGCGGAGGTCGAAGGGTCGGTCTTCCTCGGCGGCACGGGGTCGATGCCGCCGGGCCCGCTGAAGGGGTGGCAGCGCAGCAGGCGCTTCAGCGTCAGCCACGCCCCGCGACACAGGCCCCACTCCCGGATCGCCCCCAGGGCGTACTCGCTGCAGGTCGGGCAGAACTTGCAGGAACCGACCAGCAGCGGAGCGATCATCACCCGGTACGCGCTGACCAGGGCCACGCCCGTCAGGATGCCCAGACGCCGCCACACGCAGGGAACTCCAGCCGACCACCGGCCGTGCAGAGGGTCTGAGGGGCGCAGGCCGGTGGGGGTGAGGCTATTTTCCACGACAGGCGGCCAATGTGCACGAGCCGGCACTTCGGCCTGACCGGGCGCAATTGCACCCGCCGGGCGGCTGGTCGCCGTTCCGCGGCCCTTTCGGATGTCATCGCCGCTCAGCGGATGTACTCGTTGAGGATGTTCTCGAGCATCTCCTGCCGGCCGGAGGCGATCTTCGGCTCGCCCTGCTTGAGCGTCAGGGCCTCCAGCTGGGGCAGGCTCATCCGGCCTGAGGCGATCTTCCGCCCCAGCGGGGTATCCCAGGCCTTGTAGCGGTTGCGGACGAACTTCTCGAGCACGCCGTCCTTGTAGAGCCGGGCGGCGATGGTCAGGCCGCGGGCGAAGGCGTCCATTCCGCCGATGTGGGCGTGGAAAAGGTCCTCGGGGTCGATCGACTGGCGGCGGACCTTGGCGTCGAAGTTCAACCCGCCGGTCTTGAAGCCTCCGTAGCGCAGCAGGGTGTACATCGCCAGCGTGCAGTCGTACAGATCGGTGGGGAACTGGTCGGTGTCCCAGCCCAGCAGCAGATCGCCGCGGTTGGCGTCGATGGATCCGAGAAGGCCGTTGGCGGCGGCGTATTCCAGCTCGTGGTGGAAGCTGTGTCCGGCCAGCGTCGCGTGGTTGGCCTCGATATTGAGCTTGAAGTGGTCCACGAGGTCGTACTTCTGCAGGAAGGCGTGGCAGGCGGCCGCGTCGGAGTCGTACTGGTGCTTGGTCGGCTCCTTGGGCTTGGGCTCGATGTAGAACTGCCCCTTGAAGCCGATCTTCTTCTTGTAGTCCACGGCCAGGTGCAGGAGCGTGGCGAGGTTGTCCAGCTCGCGCTTCAGATCCGTGTTCAGCAGCGTCTCGTAGCCCTCGCGGCCGCCCCAGAAGACGTATCCTGCGCCGCCGAGCTCTTTGGTGATCTCCATGGCCTTCTTGACCTGGCTGGCGGCGTAGGCGAACACATAGGGGGAAGGGTTGGTCCCTGCGCCGGCCATGAAGCGGCGGTGGGAGAACAGGTTGCTGGTGCCCCACAGCAGCCTCACGCCGGTGTCGCGCTGGAGTTTGGCGGCCAGGGCGACGATTTCGTCAAGTCGTCGGTTGGTCTCGGCGAGGTTCTCGGCCTCCGGGGCGATGTCACGGTCGTGGAAGCACCAGAAGCCGACGCCGAGCTTGGTATAGAACTCGAAGGCCGCCCGCATGGTCAGCTCGGCCACGGTCATGGGATCGCGGGAGTTGTTGTACTCTCGAATGATGGTGCCGGGTCCGAACGGGTCGGCTCCGAGCCCCTTGAACGAGTGCCAATAGCAGACGGAGAAGCGCAGGTGCTCGGCCATGGTCTTGCCGAGCACCTTCTGGCCGGGGTTGTAGTGCTTGAAGGCCAGCGGGTTGCGCGAGTCGGGACCTTCGTACTTGATTTGCCGGATACCGGGGAAGAACTCGACCATCGCGGAAACCTCCTGGAACTCAATGCGTCAGCGTGCTGAATCGTTTTGCCTTAAAGTGGCTTCGACCACTCCGGCCGAGCGGCGATAGCATACCGAGGGCACCCGCGAAATACCAATCGGCGGTGCGGCAGGCACGCGTCCGGAAGGGTTTGCCTCCCCTCGGCCGACGGGGCGGCAGGTCACTCGGGCGAGAGGGTTCCGCAGCCGGATCAGAGCCGGGGTCCGGGAGGTCTCAGCGGGCCCGGGCCGGCGTCAGGACCAGGGGGTCCGCCAGCCCGGCGCGCAGGAACCCGGAGGCCCGGGTGGTGCATGCCCAGCACCGTCCGCAGGGGGTATCGCCCTCGTGGTAGCAGCTCCAGGTCTTGTCCAGCGGCACCTGCATGCGTTTGCCCAGGCGGATGACCTCGCTGCGGGTCAGGTCAATCAGCGGTGCTTCAACCGTCAGATCCCGCCTGGGGGGTTTGGCATAATCCAGCATGAAGTTGAAGGTCTGGAGGAATTCCTGGCGGTAGTCCGGATAGAGGTCCGAGATGCGCGGACCCGGCACGTCGTGGTCCTCGCTCAGGCCGATGATGACCTTGCGCGCCCCGATTGCCCCGGCCCAGGTGCAGGCCACGGACAGCATGGTCGGGATCAGGCCCAGGACGAAGGTGGCGGGCGTTTCGGTGCCCAGCGCACTGGCGTCCTCGATGGCCTGCTTGCGGCCGGCGCGGGCATTGCCGCCGAACATGCCCAGGCAGGACATCTCCGCGACGACGGTCCGTTCGATCTTCAGCGCAGCCGCGACGCTTTCGAAGGCGTTCAGCTCCCGGTCCGCCGCGCGGTGTCCCCAGGCGATGTGCAGCAGCGCGACCTCGTATTGTTCCTTGGCGACGGCCGCAGCCACGCTGCTGTTGATGCCGCCGCTGACCAGCACGACCGCGCGATCCATTTCGCGGGATCCTCCGGGGCCGACCTGACCGGGCCGGCGAAGCCGACGCTGCATGGACCGACCGGGCGCGCAGGGACGCCCGCCCCGGCCATGCGGCGGCTTCAAGGCTGGTATCGGCAGTTCCGGGGGTGAACAGCAGCCTATTTCAGCCGGAACTTCATAGATGCAGTGGGAATGGTCTCCGGCGGACACCGCGGAGGCCTCATGGCGGTGATCAAGGAGGCGCGGAGGGAGTCCAATGCTGCCCGACGATCTGCCGTCAGGGGGCGGGTTTGCGTCCTGGGAGTGGAAGGTGTGCCCCAGGCTTCAGGTGGGACCGGGTCGGCATGCGGGTTATGCGCGGCCCGTAAAGCCCGGTAATATCAAAGCCGTGCCGGCCCCATGCGTTGTCCAGTCCGTTCAACTGCACCCGTTGCGTATTCCGTTGCGGCGGCCTTTCAGTCATGCCGCGCACGTCAGAACGCACGCCGATCCGGTCATCGTGGAGGTCGAGCTGGCCGGGGGAATCGTCGGCTACGGCGAGACGCTGCCTCGCCCTTACGTGACCGGAGAGTCGGTCGAGAGCGTTCTGGAGGCGGTGCGAACCGTCTTCGTGCCGGAACTGCTGGCCTTCAGGCCCGAGAGCTTTCCCGAGGCGCTGGAGCGGGTGGAGGCTCTGCCTGCCGCCGGCCCTGACGGAGCGCCGCTTTCGGCGGCGCGTTGCGGCGTGGAGCTGGCTCTGCTGGACGCCTGCAGCCGCCGCTTCGACCGCTCGATCGAACAGGCGGCCGGATGGCTGGAGTGTCCGGGGTTCGGGGCTCCGGGGAGTTGCGGGCATGTCCGTTACAGCGCGGTGCTCTCCGGGGGCGACGCGGGGCGGCTCGGTCGCAAGGCGCGGCTGATGCGCCTGGCTGGGCTGCGCGACTTCAAGCTCAAGGTGGGTTACGAGGACGACGACCGGCGTGTCGCGGCGGTGGCCGGGGCGCTGGGCCGGGGACTGGGCACGCGGACGACGCTGCGGCTGGACGCCAACGGGGCCTGGAGCTGTGCCCAGGCCGTCGAGCGGCTGCGAAGCTGGCGGCGGTGGCCGATCGACAGCATCGAGCAGCCGCTGCCGCCGGACCACGACGCGGACCTTCCAGAGCTCAAGCGCAAGGCGGGCGTGCCGATCTGCCATGACGAAAGCCTGGTCACGCAGGATGACGCCCGGAGGCTGCTGGAGCTGGGCGTGGCGGACCGGTTCAACATCCGGATCAGCAAGAACGGCGGCCTGCTTGCGGCAATGCGGCTGGCGGCCTGGGCCCGCAGGCACGGCACCGGCATTCATCTGGGCTGCATGGTCGGCGAGACCGGGGTGCTCTCGGCGGTCGGTCGGCGGTTTCTGGAGAACGTGCCGCAGGTCCGCTTCGCCGAGGGCAGTTACGGGCGTTTTCTGCTGGCCGACGACATCGCCGAGCCGAGCGCGCGGTTCGGCTGGGGCGGACGGGCCAGGCCGATGCGGGGGACCGGATGGGGCGTCCGCGTGAACCGCGACAAGCTGATGCGGTATGCCGAGGGCAGGTCGGTGCGACTGCCGTTGTGAAGCGGAGCGGGTGGAATCCGTGCCGGGCGGCCGGCGACGACCGGTCGCGGCACGCCTTCATGCCTCGCGGGTCATCCACTGGTACTGTTCCTCGATGCTGTCGTGCGGGCGGTACTGACGCATGTGGCGTTCCAGCGGCTCGCCGAGCAGTTCGATGCGATCCAGGTCGCCCTGGCCCAGCCCGGCGCGGGCCGCGAACCACAGGTAGCCGACCTTCCGGAAGTCGAAGCCCATCAGTTCGACGGCCACGCGGTCGGCGGCCAGCCAGTCGGTCGAGGCGACGGCCACGCGGTGGTCCACGGCCGTTCCCGAGCAGGGGCCGTTGCCTTCCATGCCGGCATGGCCGTCCAGGATGGACAGGTCCGGCCGGATCAGCCGGGCCAGGCTGAACAGGTTGTAGTGAATGGCCTGGTTGCGGGGTCCGCCGTGGATGAAGATCTTGTCGTTGTGGCCCCGGCTGTCGGCTCCCCAGGTGAAGCCGGGGTCCTTGATCGCCGAGCCGACCACGACGTTCTTGAGCGAAAGGGTCACCACGGCCCGGTCGTGGGTCTTGGGAATGGCCGCGGAGACCACGAACGTCTCGGGATCCAGCAGCAGCCGGACAACGCGCACCGGCACGGGCTGCAGGCGATGGTCACAGGCATACAGCACGTCCGTCGGCTCGTCGTCGAAGTCCGCGAACCGCAGCCGGTAGGTGCGGGCGAGGCGGCGGTAGTCGAGCGTCTCGAAGCCCTCGGTCGCGCGTCCGCCGGCCGGGGAGTCCCCCAGGATGATGTCCTCCTTCACCATCGGCGACAGGAAATCCAGGACGGCCTCGAGGCACTCGGCGTGGCTGCAGGCCAGCGGCGTGTGGATGCACACCATGTTCGGCTTGAGGAGCACGCGGCGTTTGTTCCGCATGGCCCGGCGGATGTCGTCCTCGATCATCCGCAGGGCCGCCAGCACGGCATCGCCGCGGTGTTCACCGGCGGTCAGGGCCACGCGGGCAGGCGGTCCGGTCGCGGGCCGGCTGGCCGGCGGCGGGACCTCGGCGGCCTGCAGCCACCGGGGCAGACCGGCGGCGGCCGCGCCGGCGGCAGCATGCCGGGCCGCGCGGGCCAGCAGCAGGCGGCGGGTCAGCCGCAGTGGCTGGATGTTCATGTTCCGGGCTCCGGGGCGGGCCGCTTTCCGACCCACATGCAGGCCAGAATGCACAGGATCTGCAGACCGTAGGTCACGCCGAACAGGGCCCCGGCGGCGGCGATGACGTAGGCGAAGGGCTCGAACGGCCGGGCCAGCCACCACGAGCCGATGTCCAGGAGCACGGCCAGCATCGGCAGCGGCGCGAGCACGGCCTTGAAGCGCGGGCCGACGTCGGTCAGCAGGAAAAGTCCCGCAACGATCAGGGTGAAGACGGGAATCGAGAGGATGTGCGCGTGGGTGCTGTGCAGCAGTTCCCGGCTGCTGATCGGCTCGAGGCGGATGACGCGGGTTTCCTCGGTGGCCTCGCCCACCACGGGTGTGGCCACGCGGGCGACCAGTTCGTAGCGCGGCTCGGCGTCGCGGGCGTCGGCATACGGCAGGTCGTGGGCGTCGCCGCCGGCGGCGTTGTGGCATTCGATGCACTGGGCGGCGATGACCTGTTTGGCCGAGGGGTCGCCGGCCTGGAACCTGCCGACCACCGAGAAATCCGCCTCGGAGGCTCCGGACTCCAGCCAGCCGATGAGGGCCCGCTCGGCCGATTCCCCCCCGCGCATGAGGTACCGGCGCATGCCGCCGCCGGGCCGGACTTCGCGGAGCATCTCGGAGGCCAGCGTGTTGCGGACCTCCTCGGTGACTTCCCTTTCCAGGCCGTGGAAAACCGCCCGCAGATCATCGGGGCTCATCCCCGGCACGCCGTCGGCGGCATTGTGCCAGACGTAAATCTTGGCCACGGCCACGAGGTACCCGCTCCCGACCAGCAGCAGGAAGAGGGTCAGGGTGAGTTTGGCTCCCAGCGACAGGGCGGGCAGCCGTACCGGGCAGCGGCCCGGAGGTTCGTGCGTGTTCATGGCATCCGTCTCCATTTGCCGGCCGGCCCGAAGACCGGAAGCGCGGCCGCCTGCCCTCATCCCGCCCGGCGGTCGGTTCGCCGGCCGGGGAGCGGTCGCATGCGGAGGCGCGGCTCGCGATCAGGGCATCGCCGGCGGTTCGATGACCGGGTACTCGCCGGAAAGGGCTTCGACGAACGCGACCAGATCGGCGATCTCGGCGTCCGAGAGCTTCAGGTCCCTCATGCCCTTGAAACTGGGCGAGAGGTTGGGGTTGTCGCGGCCGCCGGCGGCCATGAAGCGCACCGCGTCCTCGAGCTTCTCGACGCTGCCGTCGTGGAAGTACGGCCAGGTCTCGGCCACGTTGCGCAGGTGCGGCACGCGGAACTTGCCCATGTCCTCGTCGGCCCCGGTGACCTTCTTGCGGCCGGGATCGGGATTCTCCTTATCCGATCCGACGCCGGCGTTATAGAACCGGCCGTTGGAGAACAGCGGCTCGGAGTGGCAGGTCACGCAGGCGGCCTTGTCCATGAACAGGGACATGCCGCGCTTCTGGGCCTCGTTGAGGGCGTTCTGATCGCCGGCCTTGTAGCGGTCGTAGGGCGAGTTGCCGCTGAGGACCGTGCGTTCGAACGCCGCGATGGCCCTGGCG
>CALLOB010000104.1 GCA_938005315.1 uncultured Phycisphaerae bacterium
GGTCGTCGGCGCGGACGGTCCCGGTCGGTTCGCACCCGGCAGGAATCAGCAGTGATGCGAATGGATTCGCCGGGCTGACTCACTTCCTGGCGCAGAGGCAAGGGACTGCCTCGTCGTCGGGCAGCGCCGGAGAGGCGTCCATGCGTCCTGCGGGCGAGCTCGACCGGAGACGCAGGCTGGTCGGGTCGCCGTTTGCGGGCGAAGCCGACGGAAAGCCGTGAAGGCGTTCCGCGTCGGCGTGGAGGTCGATCCAGAGGCGTTGCCCGGGCATGGAAGCCCGCCAGGGAGTTCATGGGGCCACGTCGGCACGGAAGCTCGACGGAGCCCCGCTTTTTGGACCGGCCGGCCTGAGATCCTCAAGCCGGGCGGGTCGTCTGGGATTTCCCCGGATCGCGCGGTCGGCCCGGGTCGCGCGGTGGCGGCGTGGCATGGGCCGCCTGCGGCCTGAAGGATGCCGACGATGAACGGCGACGAGGCTGTCCACGAGCCCGTCCTGTGCGCGGAGGTGCTGTCGCTGACGGCGCCGCGTCCGGGTGAGGTGGTACTCGACGCGACGGTGGGACACGGCGGCCACGCGATGCTGTTTGCCCGGGCGATCGGGTCGGCCGGGCGGCTGATCGGGCTGGACGTTGATCCCGCAAGCCTGTCGCGGGCCCGCGAGCGGCTGGTCGGGGGGGCGCGAGGGTCGGACTGGCCGAGGGTGGAGCTGATCCGGGCGAACTTCGCCGCTTTAGACGAGGCGCTGGACGATCTGGGCCTCGAGCGTGTGGATGTGCTGCTGGCGGACCTGGGGGTGACGACGCCGCAGCTGCTGGATCCGGGCCGCGGCCTGACTTTCGCGGCCGACGGTCCGCTGGACATGCGTCTGGACGACCGGCTGCCCCGAACGGCGGCGGACCTGGTCAACGGCCTTTCGGAAAGCGAGCTGTCGGACCTTCTGTTCTTCAACAGCCAGGAGCGCTACAGTCGGCGGATCGCGCGGCGGATCTGTGAAAAGCGGCGGGAGGGGCGGATCCGGACGACGAGCGAGCTGGCGTCGATCGTCTGTTCGGCGGTGCGTTCGGCGGGGCACGGCGGGGTGGAGCGGATCCATCCGGCCACGCGGACGTTTCTGGCGCTGCGGATGGCGGTGAACCGCGAGCTGGAGAATCTCCAGGCGCTGCTGGAGGCGGCGCCGCGGCGGCTGGCGCCGGGCGGCCGGCTGGCGGTGATCAGCTTTCACAGCGGCGAAGACCGGATCGTCAAGCAAAACCTGCTTGAACAAAACCGCGCCGGAGTGTATGACATAGCGACGAAGAAACCGGTTCGTCCTTCGAGCGAGGAGATGGGCCGGAATCCAAGATCGCGAAGCGCCAGGCTTCGCGTCGCGCGGCGCACAGGCGCGGTGTGCCGGGCGACGTGATTGCGGGGCCAGTGACCGGCCGGCGGCGCGGAGTGCCAGGCGGCGGCCGGACGGGCGGCAGCGGAAACGCAGCGTACCCGGGAACGGATTTACCAGCCGTCAGACACGGAGGTTGTGATGACCCGCGAAACCAAGATCGGTCTGCTGGTGGGGTTGGGCTTCATCATCGTCTTCGCGGTGCTCCTGTCGCACACCGGTCCGGTACCGCCGGCCGGCGACGGGCAGCCCTGGCAGCTGGCCCGCGGCGAGGGTGGTCCGGCGCCGGGCACGCTGATGAACGGCACGGTGGGCGAGGCTCCGGTGGTGACCGTGGCCCGTAGTGCACCGGTCCCGGACGAACCGGTCGTGGTGGATGCGGTGACGCCGGCGGAGCGGATCGCGGAGGTGGTGAGCCTGCCGCGTCCCCGCGGGGTCGAGCCGCGGCGGGTGGATGGTCCTGACGTTCCGGCGGTCGCGCTGGAGGCGGGTCTGGCCCCGGAAGAAGTCGCGACGATGATCGAGATTCCGCGGGGCGAGGCCCACCGGGCGGACCGGCTGATCGATCCGGAGCCGGGTCGGCGGCCGGGTGTACCGAGCTCCTCGAGTCCGGAGGCGGGGGGATCGGCGGGGCTGGCCTCGGCGGGTCCATCTGGTGGCCTGTCGGCTGCCGAACACCTGGTCAAGAAGGGTGAGACGCTCGGGGCCATCGTGGAGGGGCACTACGGCACGAGCCGCGGCGGGATTCTGGACCTGGTGGTCAAGGCCAACCGCGACGTTTTGAAGAGCAAGGATCACGTGGTCGCCGGCCAGAAGCTCACGATGCCGGCGTTGCCGCCGGAGCTTTTCGAGGCGGTCTCGGGGCAACGGACGCCGGCGTCCGCTGCCAGGCCGCAATCCCCGCCCGCGCGGGCTCCGGAGACGCCTCCCCGCGTCGCCCGGGCCGGGACCGGACGCGAGGTTACGCCAGTCGGCACGGGGACCGGCGCATCCGAGCGAGGCGAGGGGGGAGCCGCAACCCGGCGAGCGCCGCCGGCGGTGGTGGCCCGCAAGCCTGCGGCGGCCCGGGACCTGCCTGAGAAACCGGTGGCGGTGGTTTCCGGTGGCGGGGAGCAGTTGCCGAAGGCCGCGCGAGAGGATTCGGCCTCCTCCAGCGAGGCCGGGATCAGCGGACGGGGCGCGGTCACGGAGTACGAGATCCGGCCCGGGGACACGTTCTCGTCGATCGCCAGGCGGGTGCTGGGATCGGAGCGTCGCTGGCGGGAGATCGCGGAGATGAACACGCACGTGGATCCGACGCGGCTGAAGGCCGGCGACCGGATCCGTCTGCCGGAGCGCAAGCCGCAGGAAGCCGGGCCGCCGGCGAAACGGACCTGATCTCATGACTATCCCGCGGATCGTCGGGCTGATGCTGGTCCTGGCGTGTGTCGGGGTCGCGCTGGTGGCGATCCGGGCCGAGCGGGCGGCGTCGAACTGGAGGATTCAGGAGCTTCAGTTCCAGGCCAGCGAAATGCGGCGGCGTTTGTGGGCTCAGGAGGACGAGCTGGCCCGGTTGCGGTCGATTCCCGAGGTGCGCCGGCAGGCCGAGCGGCTTAACGTGGCGGCGGTCGAGGCCTCCGGTCCGGCGGGGCGGGCCGGTTCCTCCCGTCGTTGAGAGGCAGAGGTTGCGGCCGCGATGAAACCTGCCGGGCAGCGCATCGGTCTGGGGCTGGCGGCGGTCGGCCTGCTGGTCGCCGGTTTCGCGGCGATGGCGGGACGGCTGGTCTACATCCATATCCGACTCGGTCCGGACCTGACCGCCTACGCCGATGCCCGTCGCCAGAGCGAGGTCAAGATACCCGCGCGACGCGGCCGGATCGTGGATCGGCGGCAGCGTATCCTGGCCGGCAGCCTCGACGTGCGCACCATCTACGCCGATCCCGCGCTGATCCCCGAGCCCGAGCAGACCGCCAGAGACCTGGCCTTGGTCCTGGATGTTCCCTATGACGAGCTGGTCCGTCGTCTGAGCCGGCGAAGCCTCCGCTACGTCGTGCTCCAGCAGGGGGCGACGGAAGCACAGGTCGGCCGGGTGATGGAACTGAGATCCTCGGTCCGCGGTTTGGGCGTGACCATGGAGCCTCGTCGCAGCTACCCCATGAACAGCCTGGCGGCCCACGTTGTCGGCTTCGTCGGCGCGGAGGGCACGGGGTTGGCCGGGGTGGAATTGCGCTATGACAAATGGCTTCGCGGCCGGGACGGGAAGCGGCTGGTCTGGAGGGACCCGCACCGGCGGCCCGTGTTCCAGGAGGCCGACTCGTACGTCCCGCCGCAAAACGGCATGGACGTGGTGTTGACGATCGACGCGGTGGTCCAGGAGTTTCTCGAGCGGCAGCTGGCCGAGCGGGTGACGTTTCACGCCGCCGAGTCGGCCGTCGGGGTGGTGATGGTGCCCTCCACCGGCGAGGTGCTGGCTCTGGCCAACTACCCGGCTTATGACCCGGCCCAGGCCGGCAAGACCGCTCCGGAGCTGCTGCGCAACCGCGTGCTGACCGATCCGGTCGAGCCGGGCAGCATCTTCAAGCCGTTCGTGATGGCCAAGGCCCTGGCCGAGAATCTGACCCGCCCGGACGAAGTCATCTTCTGCCACAACGGGCTGTACGTGACCGGCAAGCGCATGCTGCACGACCACCACCCCTACGGTTCGCTGAGCGTGGAGCAGATCCTGTCCAAGTCGAGCAACATCGGGATGGCCATCCTCGGGCAGCGTCTGGGCAATCAGCGGATGTACGACGCGCTCTATCGTTTCGGCTTCGGTCGGTTGACGGGCATCGACCTGCCCGGCGAGGGGGAAGGGCTGATGCTGCCGGTCAGGCAATGGAACTCGTTCTCCACGACCTCCGTGCCGATGGGCCAGGAACTGGCGGTGACGCCGATCCAGATGATCTCGGCGTTCTGTGCGCTGGTGAACGGAGGTCGATTCGTGCCGCCGCGGGTGGTACGGCAGATCGTCTCGCCGTCGGGCGAGCTGGTCGAGGACCGCAGCCGTCCGGAGAACGAGCGCACGGTGCTGGACCCGCAGGTCGCCGAAACGATGCGGGCCATGCTGGTGAAGGTGGTGACGGAGGGTACCGGCAGGCCGTGCGATCTGAAGCTCTGGCAGGTGATGGGCAAGACCGGCACCGCCCAGGTGCCGCGCAAGGACCGGCGGGGCTACGACGGCTACCTGGCATCCTTTATCGCCGCGGCGCCGGCACACGATCCGGCGGTGGCGGTGCTGATCATGGTCCGCCGCCCGAGCCGGAACGGGTACTATGGAGCCCAGGTCGCGCTGCCCGGGGTGAAGGCGGTGCTGGAGCAGACGCTGACTTACCTCGGGGTCCCGCCCGACGGCCACCAGCAACCGGCCGTCGGGGTTCCGACGGACTTGCGTCTGGTGGCGACGGACTGATCCGGTTCGGGGGCCGCGCGGGACGCGGTCGGGGCGGCCTGGAGCCGGCGGACGTGGGAGACGTGCCATGAGCCCGACGACAGGCGGAATGCACTGGCGGAGGTTGCTGGCGGAGGCGGGTCTTCCGGAAGCTCCGCCAGAGCCCGACCCGCTGGTGACCGCGATCGTCGAGGACTCCCGGCAGGCCGGCCCGGGGGCGTGTTTCGTCGCCTGCCGGGGCGTGCAGGCCGACGGGCACGATTTCATTGCGGCGGCGGTGGCGGCCGGGGCCTGCGCGGTGGTCAGCGAGCGGCCGGTATCGCTGCCGGAGAGCGTCGCGCGGCTGGTGGTGGAGCGTGGGCGCGGGGTAGCCGCCCGGCTCGCAGCGGCGTTGACGGGCGTTTCGCAGGCCCAGCGAGCCGGCCGGCTGGCGGCGGTGGGCATCACCGGCACGAACGGCAAGAGCACCTTTTGCTACCTGTTGCGCTCGATCCTGCGGCTGGATGGGCAGGCCCCGGCGATGTTCGGCACGATCGAGTATGACCTGCTGTGTCGCAGGATCGACGCGTCCATGACCACGCCGCCGGCGACCGCCCTGATGGGCTACATCGCCGAGGCTGCGGCGGCCGGGGCGAGCCACGTGGTCATGGAGGTTTCCAGTCACGCGCTGGATCAGGGCCGCTGCGAGGGCCTGCGTTTTGACGTGGGTGTGTTCAGCAACCTCACCGGGGACCACCTGGACTACCACGGCGACATGGAAAGCTACCTGCGGGCCAAGAAACGGCTGTTCGACGGCCTGGACGAGCGGGCCAAGGCGGTGGTGAACCTGGAGGACCCGTCGTGGGAGCCGCTGGTGGCCGATTGCCGGGCACAGTTGCTTGGCTACGCGATCGAAGGCGGCCGGGCGTCGCGGCGACCGGATGTGGCTGCCCGACTGATCGAGGCCACGGCGCAGGGCACGCGCTTCGAGCTGATCGCCGGTCCGGCGGCCACGGGCGGCGGCGAGGTCCATGCCGAGGTGCGCTCCGCCCTGATCGGGCGGCACAATGTGCAGAACTGCCTGGCGGCGGCCGGGGCGGCCCTGGCCTGCGGGGTGTCGCCGGATCGCGTGGCGGCCGGGCTGGAGGCCGTGCGGCGTGTGCCGGGCCGGCTCGAGGCCGTGCGGCCGGACGGGGGGGATCCGGGTTTCAGCGTGCTTGTGGACTACGCGCACACCGACGACGCGCTGGAGAACGTGCTTTCGGCGGTCAGGCCGCTGACGCAGGGGCGGCTGATCGTGCTTTTCGGGTGTGGCGGCGACCGCGACCGAACCAAGAGGCCGCGCATGGCCCGGGTGGCGGCCCGCTGGGCGGACGAGATCGTGTTGACCAGCGACAATCCCAGGACCGAGGATCCGCAGCGGATCCTTGAGGACATCCTGGAGGGATTCAACGGCGCCCGGCGCGAACGCGTGCGGGTCGAACCCGACCGGCGGGCGGCGATCGCCGCGGCGCTGCAGGCCGCCGGGCCCGGCGACGTGGTCGTGCTGGCCGGCAAGGGTCACGAGAACTACCAGATCATCGGGAGCCGAAAGCTTCCGTTCGATGACGCCGCCGTGGCCGCGGAGATCCTGGCGACGCGATGCGGCGCCGGCTTGTCATCGACGCCGGCCGGGCGTAGCGGGGCAGGCCGTTGAGTGCCGTCCGGCGGATTCAGGCGAGGGGACCGGCGAACGGGTGCGCGCCGCACAGGAGCGGCCGGCCCGGGCGTGTGAGCGGGTGAAGCGATGAAGCCTTTGACGCTGGAAGAAGTGGTGGCGGCGGCCGAGGGCACCTGCGACCGGCCGGTGCCCGCCGGCAGCGTGACGCGGGTGGTGACCGATTCGCGCGAGGTCCGGCCCGGGGACCTGTTCGTGGCGATTCGCGGCGCCCGGCTGGACGGGCACGATTTCGTGGGTCAGGCGCTGGCGGCCGGAGCGGTGGGGGCCCTGGTACGCGACGACTTCGACCTCGGCTCGGTCGGCCCGGCGGCCGGTTCGTCTCCGGGGGCGGCGGTCATCCGGGTGGACGACCCGGTGGCGGCCATGGGGCGGCTGGCCAGGCATTACCGGCGCACGGCGATGGCCGGCTCGGTGACGGTCGTGGCGGTGACCGGCAGCAACGGCAAGACCACCACCAAGACGATGATCGCGCACATCCTGTCGGGCCGGTGGCGAGGCCGGGGATCGATCAAGAGCTACAACAACGCCATCGGCGTTCCGCTGACGCTGCTGGCGGTGGAGCCTTCGGATGAGTTCGTGGTGTGCGAGGTGGGCACGAACGCCCCGGGCGAGATCGCGGCTCTGGCCCGGATCGTGGAGCCTGAAGTGGCGGTGATCACCGGCGTGTCGGAGGCTCACCTGGAGGGGCTGGGCAGCCTGGAGGGCATTGCCCGCGAGAAGAGCGATCTGCTGCGCTACATGCGGGCCGACGGCTGCGGGATCTGCAACGCCGACTGCGAGGTGCTGGCCGGGGTGATCCGTTCGGACTACGACCTGCGGCGCAGCCGGCTGGTGACGTTCGGGCGCTGCCCGGAGGCGGACCTGCGGCTGACGGACGTGCGCGTGGAGGCCGGCGGCGGTTCGGGCGCGGTGCCGTTCGGGATGGTGTTCACGGTGAACGACCGGTTCCGGTACCGGTTGGGCGTGCCGGGTCGTCACAACGTGATCAACGCGATGGCGGCCATCGCCGTGGCCCGGCGTTTCGGAATGGACCATGAGGAGATCGCCGCCCGTCTGGCGACCGTGGAGCTGCCGCCGTTGCGTCTGCAGGTCGAGCGGATCGGCCGGATCACGCTGATCAACGACTGCTACAACGCCAATCCGGCCTCGATGTACGCGGCGCTGGAGGTGCTGACCGACCTGCCGGCGGCGGGGCGACGGGTGCTGATCGTCGGGGACATGCGGGAGCTGGGGGCGGATTCCGAGCGGCTGCACCGGGAGCTTGGCGAGCGGATCGGAGGCTCGTCGATCGACCTGGTGGTGGCCGTGGGGGAGAACGCCCGCGCGATCCGGCAGGCGGTCGAGCGTTGCGGAGGCGGGCGGATCGCGGCCCGGGCCTACGCCGGCACGCGTTCGGCCCGCACCCATGTTCCGGGCCTGCTCCGGCCGGGCGACACCGTGTTGATCAAGGGGTCGCGGGCCCTGGCCCTGGAGCGCGTGGCCGAGAGAATCCGGGAGTGGGCCAGCCCGCCCGCCCGGGCGGCAGCCCCGCGCCGGGCCGCCCGTCCGGCGCGCCGTCGGGCGAGCGCCTGAGGCGCGCGGCGGGACTCCGGGTCCCGTGGAGGAGCCGGACCGTTCGACGCCCCGTTCAGGGACGCTGAAAGCGGAGCCGCACGTGCTGTATCTGCTGCTGGATCACTGGTACGGCTCCCCGGAGGGCCCATACGCCTACAAGGACCCGCTGTTCCGCGGCACCTGCGCGATGCTGCTGGCGTTCATGGTGGTCTGGATGCTGGGCCCGCGGGTGATCCGCTTCCTGATCCGCTGCAAGATCGGGGACACCGCCGAGTTCAACCATGCCGAGTTCAACCAGATCGTCCGGGACAAGCAGAACACGCCCACGATGGGCGGCGTGCTGATCCTGGCGGCCATTGCGGCGGCGGTGCTGCTGCTGGCCGACGTGCGCAACTACTACATCATCATGGGGCTGTTCTGCATGGTCTGGCTGGGCGTCCTGGGCGGGGTGGACGACTGGCTCAAGCTGACCATCGGGCGGCGCAGCGGCTCGCGCGACGGGCTGAAATCCTACGAAAAGCTGCTGTTCCAGATCGGGCTGGGGATGCTGCTGGGCATTTTCGTCTACAAGCACGGGGAGGACGTCGCCAGCCTGGCCACGGTGGGCGGTGAGACGGTGCGGACGTTCAGCATCCTGAACGTGCCGTTCTACAAGAGCGGGATCACGCTGGGCATCTGGTCGTTCTGGATCGTGACCGTGCTGGTGACCGCCGGCACCTCCAACGCGGTGAATCTGACCGACGGGCTGGACGGGCTGGCCGCCGGGTGCATGGCCTTGTGCAGTTTCGTGTTCATGGTGCTGGCCTTTTTGGGCGGAGACCCGTTTCTGGCACCCCGGCTGCTGTTTCCGTACATCCCCGGCACCGGCGAGCTGGCGGTGCTGTGCGGCGCGGTCATGGGGGCCTGCCTGGGGTTCCTGTGGTACAACTGCCACCCGGCGCGGGTGTTCATGGGAGACACCGGCTCGCTGCCCCTGGGCGGGCTGATGGGCTTCGTGGCCATCGTGAGCCGGCAGGAGCTGATGCTGCTGATCGTCGGGGGGGTGTTCGTGATCGAGGCGGTGTCGGTGATGCTGCAGGTGGGCTATTACAAGGCGACGGGCGGCAAGCGGATCTTCCGGATGGCCCCGATCCACCATCACTTCCGGCTGGGCGGATGGACGGAAACCCAGACGGTGGTGCGTTTCTGGCTGCTGTCGGCGGTGTTTGCGGGCGTGGCTCTGGCCACGGTCAAGCTGCGGTGAGCCGGCCGGGCGTCCCGGCCCGGTCGGGCGGAGGTGGCCGATGCAGGCGTCGTCCATGGAGGCACGGATGCCCGGCGAAAGCCTTTCGGCGGTGCCGGTGCTCTCGGCGGAGGCCTGGGGCTGGTGGATGTCCCGGTCGATCATCGCGGTGGGCACGGGCCTGATGGCCATCGGTGCGTTGGTCACGTTCTCGGCCGGGGCGGTTCCGGGGCAGGCGGGCATTTCGGGCCAGGTGTGGTGGCAATCGCCGGAGTTGCGGCAATTCGCATTCATCCTGGCGGGGCTGGCGGCGATGCTGGCGGCCTCGGCGATCCCTTACCGCTGGTACGCGGGGCTGGGCGGGTTGGCGGCCTGGTTGCTGCTTCTGGCGTCCCTGGGACTGTGCGGGCTGGTGTTCGTGCCCGGGCTGGGCGTCAAGGTCAACGAGGCTTATCGCTGGGTCCGCGTGGGTCCCGAGAGCCTGGGATTGCGTTTTCAGCCATCCGAGATCGTCAAAGTCGCCCTGCCGATCTTCCTGGCGATGTGGATGACGCGCGGCATGAGCCGGGACGAACGGAAGGGTCTGGCCGCGGAAGCCCCGTCGATGGGCATCCGCCGGTTCTTCCGCGGGTTCGCGGTCACGGTGATGGTCGTCGGCGCGGCCGTCGGGGTGGTGGGGCTGGAGGATTTCGGCACCGCGGCGCTCATTGCGGGGGTGGCCGGGGCGATGCTGCTGGTGGCCGGAGCGCGGCTGTGGCACATGGGGCTGCTGGTCTTGCCGGCGATCCCGGTTTTCGGCTACCTGCTGATCAGTCGTTCGCACCGGATGGACCGCCTGACGACGTTCCTGGACATCTGGGCGGATGCCGAAGGCAAGGGGTACCAGGCGATCCAGTCGCTATGCACCATCGTGGCCGGCGGGTGGTGGGGGGTCGGGCTGGGGCAGGGCTTCAGCAAGACCTACCTGCCGGAAGCCCGGTCGGACTTCATCTTCGCGGTGATCTGCGAGGAGATGGGGTTGCCGGGGGCGCTGGCCGTCATGGGCCTGTTCGTAGTGTTTCTGCTGATCTCCCGGACCGTGATGCGGCGTTGCGCGGATCCGATGGGGCGGTTGCTGGCCTTCGGCATCGCGATGACCCTGGGTTTCCAGGCGCTGATGAACGTGGCGGTGGTGACCGTGTCGGTGCCGACCAAGGGGATTGCTCTGCCGCTGGTGTCCGCCGGGGGTTCGGGGGTGATCTTCCTGGGCTTTCTGGTCGGGGTGATGGCCAACATCCCGCGGACCGGGCCGAAGTTCCCGTCGGCGGCGGAGCGCTTGTGAGCCGGGCGGCCCGGAGTCTCGAAGGCCGGCGCAGTGAGCAGGTGTCGGCATGGCACGGCCGGCGCGGAGGCCGGACGCTGCGGTGCTGCGTGTCGGCGGGTGGTTTTCGTCGGGCACGGCCAAAGAGGCCGGCCGCCACGATGTTAGCCTTGCTATCGGCGGCTTGAGGGTTGATTCGATGGGCGGCTTTGCCTGGTATGTCTTCGCCGGCGGCGGAACGGGGGGGCACCTTTACCCGGCATTGGCCGTGGCCCGTGAGCTGCAGACCGGCCCGGAAGCGGGCGAAGTCTCGTTTTTCTGCACCCAGCGCCCGATCGACCGACAGATCCTCGGGCAGGCGGGCATCGAGGCGGTTCCGCTGCCGATCCGGCCTTTTCCGGCCCGGCCGTGGGACTTGTTCGGCTTCTGGTCGAGCTGGCGGAGGTCGGTGCAGCTGTGCATGGATGCTTTCCGGCGGCGTCGGCCCGCGGCGGTGGTCGGCGCCGGCGGGTATGCCTCCGGTCCGCCGGTCCATGCGGCGGTGCGGCTGGGGATTCCGACTTTCGTGTTGAACCCCGACGCCGTGCCGGGCCGGGCGAACCGCTACCTGGCCAGACACCGGCGGCTGGCAGGCATCTTTGCTCAGTGGGAGGTCACCCGCCGGTATTTCCCGCCCGGGGCTCCTGTGGCGGTAACGGGCTGTCCGGTGCGGCCGGAGTTCAGGTCGATCTCCAGGGAAGCCGCCAGAGACTTCATCCGTTCAGTAGGACTTGATGCGAATCGGCCGATCCTCCTGGTGACCGGGGCCTCGCAGGGCGCCCGAACGATCAATCAGGCGATGGTCCGTCTGGCCGGGGTGGTCGCCGGATCGGGCTGGCAGATACTGCACCTCAGCGGGCCGGCCGACGAAGCGGAGGTCAACGCCGCCTACGCGTCCGCGGCCGGCGGTGTCGCCGCTGGCGGGCTGGGTTACCGCGTGTTGGCCTTCACCGACCGGATGGCCGAGGCCTTGGCGGCGGCGGACCTGGTGGTTTCGCGGGCTGGGGCCTCGACGCTCTCGGAGCTGCAGGCTTCAGGCAGGCCTTCGATTCTACTGCCGTACCCCTACCACCGGGACCTGCACCAGCGGCACAACGGCGAGGTTCTGGTCCGGGCCGGCGCGGCTGTGCTGCTGGACGACGCGCGTGATCCGCAGGTCAATGCCGGGCGGCTGGAGCCGGTGCTGCGGCGGCTGATGGCCGACGCCGACGCGCGGCGGGCGATGGGCGAGGCGGCGCGCGGTCTGGATCGTCCGGAGGCGGCGTCCGAGATTGCCCGGCACCTGCGCGGGGCGGCGGCGGTGTCCTCGGGGGATTCCGGTGCGGCCAGGGCGCGGCGTGAGCCGCGGCGCGAGCGTGGAGCCGGTCCGAGCGCCCGTTTGTCGGTGCCCGGCATGCAACCGCCGGCATCCGGCGGCGGCTCAAGGATTTTCGCGGCGTCTCCCGATACATCATCTTGTGCTTTGAGCGAGAGTTCGTTCAACGGTCGGCGGCGTCCTTCGCAGGCCGCCGGCCGCGATTCCATCTTGGAACGATCTCCGCGTTGGATTAGAATGTAGCCCGAGCCGGCGGGGCGCGACGCCGGTGGCGAGCCGTCCTTCAGGACCCGATTCCATCGCGACCGGACCGCCCATGCCCGGCGGGGGCTTCCGGGGCCCGCGCGGGATGCGTCAGGCGCGGGCGAGTTCCGGCGGTCGCGGGGGGAGAAGCGAGCAGGACGGCCGGGCCGCACCGGACGCCCCGCGGACGTGTCGAACGCGCGCGACGACGTCGTGGCGACCTGTGGGGCGGTTCTCGGCTGACACGGAAGGATGTGATCATGTTGCAGGGCGCAGGGACGCGCCGCGTATCCGGCGAGGGGCGGCGGGCTCCGATGTTTCCGCCGGTCGGTGAGCACTTTCGGGTCCCGGGCCCGGGCTGGAGGGCGCGGCGCCCCGGCGGGGAGGCGACCGGGGAACGGCGGCTGGAAGCGATGGGTCGGCGGGTGCATATGATCGGCGTGGGCGGGTGCGGCATGAGCGGCGCCGCCGCGGTCCTGTGCCGGCGGGGAGCAATCGTCAGCGGCTCGGACCGCGCTTCTTCGGCGGCGCTGCTGCGCCTGGCGGAGCAGGGAGTGCACATCCGCACCGGGCAATGCGCGGAGAACCTGCCCGAGCAGTGCGACTTGGTGGTCTACTCGGCGGCGGTTCCCGAGAGCAACCCCGAGCTGCAGGCGGCGCGGCGGCGCGGCTGCCGGGTGATCAAGTACGCCGAGCTGCTGGGCCTGCTGATGGCTGACCGCCGGGGGATCGGCGTGGCCGGGACGCACGGCAAGAGCACGACCTCGGCGATGGTGACCTACGTCCTGCGGGAGGCCGGGCTGGACCCGTCGTTCGTAATCGGGGCGACGGTGGAGCAGCTGGGCAGCGGCTCGGGAGTGGGCGAGGGGGAGGCCTTCGTGGTCGAGGCCTGCGAGTACGACCGCTCGTTCCTGAACCTGCGGCCGCGCACGGCGGTGATCCTGAACATCGAGGAGGACCACTTGGATTACTACAGCGGGCTGGAGGAGATCGTGGCGTCGTTCTCCGCTTTCGCGGCGCTGGTGCCTTCGGACGGCCTGCTGCTGGTCAACGGGGAGGACCGCAACGCGGTGCGCGTGACCGAGGCCGCCTCGGCGACGGTGGAAACCTTCGGTTTCGACGGCGGCACGGACTGGCGAGCCGAGATCACCGGTTCGGCGCACGGCCGCATGCGGTTCAACATGCATTACCGCGGGGAGTTCCTGGCCGAGGTCATGCCCGCGATTCCGGGCCGGCATAACGTGGCCAACGCCCTGGCGGCGGCGGCGGTGTGCTATCATCACGGGGTCGATCCGCAGGCCATCGCCAAGGCCCTGGGGCGGTTTCGCGGGGCTTACCGGCGTCTGACGCTTCGCGGACAGGTCCGGGGCGTGTCGGTGGTGGACGACTATGCCCACCATCCCACGGAGATCCAGGCGACGCTGAGGGCGGCGCGGGACTTCTACACGCCGACCCGGATGTACGTCGTCTTCCAGCCGCACCAGCATTCGCGGACCCGGTTCCTGCTGAGCGACTTTGCCCGCAGTTTCGGAGCGGCCGACGTGGTGGTCGTGCCGGATATCTACTTTGTTCGCGACAGTGCCGCCGAGCGGGACCTGGTGTCGGCGATCGACCTGGTGCGGCAGATCCACCTCAACGGGGGCGAGGCCCGGTACGAGCCGGACTTCGACCGTATCGTCGAGATGCTCTGCGTGGAGGCGGCCGAAGGCGATCTGGTGATCACCATGGGCGCCGGTGACGTGTGGCGGATCGCCGACCGGCTGGTGGCCCGGCTCGGGGGTTCCGCGGCGCCGGACGGCACGTCGACGCCGAGGTGCTGAGCGGGGTCTGAAGGCCCGATGTCTTTGCAGGACGGTTCCGGAATGACCGAGCGGTGCGACAACCCGTTTGCCGGTGACCCCGCTCTGGAGGCCGTGCTGTCCCAGCATGAGCCGCTGGCGGCCCACACCTGGTTCGGGCTCGGCGGTCCGGCGCGGTGGATGGCCAGGCCGCAGGACATCGAGCAGCTGGCGGAGCTGACCCGGCGGTGCGTCCGGGCCGGGCTGCCGCTGCGGGTGCTCGGGCAGGGGGCCAACCTGCTGGTCGGCGACGACGGCGTGGACGGCCTGGTGGTCCGCCTGGACCGCCCGGTCTTCAAGCGCATCGAATGGCCCGCGCCCGAGGGCCCGCAGGGCGAGGAGGTGACGGTGCGTGCGGCCGCGGGGGCGGACCTCGGCCGGCTGACGCTGGAGGCGGTGCGCCGGGGCCTGGCCGGACTGGAGTGCATGGCCGGGATTCCCGGGACCGTCGGCGGGGCGGTGCGGATGAACGCCGGCGGGCGTTTCGGGCAGATTTCCGACGTGATCCGCTCGGTCCGGGTGATGCATCGCGACGGGCGGCAGGGGGTGGTCCCGCGGGAGGAGGCCGGCTTCGCGTACCGGCGCAGCGGTCTGGGGGACGTGCTGATTCTGGAGGCCGAGCTGGCGCTGCGCCGCGACGACCCCAGGCGGCTCCACGAGCGCTACCGGGCAGTCTGGGAGGTCAAGCGACGGACGCAGCCGCTGCGCGAGAACTCCGCCGGCTGCGTCTTCAAGAACCCGCCGGGGCATAGCGCCGGGGCGCTGATCGATCGGGCGGGTCTCAAGGGCCGCAAGGTGGGTGGCGCGTGTGTGGCCCGGGAGCACGCGAACTTCATCGTCGCCAGGGAAGGGGCCACCGCCTCGGATGTGCTGGAGCTGATCGGGCAGATCCGCGACGAGGTGTCGGACCGCTTCGGCGTCGACCTGGAACTGGAGATCGAGCTCTGGGGCTGCCGGTCGTCCGGCGGGGCCAGGGCCGGAACAGGCGCGGTCGGGACGGCCTGAAGCAGGCGTCGGCGGAAAGCCGGTGGAGGGGGAGAAGCGGTGAGGATTCAAGCATGACCAGCCTGATCGATCGTACGGCGGGGACGTTGCCTGTGGATCGTGCCGCCCCGCGGTTTCCGGCGGTCCCGGCCGTCGAGCGGGCCCTGAAGATCACGGTGCTCGGCGGCGGGCCGGGGTCGGAGCGCGAGGTCAGCCTCAAGAGCGGGCAGGCGGTGGCGGCGGCGCTGCGGTCGCTGGGGCATGACGTGACTCTGGCCGACGTGCGGCCGGAGGCCCTGCAGGCCTTGGACATTCCTGCGGATTTCGTGTTCATCGCCCTGCACGGCGCGTTCGGCGAGGACGGCCAGGTGCAGCGGCTGCTGGACCTGCGCGGGGTGCGCTACTGCGGCTCGGGCCCGGACGCGTCGGCGACGGCGATGGACAAGGTGGCGACCAAGTGCCGGCTGGTGGAGGCCGGCGTTCCGACGCCGCGTTTCGACGTGGTGACGCCGGAACGTCTGGCAGTGGTCATGGGGCATTGGTCGGCCCCGGCGGTGGTCAAGCCGGTGGCTGAGGGCAGCAGCATCGACGTGGTGGTGGCCCGGACGCGCGAGGAGCTCTGGGCGGGGCTGCGCGACCTGACCGCCCGCTACGGCCGGTGCATGATCGAGCAGTTCATCCCCGGGGTGGAGCTGACCGTGGGCATCCTGGGGCAGCAGGTGCTGCCGCCGATCCAGATCCGGACGCGGCGCGGTTTCTACGACTACCAGGCCAAGTACCTTGATGACGACACGGAATACCTGTTCGAAATCGACCTGCCGGCCGAGCTGCTGGCCAGGGTGCAGGCTCTGAGCCTGCGGGCCCACGAGGCGCTGGGCTGCCGTGATTTCTCGAGGGTGGACTGGATGGTCGACCGGGCTTCCGGCCAGCCCTACGCACTGGAGATCAACACGATTCCGGGATTCACGAGTCACTCGCTGTTGCCCAAGGCGGCGGCCCGGGCGGGAATCGGTTTCCCGCAGCTGTGTGCCCGCATCGTGGAACTGGGGATGTCGCGGTGAGGGGTCTTTTCCGGCGTCGGTCCCGGACCGGCGGCCGAGGGAGTGCGGGTGTGGTTCGCGGCAACGGCAAGGGCAGGCGTTCGCGAGCGGAGCGGGCCGCTCATGCGGCGGACGGCTCGCGGGCGGCGCCGGGGCCGTTGCTGTCGTTCGGGGCCGTGGTTTCGCTGATCGTCGCGGGGATCGTCGGGCTCGAGCACCTCCGGGGGCGAGTCTATCGGTTGCCTGAGAACCAGCCGGCTCCGCGGCTGGAGATCGTGCTGCGGCCGGATCAGGCCTGGGTGGAGCGCGAGGAGTGGAAGCCGCGGATCGTGCGGTCGGTGCGGCTGGAGCCGCTGGCCTGCCTGAGCGAGCCGGACATGCTGCGGATGGTGGCCGAGCAGTTGACCGCCAGCGGGTGGCTCTCCTCGGTGATGCGGGTGACGCGAAACCGAGACGGGGTCATCAACGTGCAGGGCGAGTTCCGCCGGCCGATCGCGATGATGCACGCTCACGAGGGCGGGTACGTGCCGGTGGATCGGGAGGGCGTCCGTCTGCCGGAGCGTTACGACGACGTGAGCGCCGATCTGGGCTGGATGCGGATCATCGGGGTGCAGAGCGGCCTGCCGGAGCCGGGGCGGGCGTATCGGCCGGAGGATGAGGACGCTCTGGCGGGCATCCGGCTGGCGGCCTTGCTGTTCGACCAGGGCGAGGTGGCGACGCGGATCAGCGCGATCGACATGACCAATTTCCGGGGGCGGGAGGACCCGCGCCGCAACCACATCCGCATCTGGACGCGCGACCAGCAGCAGATCGAGTGGGGGGCGGCCATCGGGGAGGAGATCGAGGAGCGTCCGGTGGAGGAGAAGCTCCGCAAGCTGGTGCTGCTGCTCAACGAGACTCCCCGGCCCGGCCGCGTGGATCTGACCGTTCACCCCAACGCCGTCAGCGTGCAGCGGGAGCCGGCGGCTGCGGCGTCGGATCCGCCGCGCGGCCGCGCGGGCGGCTCGAACAGCTGACCAGCCCGCCGGTTCCGCGCTCTGCTCGCCGGGGGGCACGGCCCCCGGGCCGGGGACCTGCCGGGGATCGGGCCGGCCTTCCGGGGCCCGAGGCCACGTTATTGATCGGGCGCGGCCTGACGGCGGGCGGCGGGTTGCCGACCGCGGCGTTCGGCCGCAAGATGGGGCCGCGGCGGGGTCGCGCGCGTCGCGGGCAGGTTCTTTCCGGCAGACGAGGGTTTCATCCGTGGACTACTTCCTCATTCAGGGCGGCAAGCGGCTCCGGGGCGTTGTGGAGATCAACGGGGCCAAGAATGCGGTACTTCCGATCATGGCGGCCTGCATCATGTGCGAGGGGGAGGTGACGCTGCGCGGCGTCCCCGACCTCGTGGACGTCCGGACGATGGAACACCTTCTGAACCAGCTGGGAGTGGCCACGCGGCGCGAGCCCGGCGGGGTGATGCGGCTGAAGGTCGAGGACGAGATGAACTGCCACGCGGACTACGACCTGGTCCGTCGGATGCGGGCGAGCGTCTGCGTGATGGGTCCGCTGCTGGGGCGGCGGCACAAGGCCCAGGTCAGCATGCCCGGCGGCTGCGCCATCGGAGACCGGCCGATCAATCTGCACGTCGCCGGGCTCGCGGCGCTGGGGGCGGACGTGGACCTGGTCAACGGCGATATTCTGCTGAAGGCTAAGCGGCTGCACGGCGCCGAGCTGTTTTTGGGTGGCCCGTTCGGATCGACGGTCACGGGAACGGCCAACGTGATGATGGCCGCGTGCCTGGCCGAGGGCACAACGGTGATCGAATCGGCCGCCTGCGAGCCGGAGATCGCCGACCTGGCGGAGTTCCTGAACTCCTGCGGCGCGAGGATCACGGGCCACGGCACCCCGCGCGTGAGCATCACCGGGGTCAGGCAGCTGGGCGGCTGCGAGCACACCGTGATCCCCGACCGCATTGAGGCCGGCACGTTCATGATGGCCGGGGCGATCACCAACGGCGAGCTGCGGCTGCGCAACTGCCGGCTGGAGCATCTGCTGGCGGTGGTGGACCGTCTGCGGGCGATCGGGGTGAACGTCGAGCGCGAGGACGACGAGGTGGTGGTCTCTAGCGCCCGGAGGCTGGAGCCGGTGGACGTGACCAGCCAGCCGTACCCGGGCTTCCCGACCGACCTTCAGGCCCAGATCATGGCTCTGTTGAGTCTGGCGGACGGCAACAGCGTGGTGACCGAGAAGATCTACCCGGACCGGTTCATGCACGTGGCCGAGCTCAACCGGCTGGGGGCCAAGCTCCGCAAAGAGGGGCCGACGGTCATCGTCCAGGGGGTCAAGCGGCTGGTGGGAGCCCAGGTGATGGCTTCGGATCTGCGGGCCTCGGCGGCCCTGGTGCTGGCCGGGCTGGTGGCCAAGGGGGAAACCCGGGTCAACCGGGTCTATCACATCGACCGGGGGTACGAGAAAATCGAGCGACGACTCCGGGCGGTGGGGGCGGAAATCGAGCGTCAGTCGACCGCGGAGGAGTGATCCGGCGGGGTTGACAGCCCGCCGGGGATGGCTACATTGATCCCCGGACGGGTCGGCGTGCCGCCGGCGCGTCCACGGGGCGGCTTCCGGGCCTTTCCGGAGGTCGCGCCGCCGGCCGGGCTTCCGGTCGAGCCTTCCGACGGGAGCATCCCGCGGCCCGGACGGTGAGAAGGCTTCCTTGAGACTCTCCAAGAAGGAGTAATCGACGTGTACAACGCAGAGTCACTGCCCGGATCCGCTGCGGTCCGGTTCACCCGTCGGCCGTCGGCCTGGTTGGCGGCGTGCGTCGCCGCGGCCGGGGTTCTGAGCGGCTGCGGCCCCCGGGACTACTCCATGGAGACCGGCTACGCCGATCAGAGCAAGCTGCAGGTGCAGTTCTTCTCGCCGCCGGGTGCCACCGTCACGGTGGCGGGGTCGCACACCCGGGCCCACCAGATCGCCCGCGAGGGCGAGTTCGAGCACCGCCTGGAGCGCAGCCCCGAGGAGTTCAGCGTGTTCAACCTCGCGCCGGGCTGCTACGAGTTCAAATACAACACCGCCGACGGACTTCCGGGCGTGAGCGTTTACGGCGAGCTGTGCGTGGAGCACGCCAACTCGCATGAGGCCCGGGTGTTCATGCGCCGGGCGTTCGTGCCGGTGAGCCTGCCGTCGGAGTACTACCGGCGGGTGCAGGTGGCCGGCGACGAAATCTTCCCCTACCGCGGCGAGGTCTACCGCACGGCCATCGACGAATACGATCTGGTCCGGCTGAAGCAAGGCGACGTGATCGAGAAGGTCTTCTTCATCGCCGACCTGCAGGAGGCCGAGAAGCGGCTGAACGAGACCCGGCGGCAGATCGCCGTGCTGGAGCGCGAGATCGAATACGCCGAGGCCCGGTTCAAGCTGGCCTACTACGATTTCCGGGTGGACGTGGGCAGTTCGTCGGCTCAGTTCTGGGGTCGTGACCGGGCGTTCATCGAGTGGGAGAACAAGCGTCAGAAGCTCGAGCAGCAGCTGACGGCGCTGCAGCAGCGCCTGCAGCGCACCCAGTCGCTGCTGGACGGCGACCACGTGCTGGCCCGGCGGGGCATGCTCGTCCTGGCGACCGAGGAGGTGATCGAGGCTCACCGGGACCCGGTTCGCGAGGCCGATCGCCTGGGCGAGGTGGTGCTGGTGATGCGGATCGGCGGCCGGCACATGCACTGGGGCGAGCCCCGGCAGGAGCTGGCCAGCTATGAACCGTGATGCGGAGGTCGCGCCCACGACGGGCGCAGCCTGAAGGTGGCGATCGGCGGAACCCTGCGGGAGGATGCCATGCTTGTGGTGAATCGGCGGCTGCCGGCGGCAGTATTTGTTTCGGGGTGGATCCTGCTGGCAGCGGGTGCCGGCTGCAGCCGGCCAGAGCGTTTCAGCCCGTTGGCCGACGTCTCGACTCCCCTGCCGGAAGCGGTGTCATTGCCGCCGGGCTTCTACCCGCTGGCCGGTCAGTATGATCCGAGCAATCCCGCCGACCACTATCACGGCTGGCCCCGCTACATCGTCGGCGAGACCGACAACATGATCATGGCCTACGTGCCCGCCCAGGAAACGGTCATGGGCGGCGGGACCGACGCCGACGAGGTCCCGGCGCGGCACGTCCGGGTCAACCACTTCTACATCGACATCTGCGAGGTGACCAACCGGCAGTTCGAGCGCTTCGTCCGCGAGGCGGAGAAGCACGGCATCGAGCCCCGGCCGTCCCGGCGCTTCGCCGACTACCACGTGAGGGGGGTGAACGATCACCACCCGGTGCGGAATGTCTCCTGGTTCGAGGCCAACAGTTACGCCCGCTGGGCGGGCAAGCTGCTGCCCACCGAGGCCCAGTGGGAGGTTGCCGCCCGCGGCGACGACCGGCGGCTGTATCCATGGGGCAACGACGAGGTCCTGGAGACGACCCGCTATCTGTGCAACAGCCGCACCAACCGCCAGACCTTCGACGGCTATGAGTTCACCGCTCCGGTGATGTCGTTCGCCCCCGGCGTCAGCCCCTGCGGGGCGTTCAACATGGCCGGCAACGTCTGGGAGTGGTGCGCCGACTGGTACGATCCCGGCCGTTACGCCTATCCCAGCGAGGAGGATCCCGCCACGGGCCTGCAGCGGGGTACCAGGGCCTTCGGCGACGCCAATTACCCCAACCCGCTCTCCAAGGACGTGCGCGACGCGCGCGTGGGCCCGCTGGTCGGAGGGCAGCGCGTCATTCGCGGCGGCTCGTTCACCGACCCGATCGAGAAGTGCCGCGTGGACGCCCGGGCCCCGGCCGAGCCGGGCGCCCATCAGCACAACGTCGGCTTCCGCTGCGTGCTGCCGCTGCCTCCCGCCGGCAGCAGCTTCTGACGGGGTATTCTCGCGCAGGAGCCGGGGATCCGCCCCCTCGGCCCGCCCGGCCGTCGAACCGGCGGCGCGTTGGGGCCACGATGCCCGGCGGCCGGGCAGCAGCACGTCGGTCGCTCCGTGAGGGCCCGGCGCGGGGCCAGACGCCACTCCTGTACTTTCCAGGATCATGCGGGTTTTCGACGCGAGGCGCGCGGATCAATCCCGGCCGCCCAGTTTGAGTGCCCGCTTCCAGGCCCGGGTCTGCTTGTCCCACCAGGTGGGGCCGGCCGGGCGGGTGGTGACCGGCACCTGTCCGGCCTTCTCGAAGGGGTCGGACGCCTCGGCCACCCACCTGGCCCAGGCGTCGGCGTCGTAGTCGTGGGTGACGCCGGTCAGGGCGATCAGCGAGCGCTCGGCCGCGTCGGCGATGGCGAAGTCTTCGTTGCGCAGCGAGCCGATCAGCGGCGTCAGCACCCGGCGGTCCCGGTGCAGGCCCAGCCCCTCGATGACCGCGATGCGGGCCTGACGGTCGTTTTCCGTCTCCAGCATGCCAGTCAGAAGAACCGTGGCCGCCTGCCGCTGCGGCTCGGTCAGCACTCCCCTGCGGGTGAGGGCGTTCAGGGCGCGGACTGCTTCCCAGCGGACGTGCTCGTCGCCCGGCAGCGCTTCGTCGGAGCCGGGGCGTGCCTGGAGCACGGCCAGGAGCGTCGGAACCGGTCGGCCGTCCCGGTAACCGGCCAGTGCGCGCAGGGCGATACAGCGGATCTGCGAGACCGGGTCGGTGCGGGCGACGGCGTCGAGGACGTCGAAGGCGTCCTGGGACTCGACGTAGTGGCTCTCGGCGATGCGGGCCACGGCTTCGCGGCGCTGGTCGGCGTTCGAGGCATCCAGGGCCGCGGCGTAGTTGTCCTGCGCGGAGCGCGGTCTCCACATCCGCTTCTGGGCGTCGGAGCAGCCGCCGGCGCACCAGACAGCAGCCGTGCCCAGGAGGAGCCCGGGACCGAAGAATCGCATATCGCGCATCGCAGGGCTGTCGTTCAGGCGCAGCGGTCGGATCCCAGCGGCGCTCCCAGCAGGCTTTCCTGGAAGAACTGCTCCGGGGTGACCCAGGTGACGTCACGTATGGGCCGGCCCAGGAAGCGTCCCCCGATTTCGCGGAAACGCTGCGGGTTGTCGCTGACGTAGCAGCGAAGTGTACCGCGGCCGCAGGCTCCGGACAAGGCGTCGCGCTCGGCCAGCATCTGCTGGGCGGCGATCGCGGTGGCCTGGGCGGAATCGACCACCCTGGCCTGAGGCACGAGGGCCCCGATGGCGTCGGCGACCAGCGGGTAGTGGGTGCAGCCCAGCAGAATGACGCCCGGCGAGAGTCCGCGGATGCCCTCCAGATACTCGGCCACGAGCATGCGCAGGATGGGATCCTCCGAGCCGCGGCCTTCCTCGATCATGGCCACGAGGCTGGGACACTGCTGCTGAGTGACGGCGATGTGCGGCGCGATCGCCTGAATCGCCCGGGGGTAGGCCTCGGAGGAGACGGTCGCCGGGGTGGCCAGTACGGCGATGGGGCGTCCCCGGGCCTGGCGTACGGCCTCGGCGGCGCCCGGCCGGACCACGCCGAGAACCGGCACCGGCAGATGCGGCGCGAGCTCGTCGATGGCCAGGGCGCTGGCGGTATTACAGGCGGCGATGATCAGCTTGGGGTCGAACCGCAGGAGGAAGTTGCAGTCCTGCTCGGCGAACTGCAGCACCGTGCGGCAGGTCTTGGTGCCGTAGGGCACGCGGGCGGTATCGCCGAAGTAGACGATCGACTCGTTGGGCATCTGCCGCTGAAGAGCGCGTACAACGGTCAGACCGCCGAGGCCGGAATCGAATACCGCCACAGGTTGATCGTTCATGATCTCATCCTTGAGCCGCGGATCCGCCGCCTTCGCCGCGGGCAGGCGTTCGAATACATGGTTTCCGCCAACAGCAGTGAAGCCGCTTCTTTTCGCAGCGGCCACCACCCCTGCCGGCCGTGGCCAGGGAACAAAGCAGCTCTCGCGAATAGGGCCTTTGAGGTTCGCGCCGCAACGATAGTATCGTGCATATGGCGTCTTCTTTTCAAGCGAAACTCGTCCGGCCATGAGGAGCGATCCCGGACGCGACGGAGCGCGTCCCTCCGGGAAGACCCCGCTCTGTCGAGGCCGTGGATTTGCATGGAGGGCCCCGCTCCGTCGGGGTCAGAGACCACCGGGAAGAGGTTGTAAGGCACCCCTGGCGACAGGCGAGGGAATTGCGCCGGCAGACTTGAACCGCGTCCGCGGCCGTTCACGGAATACGGAACGCATCGGGGTCACCCCGGGTCAGTCGTGCTCGAACGGCCGGGGAGCCTGGTCCAGTTCGCTGGGATAAGACCAGCCCGAACAGCACACCGCCAGTATGGCCGCGATCAGCGCCGCCGATACCATCGACAGGGCCAGCAAGACCATGACCGTCCTCCGAGGGTCGCGTCGTTTCGCCGCTGACGGCGTTTGAATCATCGGCAGCCGGAGCCTTCGGGCATGACTTTTTCGGACCGGCGGATGCGGTGCGTCTTCGGGTCTCGTCACGGCGCCTCAGCCCTGCGCCGGCCGCACGAAGCCGGGTCCGTCGGGGGGATCGCACGCCCGGAATCCCGCATCCGATTGCCGGCCGGCCCGGTCGTATCGTACGAAGTGTGCGGGGACGCGCCGGTCCGAACCGCGGCCGCAGGCCTCGAACCCGTACCGCATCGCCGGGCCACGGGGCAGGGTCGGTGCATGGCCGCAGACCTTCCGCTCGACCGGGGAGGCGACTTGTGCCGCCGGGTCCGGGCCCGCGGTGCGGCCGGCTTCGGCCCGGCGTCCGGTCCGTATCGCTCGCAGCCCGCGGAGGGCCGCGGTCTCAGCGGACCCCGGCGGGTCGGCAACGGCGGTGCGTCGTCTTGAGAAGGGGGGCTTTATGATAAAGCAGGTCACCGGGTACCCGGGCCACATTCCCGCCGGGCTTGTCGTCGCGGCAGTGCTGATGCCGATTCCGGCCGTACCGGCACGGGCGGGGATGGTGTTATTGAATCCCTCGCCCGATCAGTACGCCGGGAACCTCTCGATGGGCACGGTGGTCGCCCATGCCCGATTTCGCGTGGACAACAACAACTGGGACATGCTCCTGGACCGTGACGGTCGCCCGGGCAACGGCAACGACCTGGGCCAGGCCGATCTCGGCCATATCGCCGCCATGAACGGCTTCTGGTACCGCTTCCGGCTGGCCTACTCGCCGGTGGGGGGCTTCGCTTTGCGGATGACCAACCTGACCACCGGCGTTGGACGGGAGCTGTCGTGGTCCGGGCCGCCGCCGGCATTCAACGCCCTCAGGCTCGAGTCGCGTGCTGCGGGCACCGCTACGATGGAAGCGGGACTGAACGTCCGCGACCTGGTTTGGCAGGTCGGTTCGCCTCACCACACGGTCGGGCTGTTCGGCAACCTCGACGTGTACAGCCCCGTCGGCGGGCCCTCCGTGACGGCGAGCAACTGGCTGCTGGCCGACTTCGACCTTTCTTCGACGGCATGGGAAATCCAGGCGCTGCTGCGGCCCGCGATGGCCGGCACCGGCAATCCCCAGGAACGCCTGCGGCTTTATCTGGACGTCATGGACGTGCCGGCCGTGCCTGCGGTGCCCGAGCCCCTGCCGGCCGTGCTGCTGGGGCTGGGCACGCTGGCCCTGCTGGCCACAAGCCGCTTGCGGCCGCAGGGGTCCGCCTGAGCCGTCCCGGGACCGCGGCGATCAGCCGGAGATCATCCTCCGGCATGCGGCAGAACCACCGTGACCTGCGTGCCGGCGCCGGGACGGCTGTGCAGGCCGATCGTACCCCCGTGGGCTTCCACGATCTTGCTGCAGATCGACAGCCCCAGGCCCGTGCCGCGGGCCTTGGTGGTGAAGAACGGCTCGAAGGCCCGCGCAGCCACGTCAGCGTCCATGCCGTGTCCGGTGTCGGAGATTTCGAGCCGAACGCCGCGTTCGCATGGAGCGATGGACACGCTGATGGAACCCCCGTCGCGGCAGGCGGCCGCGGCGTTGAACAGCAGGTTCATCACCAGTTGATCCAGTTGCCGGGCGTCGGCGGGGACCGCAGGCGTCTGTTCGTCGCAGTGCACCTCCACGGGGACGCAGCGCATGACTTCGGCTTCCCGGATGCTCTGCAGCACGCGGTGGACGACGGTCCGCAGATCGCAGGGCCGCAGCACCGGCGGCCGGGGGCGGGCGTAGACCAGCAGATCCTTGACCGTGGCGTCCACCCGGTTGATCTGGGCCAGAATCTCGCGGATCACCGGCTGGCGCTTGTCGTCGGGAGGCAACCCGTCGCGGATCACCTGGATGGCCCCGCTGATGCCGGCCAGCGGATTCTTGATCTCGTGGGCCAGCGAGGCGGCCAGCTGGCCGATCTGGGCCAGATGCTCCGAGCGGGTCAGGCGCTCCGCGGCCGCGGATCGCTCCTGGTCGCGGATCC
>CALLOB010000105.1 GCA_938005315.1 uncultured Phycisphaerae bacterium
CGATTCAACGCGACACGGCGACCAATCGCCCGAGTGTATCGGCTTGCTGACTGCACCGGGCGGCTCGCGTAACTCGTTGTCAACGCAAGCGCAATGCGACGGCGTGCGACGTGGCGCGAAAAGTGGAAGGAAAGCGGGCGATGGGATTCGAACCCACGACGTCCAGCTTGGGAAGCTGGCATTCTACCACTGAATTACGCCCGCAAGCCATTCAAGCCTGTCCAGTCAGGCAGATCAGATAGCCACTGAACCTCAGCCGGTCAAGCAAAGCGATAATCCTCCGGTTGGCTCTCACTTATACGCTTTTCTTGACCGTTTGCAAGGGTTGCCGGCCACACGAGCCGGCCGGCGGGTGCCGAACCCGGAGGCCGCGCGCAAGCTTGGCTCCGGTTGTTTGGTGCCCCGACGGAACGGGGCCACCCGAAGGGGCAAGCGCCGTGGAGTGTCCAATTCCCGGCTTGCTCAGGTCCGTTTTCGGGGCCCCGACGGAGGGGGGCTGCGAACGAACTGCGGTCGCGGCAGAGCAGGGCCCGCCATCGCGGCTTATGGGGCGAAAGAGGCCCTCTTCCGGACCGCCAGAGGCCATGGGACGGCCGGAACAGCACCGAAAACCGGGATGAGCGGCCCTCTTCCTGACCTTCGGCGGCGATGGATGGCCGCCCGATCAGTCGCTGACCAGCCCCGCCACCCGCCCCGGACGCCTCTCGACCGGGCGCTTGACCTGGATAGGCGGGATGCTAAACTTGCGGGATTCGATGCCGGTGTCCGGTCCGGTGACGCGATCGGGGGGCTGCCTCCGATCCGAGGACCGGCCGACCGGGCGTTGCCGGGGGGCCGAGGACCAGGCATGGGCCGGGGCCACCCGCTTCGGTGGTCTGTTCACAGAGGCGACAACATGAAGGCCGACATTCATCCCAAGTACGTGGACTGCACCGTGACCTGCGGCTGCGGCTACTCCTTCAAGACGCGCTCGACCAAGCCGGAGATCAAGGTCGAGATCTGCTCCAACTGCCATCCGTTCTTTACCGGGCAGGAGCGCTACGTGGACTCGGCCGGGCGGGTCGAGAAGTTCACCAAGAAGTTCGGCGGCGACTACTTCAAGAAGCCCGCTGCCAGGGGCGCCAAGGCCTAGCCGCAGGCCCCGGTCATGGCCGGGGGCCGGCGCGTCGGCCAGGCGCAGCCCGAAGCGACAGCCACGCCGGATCGACGATGTCCGGGGGCACGGCCCCGTGACGGGCATCGCCGCGACGGCGTGGCTTGCGTCTTTTCAGGGGGTCGCCGGCGCGGGTCGGGCGGATGCGGTCAGGCGGGTGACCTGGTGAGGATTCCATGTCGGGTGCGGACATCCCCGAGGGCGTGATTCGCAAGCTCGAGGAGCTGAAAAGCCGCTGCGCGCAGGTGGCCGAGGAGATGAGCCGGCCCGAGGTGGCCTCGGACACCGGGCGGGTGACGCAACTGGTCCGCGAGCATGGCCAGCTTCGGCGCATGGTCGACCCCTACGAGTCCTACCTTGCGGTGATCGAGCAGCTGGCCGGCAGCCGGGCGCTGCTGGCCGACCGGTCCATCGACGCCGAGTTGCGCGAGATGGCCGCGGCCGAGGTGCAGGAACTCCAGGCCCGTGCCGCGGCCCTGCTGGAGCAGATGCAGCGGGCGCTGGTGACGGAGGATGACGCGGCGGTCTCGGCGGTGATCCTGGAGATTCGGGCGGGCACGGGGGGCGAGGAGGCGGCGCTGTTCGCGCGGGACCTGTTCGGGATGTACACCCGCTACGCCGAGCACCAGGGCTTTGAGGTCGAACTGCTGGACCGCTCGGACTCGGACCTGGGGGGCTTCAAGGAGGTGATTCTGGGGATTCGCGGCCCGGGCGTCTATCAGCACTTCGGCTACGAGGGCGGCGGCCACCGAGTTCAGCGGGTTCCCCAGACCGAGTCGCAGGGTCGGATTCATACGTCGGCGGCGACGGTGGCGGTGCTGCCGGAGTGCGAGGAGGCCCAGGTCCAGATCGACTGGGAGAGGGACGTGGTGGAGCACGTGAGCCGCGCCGGCGGCCCCGGCGGGCAGAACGTGAACAAGGTCTCGTCGGCCATCCGGCTGGAGCACCTGCCCACGGGCATCACCGTCTCAATGCGGGACGAGAAGAGCCAGCACAAGAACCGGGCCAAGGCCCGACGGGTGCTGGCCTCGCGGGTCGCCGAGCACGTGCGGCGGCAGCAGATCAGTGCCCGAGACGCCAGCCGGCGGCGGATGATCGGCTCGGGCGACCGCAGCGAGCGGATCAGGACCTACAATTTCCCCCAGAATCGCTGCACGGACCACCGGATCGGCGTCGATTGGTACAGCCTGGACCGGATCATCGCCGGCGAGATGGGCGAGGTGGTGCAGGCCCTGCAGGCCCACGACATCCGGCAGCGTCTGGCGGCCCTGTGACCGCACGCCGCAGGCCGGAAGGCGGCTTTTCCGGCCGGGTCGGCCGGCCGGCTTGACCTGGAACCGCGGAAGGGGACAATCCCGGCGTGCAGGTCGGCAGCTTTCCGGTTTCGTCCCAACGCATGGAGGATTCGATCATGACGTTTCGCAGATTGTTCGCGGCGATGTGCCTGACGGCGGCGTTGACCGTCCCGGCCTGGCGGCCGCGGATCGCGAACGCTCAGAACGCGCCCCCCGCGCCGGCGGCCCAGGCGGCCGACGAGGGGGACGTGGTCGTGGTCGAGGCCGAGGGCGAGGGCGTCGACAAGGACCAGGCGGTGCGGGCGGCTTTGCGGGCGGCGCTGGAGAAGGGCGGCAAGCAGGAGATCTTCTCCGACAGCAAGGTCGAAAACTTCCAGCTCATGCACGACACGATCATCGCCCGGGCCGAGGGCATCGTCACCGATTACGAGATCATCCGCGGGCCGACCAAGGTCGCCGGCGGCGGCACGGTCAAGGTCGTGATCAAGGCCCGGGTGTCCAAGAAGGTGCTGGTGGACAGCTGGGGCGCGATCCAGAACGTGCTCAACCAGATCGGCCGGCCCAAGATCATGGTCAGCATCGTCGAGCGCATCGACGGCAAGACCGAGGAGGGCAGCATTCTGGAGAGCCGCATCGAGGAGCGGCTCAACAAGAGCGGCTTTGACCTGGTGGCCAGGCAGGCGATGGCGGCCCTGAAGGAGCGGGAGGCGGCGGACGCGGCCGCGGAGGACAACGTGGCCAGGGTGCAGGCCATCGCCAAGGACGCCGAGGCCGACTTCTTCATCATCGGCACGGCCAACGCCAACCAGGCGGGCATCGAGCAGGTTTACGGCACCGACGTGGCCTTCTACAACTGCGACGTGCAGGTCAAGGCCTATTACACCGACAGCGGCAAGCTCCTGGCCAGCGCCGGCATTCCGGTCACGCGCGGGGGAGCGCGGGGCAAGAAGGAGTTCAGCCCCCAGGCCGGCAAGCAGGCCCTGGGGTTCGCCGGCGAGAACGTGGTCGAGGAGATCTACCAGCAGATCATGAAGAACTGGTCGATCCAGATCGGGGCCGGCGGGGAGCTGATCCTGGAGGTCGAAGGCATCAAGTTCCCCGCGGCCAACCGCCTCAAGAAGGCCGTCGCCGAAATCGAGGGCGTCAACAGCGTCAACATGAAGTTCACGAAGGGCATCGCCACGTACCGGATCAACGCCAGGCTCAGCGCCCAGGATCTGGCCGAGAAGCTCGGCGAGGGCGAATTCGAGAAGCTGCTGGAGATCCAGGATCTCAAGCTCAACCGGATCCAGGCCAAGGCGGCCGGCGGCGGTGAGACCGAGGAGCAGTAGGCGGCGCCGGCGCGCAGCGGCGGAGGGCCGGGCCGGCCGGCCGCGATAACCACTGACGCCTGCCGGGCACGGCGGGCGCGAGGCAAAGGGCGCCGACCGGCAGGGTGGTCCACCCCCGGACCGGCGGGCGACAAGGAACACGCGGGGTCCGGAGAACGCGCATGGACATTCTTCCGGCCATCGACCTTCGCGAGGGCAGGTGCGTCCGGCTGCTGCAGGGCGACTACAACCAGCAGATCAACTACGCCGACAATCCCCTGGACGTGGCCCGGCAGTTCGAGCAGGCCGGCGCCTCCTGGGTTCACGTGGTGGACCTGGACGGGGCCCGGGAGGGACGGGTCCGCAACCTGGCGGTCATCGAGCGGATTCTCAACCAGACCTCGCTGAAGATCGAGGTCGGGGGCGGTCTGCGCGAGGCCGAGCCCATCCGTTCGCTGCTGGCCGCCGGCGTTTCGCGGTGCGTGGTCGGCACCCGGGCCCTGGAGGACTGGGACTGGTTCGCCGGGCTCTTCGACGAGGAGATCTGCCGCGGGCGGATCGCCCTGGGGCTCGATGCCCGCCAGGGCCGGCTGGCGGTGCGCGGATGGACCTGCGAGCGGACGGAGACGGCCATGCAGGTCGTCCAGTGGACCGCCGGGCTTCCGGTCGCGGCCATCATCTACACCGACATCGGCCGCGACGGGATGCTGCTGGGGCCCAACCTCGAGGCCCTCGACGAGATCGCCGTGCAGTCGCCGGTGCCGGTGATCGCCTCCGGCGGCGTGACCGACATCGAGGATGTCCGCCGCCTGGCCCAGCTGCCGCTGGCCGGAATCATCATCGGGCGGGCGATCTACGAGAAGCAGATCGACCTGGCCGAGGCCCTGCAGGCCGTGCGCGGCCGCGCGAGTGCCTGAACGGGGCCGTCGGGCGGCGGGCGTTCAGTGGTGTTCGGCGTCCGCGGGAACCCGGCCGTTCCTCTCGCGTGCGGCGGCCTGCAAGGCCTTGAGGATCATCCGGGGAAGTTCGCCGGGCGGGCCCTGGTGCTGGACGGCCCCCAGATCCAGGGCCACCTTGGGCATGCCGTAAACCACGCAGCTTTCCCGGTCCTGTCCGAAGGTCAGGGCTCCGGCCCGTCGCAGGGCCAGCAGCCCTTCGGCGCCGTCGGCCCCCATGCCGGTCAACAGGACGCCGACGATCTGTCGGCCAATGATTCGCAGCGCCGAGTCGAACAGCACGTCCACGCTGGGGCAATGGCGATTGACCAGCTCGGTGCCGCTGTAGCGGATCCTGAGCAGCCCGCCGGACTGGACCACGGTCATCTGGGTGTCGCCGCGGGCCAGCAGGGCGCGTCCGGGCCGCAGGATGTCGCCCTCGGCGGCCTCGGCCACGCTCATCCGGCTGAGCTGATCGAGGCGGCCGGCGAAGGCGGCGGTGAATCCGGCGGGCATGTGCTGGACCATCGCGGTGGGGGGAAAGTCGGCGGGCACGGCCGAAAGAAAGGCGCGGATGGCCTCGGTCCCGCCGGTGGAGGCCCCCAGCACGACCAGACAGCGCGCGGGGTCCAGGCCCGCCTCGGCGAAGGCGACCGGACCGCTCGCAGGCGCGGCGGGTACGAGCGGTCGCACGACGATGGAAGCGGCGGCGGCGCGGATCTTCTCGACCAGTTCCCCGGCCAGCAGGCGGAGGGCGGGACTTCCGCCGGCCTGGGGCTTGCGAACGACGTCCACGGCCCCGATCTCGACGGCCTCCAGGGCCTTCCGGCCGTCGGGGTCGTCGGGCCCGCTGCACATGATCACCGGCACGGGGTAGTGGACCGCGAGCTTGCGGAGGAAGGCCGGCCCGTCCATGCGCGGCATGTCGGTGTCGAGGATGATCACCTCCGGGCGGTGGGCGATGATCAGTTCACGGGCCTCGTAGGGGTCCCTGGCCCCGCCGACGACGCGGATGTCCGGATGTTGCGACAGCTCGTGGGCCAGCAGGGAGCGCACCATGGCCGAGTCGTCGACGATCAGCACGCTGATGGGGCCGTCCGGTCTCATGGCTCCAGGATCCTATCGGACCATCTGCCCGCGGTCTGCGACGTCGGTCACTTCCTGCGATACACCGTCGGTTCGACGTACTCCAGCGGATGGCGGACGCCGCTGAGGCTCTCGGAGTGCCCGATCATCAGCAGTCCTCCGGGGCGAAGCTGGCCGCTGAGCTTCTCGATCAGCGTCTGCTGGGTGGGCCGGTCGAAGTAGATCATGACGTTGCGGCAGAAGATGACGTGGAACCCGTGGCGGAACGGGAACGTCGGCGTCATGAGGTTGAAGCGCGCGAAGCGGATCATGTCCGCGATTTCGGGGGCGACCTGCAGGCCGGAGCCGTCCGGCGCGCGGACGAAGTAGCGGCTGCGGTACTGTGGCGGCACGGTACCGAGCCGGTGGGGCTCATACACGCCCCGGCGGGCCCGTTCGAGCATGCGCGAGGAGATGTCGGTGGCCAGGATGCGGCAGGTGACCGGCGGGCGGTCCCCGAGAGCGTCGTGGACGGTCATGGCGATGGAGTGGGGCTCCTCGCCGCTGGAGCTGGCGGCGCACCAGATCCGCAGGACGCCGCCGGCCGAGGCGACCCAGGCCTTCTCGCGGATCCATCGCTGCACGGTCTCGCGCAGCAGATTGAAGTGCCGGATCTCGCGGAACAGGTGGGTGGTGTTGGTCGAGATGGCATCCAGCAGATAGGCGAGTTCCTCGCCGCCGGCGTCGTTCTCGATGTGGCGGTAGTACTCGCGGAAGGAACGGAAGCCTCCGCTGCGGACCCGCTTGCCCAGCCGGGCGCGGACCAGCTGCATCTTCCCGTCGCCCAGGTTGATGCCGCTCTTGGCGTAGATCAGGCGGCGGAAAAGCTCGTAATCCTCGCGGGTGAGGTCGGCGACGTCCTCGACCGGCCATTGGGTGACGCTCATGACTGTTCCCGGGCCGGGTCGCCGGCCGGCGCGGGCCCTGCCTCGTGACGCAACTGCACCAGGTGCCCGTCCACCGATAGCAGGGCCTGCTGCGGCCCGGCGTCGTCGGCCGGCGGATCCGCGGCCGTCCGGACCTCGGGAATGGACAGGCAGAAGACCGCCTCGGTGCCGTGGACCGCGGTGACGTACTGCCCGCAGGCGATGTTCATGAATTCCTTGACCGCGTCCTCGGCCTTGGTGTCGGCCTCGGGGTCCTCGGGGTCGGTGCCCAGGAGGTTGGAGGCCAGCACGGTGCAGAACTCCCGGGTGCAGGTCAGCACCAGCCGGCCCTCGACCGGCCCCCGGTAGCCGACCGAGGCCTCGATCCACTCGCCGCCGGCCGGGAACTCGGCGGGCAGGTCGTCGGTGAACATGAAGGCCAGCCTGGCCAGGACGTCAGAAAAGATCGCTGCCAGCGTCGGCGTTTTCTGTTTCTGCTGCGGCATGGTCCTTGACTCCCAAGAGGGGTTTCAGCACGTCGCGGAGCTGTTCCGGCTGGAACGGCTTGCGCACGTAGCCGTAGGCTCCGAACTGCTGCATCTGCTCGATGCGCTCCCTGCTGCCCTCGGTCGAGGCGACCACGATGGGGATGTGCCTGAGCCGCGGGTTCTGCTTCATGCGGGTCAGGAGCTGGATCCCGTTCATCGTGGGCATGTTGATGTCCACCATGATGACGGCGACCTCGTGCTCGGCGAGCCGGGCGAGGGCCTCGATGCCGTTGGACGCCTCGTACACCTCGTCCACGTCGAGCCCGGCCATCCGGAGGGTCCGCTTGACCATCTCGCGCATGGTGGCCGAATCGTCCACGATCAGTACGTTGTGGGGCATCGTCATGCTCCTACTTCGCCGCCGGGGCGCACGGCCGGGCGCTGTCCGCGCAGGCGAACGCCTCCTCCACCCGCCGCAGCTCGGTCAATACCTGGATTCCGACGGTCTCCAGCTGCGGCTCGTGCAGCCCGTAGCGCTCCATGACCGCCGGGTCCGCCCGGTAGCAAAGCCCGTCGCTGCCGAGTCCGACGCCCAGCAGCAGGCAGGCACAGTTGGCCAGGTACACCGTGTCCACGAGCGGATCGGGCTCGGACAGCCCGGCCGGGTCGTGGTGGTGCCGGATGCAGGCCACGATCGCCTCCGGCAGGGCCCAGCGCTCGGCCATCCGGGCCCCGATCTCCTCGTGCGAAAAGCCCAGCACGCGCTGCTCGGCGGCGTTGAAGGCCAGACCCTCCTGGTTCACCAGCCGCACGATCTCGGCGAACTCCTCGGCCACGTAGGTGCTCAGGACGACCTTGCCGATGTCGTGCAGCAGACCGGCGGTGAAGGCCAGGCTGGTGTTTGCCGGCCGGGTGTGCTCGGCGAACGCGCAGGAGGCGATGGCCACCCCCACCGAGTGCCGCCACAGTTGCCCGTCGGCCAGGTCGTAGCCCCTCTGATCGCGGGCCAGCAGCGTGCTGGTGTGGATGGCCATGACCAGCTGCAGCGTCTTGAGCGTCCCCAGCAGCCGCAGCGCGTCCTCGATGCAGGTGACCTCGCGGGACACCCCGAAGAAGGCCGAGTTGCAGATCCGCAGCATGCGCGCGGTGAGCACCTGGTCGTAGCGGATCGCCTCCACGATGTCGGTGATCGCGCTGTTGGGGTCGTTGATCACGCTGATCAGCCGCACCACCGTGCCGGGCAGGGGCTGGACCTCTCCCGCCGCGGCCAGGATCTCTTCGCATCGCGTCACAGTTCCACCTCCCTTCCCCGGTTCCGGATGGTCACACGGCCGGTGGCGACGCTCAGCCGCATGGTGCGGCTCAGCGAGCCGCCGACGTCCTCCGCGTCGATGAGCACTCCGTTTTTCCAGAAGATCTTGCGCAGCAGGACGTAGTTGCGCTTGCCGATGTTGAAGGTGCCGTTGTCGTCCAGCAGCGACGAGCCGCCGGCCACCTTGACGATCATCCGCTGCTTGACCGCGCCGAGCTCGTAGGCGGCACGGAACAGCGCGGGAATCCCGGTGTCGCCGAACATCGCCGGGTTGGTCCTGGCCTTCTCCGGCGAGACCGAGGCCTGCGGCAGCATGAAGTGCAGCAGACCGCCCACCCGGACCTCGGGATCCCAGATGCTGACCCCCAGGCAGCTGCCCAGCGAGTAGGTCACCAGCTCGTCCGCCGGGTCGGCCGAAACCTTCATGTCGGCGATGTCCACGATCACGTCCATGGCGTTTCCGTGCGTCTTCCCGTCCGCCGAATCCTCAGGATGGCCGCGACGGGCCGTGTTCCGGGCGCCCCCGACGTCGCTCGAAAACGTAGCTTCACTCCACAACCAGGGGCTCGGCGTTCAGCACCCCGTCGATGTCCAGCAGAATCGTCACCCGGCGGCCGGCCTTGCCCACGCCCAGGATCCATCCGACGGCGTGTCGGCCGTCGACCGACGGGGGCGGATCGATCGCCGAGGCCGGAATGTCCTGGACCTGCCGGACGGTATCCACGATCACGCCCATCAGCGTCCCCACGTCCACCACGATGATGCAGGTCTGATCGTCGTGGGGCCGGTCGGGCATGCCGAAGCGGGCCCGCAGGTCCACCACCGGAATGACCTTGCCCCGCAGGTTGAAGACGCCCTTCACGAACGGAGCGGTCTGCGGCACCCGGGTGATGTCCAGCACCTGCATGATTTCCCGGACCTTGAGGATGTCGATGCCGTACTCCTCGGCGCCCAGCGCGAAGGTCAGGTACTTGCCGCCGACCGGGCCGGCCGCGGTCGCTGTTCCGGAGGTTTCCTCAGGCGATCCGCCCATCGTCCGCTATTCCCCGATTCTCGGCCCTTCAGCACGCCAGGGCCGGCTCCGGCCGCGACCCCCGCCGCCGTGCCGGAGGCCTGACCCCTTCATCGCCCCCCCCGCGACGGCGGTTGTGCAGTTCCTCGACACCCCCAACCTCCAGGATCAGGCCGACCCGGCCGTCGCCCAGAATCGCCGCCCCGGAGATGCCCTTGATTCCCTTGAAACGCTCGCCGAGCGTCTTGATCACCACCTGCTGCTGACCGATGAGCTCCTCGACCACCAGCCCGACCAGCCGCCCCTCGCACTGGGCGATCACCACCATCGCCTTGCAGGGGTCCAGCCGGCCGCAGAGCCCGAAAAGCCGCCCGAGCTGGATCAATGGAATCAGCCGCCCACGGACGTTGAGCACCTCGCCCCGCTGCTGCACCACCGTGATCTGCTCCGGGCGGGGCCGCAGCGACTGGTCGATCACGATCGTCGGAATGATCAGCCGCTCGCTTCCCAGCCGGATCACCATGCCGTCGATGATCGCCAGTGTCAGCGGCAGCCGGATGGTGAAGGTGGAGCCCCGGCCGGGCTCGGAAGCGATGTCCACGCGGCCGCGCAGCGATTCGATGTTCCGCCGCACGACGTCCATCCCCACGCCGCGTCCGGAAATTTCGGTGACCACCGCCGCCGTCGAGAAGCCCGGCGCGAAGATCAGATTGAACGCCTCCTGCTCGCTGAGTTCCTGGCCCGGCTTGACCAGCCCCTTCTCGATGCCCTTGCGGATCAGGGCCGCGGCGTCCAGGCCTTTGCCGTCGTCGGTGATGCTGATGACGATGTTGCCGCCCTGGTGGCCGGCGTGCAGGTGCACGTGGCCGGCCTCCGGCTTGCCCGCCGCCCGCCGCGCCTCGGGAGCCTCGATGCCGTGGTCGACGGCGTTGCGCACCATGTGGATCAGCGGGTCGCCGATCATCTGGATGACGTTCTTGTCCAGCTCGGTGTCTTCGCCTGAGATGGTCAGGTTGACCAGCTTGCCCGCCTTGCGCGACACGTCCCGCACCAGCCGGGCCATCTTCTGGAAGGTCGGCCCGATCTGGAGCATCCGCATCGACATGGCCAGCTCCTGGACGTCGCGCACGATCTTCGTGACCTGGCTGACGTCCTTGAGCAGCCGCTCGCTGGCCGTCACGGTGTCGTTCATGTTGACCAGCGTCTGGGCGATCACCAGTTCGCCCACGATGTCCACCAGCGCGTCCAGCTTGGCCGTGTCGATCCGTACCGACTGGTCGCCCGCCGCCGCCCGGGCCGCCTGGGTCGGCGCCGCTGCCGCGGAAGGCTCCTCCGCGCCTCGCTGGGCCCGCAAAGCGTGCGCCACCTGCCGCGGAGTCACCGCCTCCATATCCATCAGGATCTCGCCCACCCGCCGCCCGGGCTGCTCGGCACGTTGAGCCTCCAGGGCCACCTCCAGAACCTCCGGCGCCACCGCCCCCTGGGCCAGCAGGTTCTCGCCCAGTTTCCCGCCGGGACTGCCCGGCGGCGTCGGCGCCGGCGGCGCCGCCGCACGGCCCGCCACCACGCCGCGGAGCTTGATGATCATTCCGGCCACCGGCGGCTGCGGCACGACCCCGTCGTGCGGCCTGGCCACCCACTCGCCCACCGCCGCGATCTGGACCTTCAGGATGTCCACCACGCTGAAGATCAGGTCGATCAGCCCCGCGGTGATCGGCCGGATCCCCTTGCGCCCCTGGTCCAGCAGCGTCTCGGCCTCGTGCGTCAGGCAATTGATGTCCCGGAGATTCAGAAAGCCGGCCATTCCCTTGATGGTGTGGAACGGCCGGAACAGGTCGTCGATCTTGGCGCGATCCTCGGGGTTCTGCTCCACCTCCAGCAGGGCCGACTCGATCGACTCGATGTGCTCGCCGGCTTCCTCCACGAAGCCCTTGACGAAGTCCGTCTCCGCCGGATTCAGACGCAACGGCACGGACTCATAGCCCGCCACCGCCTCGGCGGCCGCCTTGTCCGCTTCCTCCGGCGATGCCGGTTCCGACGGCGCCGCCCCGGCTGCGATCTGCTCCGACGGGTCGGCCGGCGACAGGGCCGGGGTCCCCGACGGCAGGCCGGCCGACGATGCGGGCGGTTCAGAAGCTGCCATCGTCTCGGCGGTCTTTTCGGGTTCCCCACCGGTCGCCGCAGGCATATCGCCCGCGTCCGCCGCGACGGCCGAGACCGCGCTGCCGGCGGGATCCGCCGAACAGCCCCCCGCGGCCAGCGCGGTGATCGACGCGGCAATCTCCGCAAACGCCTCGGCGGCGTCGGCGGCTTCCCCCAGAATCAGCGCTTCCAGCCGGCGGCTGATCCCCCTGGCCGCTTCGGTCATCGCCTCCGGCACGTCCTCCGGACGCGTCACGCCGGTTTGGACCAGGGCCTCGCACCATTCGTGCAGCTGGGCCAGCCTGCTCAGGTCGTCCGCGTCCGCCGCCGCCACGGTGGTCGAGAGGCGCTGCAGGATGTCTGGAGCGTCCAGCGGTTGCCGCGATTCCTTTCGCTTTCCCATGATCACCTCAGATCACCGGCCGGGAACTCCCGGCCACGGCGGCGCGGATCCGCGAAAGATTTGCGACCACGACCGCCACGGCCGCGACGCCCCAACCACACGGCGGCGCGCGCTCATGCCCGACCCGCTTCTCTTGCCTCCGGAATGCCCCGGCCCCGATGTGATTTGAAGGCTCGGGCCGGAACAGAACCCCGCCTCGGCGACGCGTCCGCAATAAGACTGCGCGCAACCGGGCCACAAGGGCTTGGAACAAATCCTGAATCGTCCAACATATGGGGTGACATAAGCCTGCAAATGACCGCAAGTCGCGCATTCGCGACGAGATAGGGTAATCACCCTACATTCGGAGGCTTGACGCCGCCGGCCGCATGCCCCACCACGCTATGCGCGTTAGCTATGCCCTGAGCTTGCCTGACCGGAAGCGGAAGGACGAAGGATATCGCGCCGGTGGAATCAGGAAGGGCTCAGATGCGCCCCTGTGATCCGGGCGGGTCAAGCGGGAAGGGACCCATCCATTTGTGACCGGGATCGATGTGACGGTTCCAGTGCACCGAACCAAGGCCCCGCAACGCATGGTGGGCGCCCTGGAAACCCGCCAGCGTTCCCATGCGGAGCATCAGGAAAAGCCCGGCCGCCACCGCCCCGGCCGAGAGGCGGACCACGTGGATCTGAGCTTTGCGCCACAGCGGAAGGTCAGGCCGGATGGCCAGCAACCGCCGGGCAGCTCGGGAGGATCGCACTGCCCTCCGCAGCATCCGCAGTGCCCGCTCGCCCGAACGGCGGGTCAGGTGCGGCGGGACCCGCTGGGTCCGCAACAAAGCCAGGCCGGTCCGGACAGCATTGGCCTGCCGCACGACCCGGGCACAGTGGGGGCAACCGGCCAGATGCCGCTGCAGCCGGCCTGGAAGCGGTCCACCGGTCTGCACCCAGATAGCCAGATCCGCACGGCCGCAGCCCGAAACCGTTTCCCCCACGGCCCTGGCCACCGGCGCCTTTGGGTCAGCTTCCCAGCTAAGCCGAATCATCATTCGACTCTTGGCCGATCATCTCCATGAGCCTGACCACCGCAAGCCGCCAGTACAGGCGGGCGGTTCCGGGAGTGATTCCAAGTATCGTCGCCACCTGAGCATACGGCAGCTCGGCCATCTCCCGAAGTAGAATCACATCCCGCAGGTGTTCCGGCAGGCACGCGATCGCCGCCCGCATCTGCTCCAGCAGTTCTGCCTGATCCGCAGCAGGTGCAGGTCCGTCCTGCGCCGCCTGTCGCCGGGCCTGGACCTCGGCGATGGCCTGGCGTTTCTCTTGATGCCGCCGCCGCTGGCGAAGCAGCTGGATCGCCTGATTCGCCGCCGCCCGGTAGAAATAACCTCCCACATTGGGTCCCATCGCCTCCCGGCCGCGGGCCAGCAGGCCGCAAACCGCCGCCTGAAAGGCGTCCAGGGCGTCCTGCTCGGCCCCCAGCATCCGCCAAAGCAGACGGATAACCGCCGGACCTTGGTCCCGAAGCACGCGCAGAATCCATTTCTGATCGTCGTCGACCGCGGCGATGGGCAGATCGCCGATCAGCAGGCGCGCAAACCCGCCGGCAGACATGTGGTTTCGCCGCATGCCATCAGGACCGATCCTCACAAGAAAAAAAAGACGCGCCGGAGGCCGCGGCGTATGTAAACAGGCCACCCCGCCGGGCCCATCTTGATGATATTGAACCGGCATGCCCGGTTCTGGCAGAAAAAGGGCGATTCTAGGACACCGTGTGGGGCTTATTCCCGGTTTATACCGGCCCGCTTCGCCACTTCCAGGGGGCTCTTCGGGCATGAGAGCGGCTTGCGGCTTTTTGTGAAGTGTTTTTCGGCCATTTGGGCGGTTCGACGGGGCAAGTCCGGCCGGTCACAGCTTCGAAAGGCTGCCGAAGCGGCGCAGTTGCGGGCAGGCGACCGCGACGATGCCCACCACGACCACCGCGGCCACGCCTCCGCTGACCACCGAGAACACCGGCCCGGCCAGGTGGGCGACCAGTCCGGACTCGAAGCCTCCCAGCTCGTTGGAAGCCCCGATGAACATCGCGTTGATGGCCGAAACCCGCCCCCGCATGTCGTCGGGCGTGAGCATCTGCACCAGGGTATGCCGCACCACGACGCTGATGCTGTCGAGAAAGCCCGTCAGGAACAGCATCGCCAGCGACAGCGGGTAGGACTTCGAAAAGCCGAACACCACCGTCGCCGCGCCGAAGCCCGCCACCGCCCAGAGCATCGCCCGGCCGGCCTTCTCGATCGGCGGCCGCCAGGCGATCAGGAACGACATCGCGATGGAACCCACGGCGGGAGCGGCCCGGAGCCAGCCGAGCCCCTCCGGCCCGACTCGCAGGATGTCCTTGGCGTAGATCGGCAGCAGAAAGACCGCGCCGCCGAACAGGACCGCGAACAGGTCCAGGCTCATCGCCCCCAGGATCACCGGGCGGCGCCTCAGGAAGCCGATGCCGGCCGCCAGCGACGCCAGCGTGATGGAACGGCCCGAGGCCGTGACCGGCCGGGGCCGCATCATCCCCAGCAACAGCAGGTAGACGCCGCTGGCTCCCGCCCCCAGCAGGTACACCGGGGCAGGCCGCCCCAGCAACCCGATCAGCAGCCCCCCGGCCGCCGGTCCGGCCACCAGCGCGGTGTGATAGGCCCCGCTGCTCCAGGTCACGGCGTTGCTGAAGATCTCCCGGGGCACCAGGTGGGTCAGCAGCGCCGCCCGGGCCGGGTGCATGAACGCCCGGGCGCAGCCGATCACCAGCAGCAGGGCGTAGGCGACACCGACGTGCAGCCCGCCGGCCGAGAAGGCCGCCAGCCCCAGTCCGCACAGCCCGATGGCCAGCTGGGTCAGCATGACCACTCTGCGCCGCTCGCAATGATCGGCCACGTGACCGGCCGGCAGGCTCAGCAGGATGACCGGCAGCACCTGCGCCAGACCGATCCACGCCAGCGCCAGGGCCGAGCCGGTGCGGTCGTAGACCTCCCATTCAATAGCGGTCATCTGCATCTGGATGCCGATGTTGCCGGCCAGCGACCCGGACAGCAGCAGGCGGCAGTCGCGAAACCGCAACGCCCCCCAAGGATCGTGGCCGGAGCGTCGTCGCGGCGGAGCCTCGATATCGGCGGGGGGATCGCTCATCGCGCGGCGGCCGGCGACCGGTCAGTCCAGCTCCTTCAGGCGGATATGGCGCAGCTCGACCGGATCGCTATGGGCCATGAAGCCGATGTGGCCGCTGAGGTTGCGCAGGCCGGGATGGTCGCGCTCGTCCGGCGGCTTGTCGATCGTGCTGACGTCGGCATCGAGAATGGTCGTGCCGTTGAGCGTGACGGTGACGCAAGGACCCCGGACAACCACTTCCTGGAAGTTCCAGGTCCCCACCGGCCGGAGGTAGCCGCGATGGGCCGGCACCACGCCGTAGATCGAACCGTGGGCCTGCCAGTCGTGCAGCTGGGCGTACTTGGGATGCCCGTCGTCGAGGATCTGGATCTCCATACCCACGAACGCGCCGTTGCCCTCCAGCGGGCTGCGGATCACCAGCCCGTTGTTGCCCCCCGGCGGCAGGCGGAACTCGAAGCGCACCGCGAAGTCCCCGTAGGTCTTCTCCGTCAGGAGCGTGCCGGCCTTGCGCGCGACGGCGCGGAGAATGCCGTCGGCGATCTCGTAGCAGTCGCGGCATCCGGTCCAGCCCTCCAGGTCCCGGCCGCTGAAGATCGGGCGGAAGCCCTCGTCGCCGATACCGGCCAGGATCGCGTTGGCCTCCTCCGGCGGTATCTCCCGGATGCTCACGTTGCGGAAACGCATCTGGCCGCCGTGGGTCTGAAGCTGGATCGGCCCGGACGCCGGCAGCGGCCGTTGGCGGTCCCAGAAGTTCTCCATCACCGCGTGGTCCACCACCTTGTGCCCGTTGAAAACCACCGTGACCCGCTGGCCGACCATGCGGATGCGGAAGGTGTTCCACTGGCCGATGGGGCGGTCGGCCTTCACCAGGGGCCATTTGCCGTCCGCAGCGTTGTTGTTCCATAACCCGCCGGAACCCTTGTCGGCCCCGTGCTCGCGGCTCTGGGGGCTTTCGGGATCCCAGATCTGCACCTGCGGACTGCCGCGAAGGTAGATGCCGCTGTCGGTGCCCGGCGTCATCATCCGCCAGTCCAGCGCGAGCTCGAAATCGCCGTAATCCCGGACCGTGGTCAGGTAAACCCCCTGCCCGTCGTTGACGATCTCGCCGTTTTCGACCCGCCAGTGTTGGCGCATGTCCTCGTCGGCCTCGCGCTGCCGGCGGTCGCGCTCCTCGGGGCTCCAGGAGGCGATGTCATAAGGGCTCGTGTGCCCCAGCCCGCGCCAGCCGGACAGGTCCCGGCCGTTGAATAACGGAACGAAACCCTTTTGCGGCCCCTCGCCTGGCGCGGACGACGTCTGCGCCCGGCCCGGTCCGATCAGCCCGCCGGTCAGCAACAGGACGGCGATGGTCGATGCCCGCTTGTCCATGAACATACCCTCCAACAGCCCAAAGAGCTCTTCCGCAAAGGCCGGGAGCCGCCCGTTCCTGCGGCCCGAATCGGCACCCGCCGGGTTGAGGGGAGTTCCGCGCCCCGGCGGCTCATTCCAGCCAGCAGATCTCCATCACCGCGTAGTCCGTCGTCCGCATGCCCAGCCGACGATAGACCTCCGCGGCGGCGTTGCCCCGGTCCACGTACAGCCGCAACCCGCACACGCCAGGCGTCGACCGGGCCAGCGACTCCACGTGGCCGTACAGCCGTCGGAACACCCCCCGGCCGCGCCAGGCCGGATCCACGTAGACGCTCTGGATCCACCAGAACTCGCCGGCCCGCCAGTCGCTCCACTCCCGGGTGATCATCAACTGCCCGATCACCCGGCCCCCCGCCAGCGCGACGTAGTACCGGCAGATGTCCGGCCGGGCGAGCCCGCCCTCGACGCCATCCCGCACGCGGGCCGCATCCAGCCGGCGCCCCTCGCTTTCCATCGCCAGCGCGCAGTTGAAGGCCGCGATCGCCGGGGCGTGGCAGCGCTCGGCCTGGCGAACCGTGATGTCCGATGCGTCGGTCATACCCGCCCGGCGCGGCTCGCGCGCCCGTCCGGCCATGATAACCCCACCGCCGCGCACGTCCCAAACCGCCCCGGAACGGCCCGCCGGCATGCTGTGCGCGGGAAACCCGGACCGCAGCCCCGTGCCGCGATCGCCGGACCCTTTTCGCTTCAGATGACCGTGTCCTATTGCCGATGCACCATGAAAGTCCGTTGGCGGGCAGGAGCCCTGGGCCGCTCACGCCGGACGGATCACCATGTCGGCCGTCACAAGCCTTTCAGGAGAATCGCATGAACCTTCGCCCCCGGTGGATCAAGCTGGTTCTCGCTGCCGTGGCCTGTGCCGCGGGTACCACCGGTTGTTTCTGCCTGCCTCTGCCTGATTCCGTGCTCGCCCTGGCGGCCGCCCGTGCGCGGTTGCTGGATCCGGAGGCGATCGTGTTCCAGGCCAACGGCGTGAACGGCTCGAGCGTGCGCCGCCCCGGCGAAAGCGTGACGCTGGACTACTCCTTCCTGGCCGTCGATCCGGGTGATCCCGTGAACATCTGGAGCATCACCTATGACGCGACGACGGGCACCTGGTGGAGCGGACTTTTCACCGGGCCGATCGTCGGGGCCAATTACTATGATCTGACTCAGGTCACGATGGGCGAGACCCGGGCCCGGGCGCTGCTGGCCGCGGCCGGCCACGAGGATACCTTCTACACCTGGACGCTCTACAAGCCCCTGTTCGCCGGAGCCAACCCGATTTACGTCTTCACGTACCCCGGCAAGACGGTCTCGATCGACACCGTGACCGAAGAGGTCACTGTGCAACAATATCAGGTTCCCGGGGTTCCCGCGGGGGCGCCGGGCGACGACAGCGTCAGCCTGCAGCACATCGCCGCCGCCGACGTCCGCATCAAGGAGGAGGCCCGCAGCGCCATGATCATCTGGGCCGGCGGCCGGACCTCCTCCGGCCAGCCGCTGGAAACGCCGGGACAGACCGACACCTGGGACTTCTACGCCATGTCCGACAACGGCTCGGACCTGGCCACCTGGTGGCTCACCTGGACCGGCACATGGTCGGTCCATCCGGACGCCGGCATCCCCTGGGGCATCGAATTCCAGGACATGACTTCCGTCGGCATGGACGTGGTCGAGGCCTGGAACCGGGTCGTCGACGCCGGCTACCTGCCTCCGTTCGCCTCCTGGCAGGTGTTCAAGCCGCTCAATCCCAACGTGCCCAACCCGGTGTACGTGTTCCCCATCCCCGGCGGGTGGGCGATCGTCGACACCGTCACCGGCGAGGTGACCTCGGAACGAAATACCTCCACGGATCGGGACGCGTGGGAGTGCCTCATGGACTGCCGCAACGGTTATCTGGATTGCGTCGATTCATGCCGTGAGCATGCGCCGGGCGACCCTGAGTGCTACGACGAGTGCAGCCGCGAGCGCGACGCCTGCGACGCCTCGTGCCTCCATTGATTGCGGCTGGTCCGCGTCCATTTCGACGGCCCTGGAGGGACGCGCCGCGTCGCGTCCCGGATCGCGCGCCTTTCCGCGTCGGGATTGACGGCCCTGGAGAGACGCGCTCCGTCGCGTCCTGTCCAACGACCGTTCAGGAACATGCAAGCGTTTGCGAACCCCGGGCTTTCCTGAACGCGTTTTTCGCCGCCCTGACGGAGCAGGCCTCTCGATGCGGCCCATCGGGCCAGGGCCCCTTCCCGGCCCGCCGGCGCGATTGATGGCCGCCCGGCTTGTCCCGCACCCCGGCGCCGGCCCCCGAACCTTCCCCTTGCCAACGAGGGCCAAGTTGGTATTATGATGGCTTGGAAGAGACCTCGGGGCGTGGCTCAGCCTGGCTAGAGCGCTTGGTTCGGGACCAAGAGGTCGCTGGTTCGAATCCAGTCGCCCCGATTGAACCGGAGCCAAGGCCGTTCGGCAGGAAAGCTGAACGGCTTTCTCTTTGTCGATACGGGACTTACGTCGGTCAGGTCGCGGTTCAAGGGCTCCACTTGCGGTCGAAGGATACCGCATGGAGGATTGCCCGTCTGCAGGCGATCCGTAAGCGGCGCCTGGCAGCTTTGCGTGCCTGATCGCGGGCCCTCCCGCGTCCGTATTGGCGGCCCCTGGAGGGACGCGCTGCGTCGCGTCCCGGATCGCGCGCCTTTTCGCGTCCATTTCGACGGCCCCGACGGAGCGGGGCCCGCCGACGGAACGCGCTGCGTCGGGATTGGCGGTCCCTGGAGGGACGCGCTGCGTCGGGACCAATAACGGGACATCACTGATATAACGGGACGTCACTGATAAAAACTCGAAGAACACCCGGTTATTTGTGGTGCGCAGATCAGTATTTCTGTCAAGCCGCTTGAAAACGCCAGTCAGGTTCGATGCGGATCGGGGCGGACGGCGGTCCATCGCTGACGTTCTGGTGCACGATTCTGGCTCGACGCAGAGGGAAATACTGAGAACCATACGGAGGCCGGACACCTGCCGCCTTTTCGCGGTTGAACAGGCGATCGCCAGACAACCGCCCATCCGGCCACCGCGGAACCGGCGTCGATTGTTTCTCAAAGGCCCACGTCACCAGCTTTTCGGGATGAGAACCTCAAGGAAGAAAGCGAGCGCCGCATGATCCGACGGATCGGTCGGATGCTCCCGGAGCGGTGTTCACGGAAATCGACACGACCTCGTTTCCACCCGTGACGGCCTGTCTTCGCGTCCGTCGGCAACGGGGTCAAACCGGCAGTCGGGATCGCCCGGAACGTCGATCTCGCAGATCGCGGGTGAGTCCGTGGATTCCTGGATGAGCAGCCGAAGCCGATCGGCCTGCGCGGTGTCGAACGAATCAAAGGTGCTCAGCTCGTGATTGTCCGTCCGCCGGGCCACGGTGATCCATTGCGTGCCGTCGTGGTACTGAACGTCATACGCCCTGATCCGTGGCCAGTTCTGCCGCAGGAACACATGGCGGCAGCGCACGGGCCCGGGCCAGCGGAGTTCGATCCATTCGGGCGTCCCGGTTCCTCTGCCGGCGTTCCACCGGGTGGATTCGTTGCCGTCGACGGCCATGCCGGCGGCGTATCGGCCGTCCCACTCGCTTGACGCGGACGCCCGGGCACACCGGGCCAGGTTGCACCAGGGCGTGTCGGGCAGGGGCTCGATCACAAGGTCGTCGAACTCGGCCCCCTCGCGGCTGCAGCCCAGGCCGATCATGCCGATGCCGTAGACCGCGCTGGCGACCCGGGCGACTTCGCGGTCGTTGATGGATGCGGCGATGGTCGTGTCCCGGCAGGACAGGGCCAGCCGGTGCCATTGCCCGGGATCGATGTCGAGTCGGCCCGAGGCGAGCACGGTGGCGTGCCAGCGCAGTTCCCACGCGCCGGCGGCATCCAGGCGAAGGGCGTAGGCGTGCGGCGGCCGTGCATCCTGCGGACAGAAGTTGACCCGGGCGTACAACGTGGCCGACGGCGGAGCCCCCGAGTGGCCGGGCGGCTCCGGGGCCGGGGGCGCGGACATCCGCTCCGCCTCATGCGCGGGGGAGGCCGGATCGCCCGTTTCAGCGATCGAACGGGACGCGGCGCCGATGCGGACGACGCATCGGACGGTGTAGTTCCGCCATTGCGTGGAGCCCATGACGGTGTAGGGCTCGGGCTCCGGATGAAAGATCCATTCGATGCCCTTGGTGGCGATCACCTGCCGCAGGCATCGGCCCTGTCCGTCGGACCTGTTCACGACCTCGAAGACGCCCCCCTGGTCGGCGAAGAAGCGCGGCATGCCGTGGACGGGCGTCGACTCGAAATCCTCGCGCCAGGGCAGCGGGATCGGCCGGAAGGGCGGAATCTCCGTGCGGCCCTTCATCTGGCCGGTGGTGGTGGTCAGCGAATAGATCGATCCCGGCTCGAGCGTGACCGTGAATCGCCCGCCGGCGGGCGTGATGTCCTGCAGTTGCTCGAATTGCGACGCTTCGTTGCTTCGCCAGACGTGCACGGGAGCATCCGACAGTCCGCGGCCCCGGTGAACCGTGAGCGCCTGCGGGACCGCGGCGTCGACCGTCTCGACGATGATGCTGTAATCGCCGCCTTCGCCGGGCGCGCGGAGGGTGACGTAGCTGCCCTCGTTCTCGAGCAGGCCGCAGCCCGTGTCCAGGTACCGCCAGCCCGGCTGTGCGAACTGCGTGGTGTGGGCGGTGGCCCAGAGGGCGGGCTGCACTTCATAGTGGCCGCACCAGGGCGCGTTGGCCTTCATGAGACCGGAGTCGGGCACGGGCAGGTTTTCGTAGTAGGCGGTGACGAGGCTCCAGACGATCGTCCTGGTCATCTTCCCGCGGATGTAGTTGCGGTTGTAGATTTTCGCGAGGGTGCGGGCGCCGGACCAGTCACCGCGCCAGGGGCCGTCCTCGCTGGCCCAGAGCGGTTTCCCGCTCTGCTTGGCCTCGGGTGAGGAATCGTACTGGTCGTCGCCGAATTCATCCTTCACGAGCATGCCGGCGTAATGCGCGCCGATGGCGTGGATGGAGTCGGCCAGGGCCGGGTCCCTCCGCATGTCCCGGGCGATCTCCCACGGGTGCCGTCCGGTCTGGTCGGCGGCGACGATCTTCACCTCCCTGAGGCCGCGGGCGTCGAGCGTTTTTCGAAGCAGCTTGATCCATTCGCAGTCGTAGGGCGTCTCGTTCCAGATGCCGCAGTAGTCGATGTCCAGACCGTGGTGGCGGCGGGCGGCCTGGATGAACCCGGCGATGAAATCGGCGTTGTCCTGCGAGTAGAAACGCTTCGCCTGAAGGTCGCGGAGCTCCTCGTACGGCCGGGTGTTGGGGTTGACCGGCGGCGTGGTTCCTTCGCCGATCCACCAGGGGGCGCCCCACTGCAGGACGTCGAGCGCGATCCGGGGGTTGCGGGCGCGGGCCTCGCGCATGAGCCACCACTCCCAGCCGCGCTGGAAATATTCCGGGCGGGGGTGGTCATACTCGTCGCGCGTGCGGGCGTAGCTGGGTTCGGTACCGGCGGTCGAATTGACGTCGCCGCCGATCTCCACCTTGAGGTGTTGCAGAGCCGCGCCGAAATACGCCTTGAAGAGATAGTCCAGGATTTCGCTGCGCTGGGGCTCCGGGTAGTCGATCAGCAGGCGCGAGGATGCCCCGGCGCTCAGGGCGCCGATCCCCTCGAACACGCGGCCGGGATCGTTGCCGCCGATGACGATCTCGGCCGCCGGCACGGCAGGACCGGCAAGGCCGATGAGCGTCCATCCCAGGAAAATGGTCCTCCACCGGCAGGCGGCCGCCACGGCCGGCCGCGCGCGGGGCCTGTCCTGAAGACCTGAAGAACAGTCCGCCGAGCCGCGTTGGACCGTGCGGCCGGTGATGCGACTGCGGACGGAACGGCTCGAAGCGGACACGATGGTGCTCCTGAACAGGGATACACGTCCGGGATCAGACGGCCGTAAGCCGCCGGACATTGTACCATGGGGCCGGCCGTCGCGGCCGCATCATCCGGGAGCCGACAGGCCGCACCGGCCGGGCAGGTTTCTGAGACATGTCCCCGAGAAACCGGTTTCCCGGTTACAATCCATGGTGCCGGCCGGGCGATCCGGAGGGTTGCGCCGGGCAGCGCGTCGCCGGGCCGGTATGGGCGGGTTGGCAGGTCAGGAGCGTCATATGAAAGAGAACCGCTCGGTCGACGGTCGCCCCCGTGGAACGCTCGCGTCCTCCGACGCCGCCATTCGCAGGCAGGCCCGCCGGCTTCCGCGCGGGGCGGCAGGCATGTCGGCCGCGGGCCGGCGCCTCGCCCGGGCGATTCCACTTGTGGTTTCGATGCTCCTGTCCGGTGCCGCCCGGGCCCAGTTGACCACCGCCGATATCGCGGCCCTGCGTCTGCAGGGCCAGAAGGAGGGCTGGACATTCACCGTCGGCGAAAACGAGGCCACCCGATACCCGCTGGAGGTTCTATGCGGCACGCGGCCGCCGGACGGCTGGGTCGAGCCGGAAGCAGGTCTGGCCGGGCCGATGGCCGAGGGCGATCTGCCGCCGGCCTGGGACTGGCGCCAGCACAACGGCGTCACACCGGTGCGCAATCAGGGCGGCTGCGGCAGCTGCTGGGCCTTCGCGGCCACGGGGGCGATGGAGGCGGTGATGCGGATCAACCTGGCCCTGTCGGTCAACCTCTCCGAGCAGTGGCTGGTCAGCTGCACGAACGCGGGTTCCTGCAGCGGCGGCTGGCACGACTCGGCCATGAACTACATGTCCTGCGGCGGCCCCAAAGACCCCTGCGGGGCGAGCGGAGCCGTGCTGGAGTCGAGTTTTCCGTACGTGGCCAGCGACGCACCCTGCGGCTGCCCGTACAGCCACCCTTACTGCCTGCGGGGGTACCAGTCGGTCACCTGGACGACCTCCGCGATCAAGTCGGCGATCTACAACCACGGCCCGGTGGCCACGACGGTCTACGTCAACAGCGCTTTTCAGAGCTACAACGGCGGGATCTTCAATGCCTGCCAGAACTCCCCCATCAACCACGCCGTGGTGCTGGTCGGGTGGGACGACGCCCAGGGCGTCTGGATCCTGAAGAACTCATGGGGCACCGGATGGGGTGAAAGCGGCTACATGAGAATCACCTACGGCTGCTCGCGGATCGGCCAGTATTCCTACTGGGCCGACTACGAGCTGCCGGCACCCGGCGGCCTGGCGGCCTCGGACTACGCGTTCCCGGACCGCATCCGCGTGACCTGGAACCCCTGCCCCGGGGCGAGTCGCTACGAGGTCTGGCGGCATACCGCCGACAATCCCGCCGCGGCGACGAAGCGGGCGGACCTGACCGCAACGGTCTTCGACGATCTGGAGGTCGAGCACGGCACGACGTATTTCTACTGGGTGAAGGCGGCCAACCAGATCGCCGTCAGCGGCTTCAGCCCCCCGGACACCGGCGTCATGCTGCCCGACTGCAACCACAACGGGATCTCCGACGCCCTGGACATCGCCTCGGGGAGCAGCCCGGACTGCGACCTCAACGGCATTCCCGACGAGTGCGACCCCGATCATGACGGCGACGGCCAGCCGGACGACTGCGACGGCGACGATGACAACGACGGCGTGCCCGACGACGGCGATGCCAGCGGCACGGCCGGGGACCACCCCTGCAGCGGCGGCGGCACCACCGGCTGCGACGATAATTGCCGCCTGATCCCCAACGCGAATCAGGCGAACGCCGACGGCGACGCCTTCGGCGACGTCTGCGACGCCTGCCCGGACAATGCCCCCGGCGCCGTGGTCGATGCTTCCGGCTGTCCGGTGCCGATTCCCGCCGATTTCGACGGCGACGGCGACGTGGATCAGCAGGATTTCGGCTTCCTGCAGTGCTGCATCACCGGCTCGGGTTATCCGGTGACCGATCAGGCGTGCCGGCCGGCCGACCTCGACCGCGACAACGACGTGGACGCCGCCGACGTGGCGGCCTTCGGGCGGTGCTTCAGCGGTCCCAGGCGGGCGGCCGATCCGGCCTGCGCGCCCTGAGCGTTCAGCCCTCCTCCGGACCGCTTCCGCCACTCCGCAGCCGCCGGCGCGGGCCGAACCAAGAGCTCGGCCGCCGCGGCGACGCCACCCCGGACAGGACGTCGTGCCGGGTCTTCCGGCCTATTGTCGGGGATGGAACTGCTGGTGCACGGCCTTGAGGCGGGCCTTGTCGACGTGGGTGTAGATCTGCGTCGTGCTCACGTCCGCGTGCCCCAGCATCTCCTGCACCAGCCGCAGGTCCACGCCGCCGGACAGCAGGTGGGTCGCGAAGCAGTGCCGCAGGGTGTGGGGCGAGATCCGGCCGCGCAACCCCATCCGCCGGGCGTACTTGGCCACCAGCCGCCAGCAGTTGGTGCGGTCCAGCGGCCGTCCGGTCCGCGAGAGGAACACCCGGCTGGTGGCCTGCCCGTCCACCAGCTCGCCCCGGAGATCCGAGAGGTACGCCCGCGTCGCTTCGATCGCCCGCCGCCCCAGGGGCACGATCCGTTCCTTGGAACCCTTGCCGAAGCAGCGCACGTAGCCCATGTCCAGGTGCAGATCCTCCAGGCGCAGGCCGACCAGCTCGCTGACCCGCAGGCCGGTGGCGTAGAACATCTCCAGGATCGCCCGATCCCGCTGGGCCAGCGGGTCCCCGGCTTCCGGCAGCGATAACAGCGTGTCCACCTCCTGCACGTTCAGGACCCGGGGCAGATTCTGCCA
>CALLOB010000106.1 GCA_938005315.1 uncultured Phycisphaerae bacterium
GCTCTACGGCTTTATCGTCGGGCTGCTGTTCACCGGCGAAGAACTGGTCATGAAACTCCCGGCCATGTGGCGGGCGCGGGCCGCGGCCGCCGCCTCGACACGCCCCGGCCCGGCCGATCGGCCGGCCGACCGCCTGTCGGCTTGGACCGCCAGACTGCATCACCTGCTGACCCTCATCACCCGCCTGACCACCCCGGCACTGGCCGGCGCGGGCGCCTCCACCGGCCAGGGGGCAACCCGGCCTCGTCCGGCACCTCCGAAGTCCGACGAACCCGCCGGCCGCGGCGGCCGCGCGACCACGGCCGCCCCCGCGGCTCCGTCGGCCCTGGACGATGACAACGAGCTCGACGACGAGGAGGAGTACGACGAGGAGGACGAGGACGAATACGACGACGAGGAGGATGAGGACGAGGAAGAGGATGAAGACGAGGACGAAGAGGACGAAGACGACGAGGACCTGGACGAGGAGGACCGCGCCCCCGTCCCTCCCCCGGCCGAGCCCAAGGTGAACTTCTCCGCCCCGCGCCCGGCGGCCGGGGGCGTCCCGGTGATCCCGCCCAAGCCCTATCCCGCCGAACTCAAGGCCTGGGAGCTGCCGCCGATCTCCATGCTCCACGAGCCGGAGTACACCTTCAACGCCCGGCAGGAGGCCCTGGTCAAGGAGAAGGCCCGCGTCCTGGAACAGGCCCTCCAGGACTTCCGCATCGAGGCCCGGGTCGTCGAGATCGACACCGGTCCGGTGATCACCATGTTCGAGCTCCAGGTGGCCGCCGGCGTCAAGGTCAGCCAGATCTCCAGCCTGGCCAACGATATCGCCCGGGCGATGCGGGCCCCCAGCGTGCGCGTCGTCTCCCCCATCCCCGGCAAGGACACCGTCGGCATCGAGGTGCCCAATCTCGACAAGGAAAAGGTCCGCCTGCGCGAGCTGATGACCCTGGCCGGCGAACGCCTGGGCAAGATGCAGCTGCCGCTGTTCCTCGGCAAGGACGCCAGCGGAAACCCCCTCGTCGAAGACCTCGCCCGCATGCCCCACATGCTCATCGCCGGCACCACCGGCTCGGGCAAGAGCGTCTGCATCAACTCCATCATCGTCTCGCTGCTGATGACCCAGCGGCCCGACATGGTCAAGCTCATCCTCGTGGACCCCAAGATGGTCGAGATGAGCATGTTCCGCGAGGTGCCCCACCTGATGTGCCCGATCGTCACCGAGACCGAGCGGGCCGAGAAGATCCTCGAGTGGGCCACCGTCAAGATGGACGAACGCTACGCCCTGCTCGCCGAGGCCGGCGTCCGCAACATCGCCCAGTACAACCGCCTGACCCACGAGGAGAAGGAGCAGCGCTTCCAGCCCACCACCGACGAGGAACGCGCCCAGATCCCCCTCCACCTGCCCTACATCGTCATCATCATCGACGAGCTGGCCGACATGATGATGATGTCCGCCAAGGAGGTCGAACACCACCTCTCCCGCCTCGCCCAGAAGAGCCGGGCCGTCGGCATCCACATCATCGTGGCCACCCAGCGCCCCGAGGCCAAGATCGTCACCGGCCTGATCAAGAGCAACCTGCCCTGCCGCATCGCCTTCCGCGTGGCCTCGCGGATGGACTCCCGCATCGTCCTCGACCAGAACGGCGCCGAGGTGCTCATGGGCCAGGGCGACATGCTCTTCCTGCCGCCGGGCGAGTCCAAGCTCGTGCGCTCCCAGGGCACCTACCTGGAGGACGCCGAGCTCCGCGACGTGATCAACTTCCTCAGGGAACGCGGCCAGCCGGAGTTCCACCCCGAACTCGTCCAGCTCGGCCGCCAGAACGTCTCGGCCGACGGCCCGCGCGACGAACTCTTCGACCAGGCGGTCGAGATCGTGCTGGAAACCCGCCGCGGAAGCGTCAGCCTGCTCCAGCGGCGACTGACCATCGGTTATTCCCGGGCCAGCCGGCTGATGGATGAGATGGCCGCCCTCGGCATCGTCGGCGAATACAAGGGCAGCCAGGCCCGCGAGGTGCTCATCACCCCCGAGGAATGGCAGGCCCTCAAGGAACAGGAGGCCGCCCGCATGCAGGCCGAGGCCCAACGCGTCCGCGCCGCGGTTCACGAGGACGGCGGCGTGCCCGACGACATGTTCGACGACGATATCTGACCCCCGCGCCCCCCGGCCCCGGCGCGCAGCCGCCGCAGAATCGGCCCAAGCGACACTCCGATGTCCACCACCGCCACCCGGCCGGTCCAGCGCCGCGATTCCGGCCGCCGGAATCCCCGCTTGTACGCCAGAAACGTGATCGTGCGGTCCGCCCGCACCGCTTCGCCGATCGCCCGGCCGCGATCCGCGTCCAGCCCCGACGGCACGTCCAGGGCCACGATCAGCGGACCGTCCAGGGCGTTGATCCGGGCGATGACCTCCGCCAGCGGCCCCTGCACCCGGCCCGAGAAACCCGTGCCCAACAGCGCGTCCACCACCACCTGTGTCCCCGACCACCGCCGCGCCGCCGTCGCCGGCTCACGCGAACCCGCCAGCCGCCGGATCGGGATCCCCATCCGCGACGCGATCGCGTGATTCACCGCCGCGTCCGGCGACAGAGATCCCGGATCGCCGAACAGGTCCACCGAGACGCTCCACCCCCGGTTCGCCAGGTGACGCGCGACCACGAACCCGTCCCCGCCGTTGTTGCCCTTGCCGCACACCACCGCGACCCGCGACCGACCCCCGGCTCCTGCACGCCCACGGCCCCCGGCCCAGCGGGCGATCAGCTCCGCCGCGTTCCGCCCGGCATTCTCCATCAGCACCACGCCGGGAATGCCCAGCTCCTCGATGGCGTACCGGTCCACCGCCCGACACTGGGCACAGCTCAGGTACGTCGGCTGCGGATGAAGGCTGGCCATGCCGCTATCTTGTCCCCGCCGGCCGGCGGCCGCAAGAGCCCCCCAACCCCGGAGCTCAGAACGGGTCCGTGACGGTTTGGGCCGCCGTCGGCAGTTCACATGGGGCCCAAGGAAGCTCCGTCGCGTCGGCAGGCAGCAAAATGGAGGGCCCCGCTCCGTCGGGGCCGCCAGAATCGGCTTGAAAAAGGCCGTCAGCGGGAAACAACCACCTATCTACGCAGCCGGACGCGGACGCGACGAAGCGCGTCCCTCCGAAAGTCGCAAATTCCGTTCAGGCCGCAAACAGCCCCGCCCAAGCTGTCACCCACCCAGCTCAGAACTTCAGCGGCCAGGCATCGAACAGCCGCGAGGCCAGGAAGAAATGGTAACCGGGATCGTCCAGCGGCCGGGCGAACGTGAAACGCAGCTCCTGGACGCCCTCGGCCGTCGAATGCACCACCTCGGCCGTGAAATCCTCGGTGATGAACCTCTCCCCGGGGGCCAACGGCGCGGTTCGACCGATCCCCTGCAGCACCGACCGCCCGATCAGCCCCGAAAACCACCCCGCCCCCTCCAGCCGCACGGTCAGCTCGCACGGCCCCGTCCGCTGCACCTGCGTCGGGGCGTTCATCCGCAGAAACTGCGGACAGAACGTCAGTGCATAGCCCCGCAACGGCTCCACGCCGGTGGCCTCCTCGATCGCCGGGATGCAGTTGAAGGCCAGCAGCGGCAGGTTGATGAAGAACAAACGATCGCCGGGCGCCGGCGGCCGGCCCAGCCGCCGGACCTCGTGCACCGTCAACTGGCCGGAGGCGGCCATCCCGGCCAGCCCACGGTCATACACCACCGCCGCGCTGCCGAAGATCAGCACATGAATCCCCGCCAGCCCCCACAGCCCCGCTCGCGCCAGCCGCGCTCCCGCGCCGCCCCGGCCGGCCGCCCAACCCGCGGCCCTGGACGCCGCCGCCACGCAGGCCACCACCATCCCAGCCGAGGCCAGGTACAGATGGTGCGCGGAAGCGAAAACCGGAAGCACCGGCCCCAGCGGAACCAGCGAAAGCGCCAGCGGCAGAATGTAGACCCGCCGCTCCCGCGACGCCGACACGATCGCCGCCCACCCCGCGATCAGCAGCAGCACCATCCCCGCCGCCGCCCACGGACGGGCCAGCACCGCCTCCTTCCCGCTGAAACCCACGATCGGCACGTAAAACCATAACCCCAGGAGGTAATACGCCATCTTCCCGGCCGCGAACCTCACAAACCCCGGCTCACCCGGTCCGTGAGCGTAAGGCAGGCCCGGAATGACCAGCGGCCCCAGGAACTGATGCCGCACCGAAACGTAACCCGCCGCGATCAACCCGAACGCCGCATACGCCGGCCATCGAGCCCGCCAACCCGCCGGTCGAAGCGCCAGATCCCCGATCACCGCCAGCACCGGCCACACCACCGCGCTCTCGCGACACCCCAGCGCCGCCGCATAGCAGACGCAGGCCCCCGTGATCCCGACCCCTCTTCTCCATCCTCCGAGCCGGCCCCCGGGCCACCATCCGCAGGCCGATCCGTACGCCAGCAGCCCCGCCAACGCAAAGGCCGTGGACATCAGCTCGTTCTGACAGGCGATCCAGCGGGCCGTCAGAAAGTTGCCCGGGTGCGCCGCGAAAGCCGCCCCCGCCAGCACCCCCCAGCCGTGGCTGCCCAGCAGCCTCCCGGCCAGCTCCGCCACCAGGCAACCGCACAGGATCGCCCAGGCCAGCGAAAACCCGTGCATCAGATCCGCGCGCCAGTCGATCAGCCGGTACTGCAGCCGCATCAGCCCGAAGGCCAGCGGACGGAAGAAGTGCAGGTCGGCCTGCTCCTGCCACCACATCGCCACCCGGTACCGCGGTCCCCCCAGGTGGGCGGCCTCCACCAGGCTTCTCACCGACCCGTCGGCCGCCCGCAGCTGGGCCCGGTGGTTCACGTCGTCCAGAACCAGCCCGTAACGCACCGACGGCCCCTGAAGAACCACGACCGTCAGGGCCACGACCGCCCACCCGCACAGTCGCCGCCCCGGCGAAGGCCTGAATGAGGAAACCCGCTCGGCCGGTGCCATGCCGCCAACTTAGCCGCGCCCCTGAACCCCGACAAGACCCGCCGCGCGGCCTGCCGTTGGCGTTGAAAACCGCTCCGGCGTACACTGTCGCCTAGTGAAGACCGGGAACAGACCCCGGCTTGGGTTGCCCGTCCGCGATGCGCCGCGATCGGGTCAACCAAAGCCGCAAATCGAGAGGTACCCATACTTGTCCGCGACATGGAACGCAGGCGTCATCGGGTGCGGTTCGATTGCCCAGGCCATGCATATGCCCGGCTACGTCGGCACGCGCGGGGTGCGCCTCGCGGCGGCCTGCGATCCGGACCCCGCCCGCCGCGAGGAGGTCCGCCGATTCGGCGCCGATCTGAGGCTCTACGACGACTACCGCCGCATGCTCGCGGCCGAGAAGCTCGACGTCGTCTCGGTCTGCAGCCCCAACCGCTTCCACGCCGCCCATGCCGTCGCGGCCCTCAACGCCGGGGCCCACGTGCTGCTGGAGAAGCCCGCCGCCCTCAGCCTGACGGAGATCGCCGACATCAGGGCCGCCGTGCGCCGCAGCCGCCGCAAGCTCATCGTCGGCTTCTCCCACCGCTTCCAGTCCGGCAACCTCAAGGCCCGCGAGCTCATCCGCCGCGGGGCCATCGGCCGCCCGTACATGATCCGCGTCCGCTTCGCCCATACCGGCCCCTATCCCGGATGGGCCAAGAACGACTGGTTCTATAAGCCCGCGCTCGCCGGCGGCGGGGCCATGCTCGACATGGGCATCCACGCCATCGACCAGTGCCTCTGGATGCTGGGGCCCGTGCGCCGCGTCCAGGCCATGTCCCGCACCCTCCGCAAACGCATCCGCGTCGATGACAATGCCCTCATGCTGCTGGAGTTCGCCGACGGCCGCGCGCTGGGCTATGTCGACGTCGGCTGGACCAGCCCCGCCGGCTTCAACGGCCTGGAAATCATGGGCGACGAGGGCATGATCCTCATCGACTACGCCGCCGGCATGCGCCTGACCACCGGAAAGATCACCCCGGACCTGAAAACCAGACCGAAACTCAAGACCCGGCTCATCGACCCCACGCCCACCCGCGGCGGATGGACCGTCGAGGTCGCCGAATGCGTGAAATCCTTCCGGCGCGGCGATGATCGCGGCTTGGGCATCGACGCCGGCGGGGCCGCCCTGGCCGTGGCCCTCGCCGCCTACGAGTCCTCCCGCACGGGAAAGGCCGTCAAGGTCCGGCCGGTCCGCTGAACGCCCCGGGTCAGGAGATGCCGCCGGGAACGAGGAGGTCACCATGTCGCGCGCCTGGTTCGCAACCGCCCGGTTCGTGATCGCCGGCCTGGCCCTGCTGCCGGCCGCCCCGGCCGTTGCCCACTTCAGCATCCTGCTGCCCGAGAAGACTCCCGACGCGCCGGGAGACCCGGCCGTCTTCCGCTTCTTCACTGGCCATCCCTACGAATGCGAACTCGTGAACACCCCGACCCCGGAGTCCGTCCGCGTCCTGCACCCCGACGGCCACACTTGGACCGACCTGAAACCCCGCCCGCTGGACATCGAACCGCCCGCCGATCCCGCCGGCCCGAAGATCACCGTCCAGGGCTTCGAGTTCCGCCCCGCCGAACGCGGCGGCCACCTGCTCTGCGTGATCACCCCCCGGACCTTCGATCCGCACGAGGAGGCCGTCGTCCAGGACGTCGTCCTCTGCCCGTTGCGCGTCGCGACCCGCAACGGCTGGGACCACCCCGCCGGCACGGCGATCGAACTGGTCCCGCTGACCATGCCGTTCGGACTCGAGCCGGGATTCGCCGTGCGCTTCCAGCTCCGCCTCCACGGCCGGTCCGTCGCCGGAGCCGAGGTCGAGATCGAGAAGTACCACCGCCGCCCGCCGGAAACCCTGCCGGCCGACGAATCACTAATCACCCGCGTGGTCAGGACCGATGACCAGGGCCTCCTGGTCGCCACCCTCGACGAGCCGGGCTGGTGGGTGCTCTGCGGCACGACCGCGGACGGCAAGGCGACCCACGACGGCCGGGAGTACCCGCTCGTGCGCCGGGCGCTGTACTGGCTCTTCGTCCATCCGCGCACGGACACCGACGACGAAGGCCGGCCCCGCTGACGACTTGCGTCCGGACGGCCGGTCCCGGGACGGCCAGCATGCATATCGCCGATGACATCCTGCCCCTGAGCATGACCCTGCCGGGCTTTCTCGGCGCCGGCCTCGTCGTGGCCGATGGACTCCGGCGCCTCGCCCCCGCCACCGTCCCCCGCGTCGCCCTGATGACCTCCGCCTTCCTGATCTGCTCGCTGATCCACGTGCCGCTGGGGCCCACCAGCGTCCACCTCCTCCTGCATGGCATGGTCGGCATCATCCTCGGACCGCTCAGCGGCCTGGCCATCGCCGTGGCCCTGGCTCTGCAGGCCGTGCTGATCGGACACGGCGGCATCACCGCCCTGGGCGTCAACGTGCTGTGCATGACCGCCGGCGCGATCGTCGCCCGGACGGTTTTCGCCGTCGTGCGGGGCCACCGCAGCGCCCGATGGGCCTTCCTGGGCGGCTTCGCAGGCGCGACCCTTGCCGTCTGGGTCAGCGCCCTGGCCGTCTACGCCGCTCTGCGCATCGGCGGCGACGAATTCCGCGGCCTGGCCGGCGTCGTCCTGCTGGCCCACGCGCCCATCTCTGTGATCGAAGGCCTGGTCGCCGCCTCCGCCGCCGCCTTCATCGTCCGCGTCAAGCCCGACCTGTTCACGGTCGTCTGGGACCAGCGCCGGACGTGCGACCTTCACCGCACGCTGACCAACCGGCCGCGCGAACACAGCACCCCGGCGGAGGCTGAAGCATGATCCCCGCAACCCGCCCGTTCCTGCGCAACCTGCTGCCTGCTGCCTGTCTGCTGGTTCTGCTCCCGGTCTCCTCCGCCCGGGCCCACCGCCTGCACGCCGAGGCCCGCGTCCTGGACGATCGCATCCGGGCGGAGTTCTTCTTTTCCGACGGCCTGCCGGCCCGGGGACTGCAGGTCGTGATCGAGACCGACGCCGGACCCGCCGAAATCCTCGGCCAGACCGATGACCAGGGCGCCATCGCTTTCCGGCCCACCGGCCCGGGACCCTTCCGCCTCATCGCCCGCGGCGCCGGCCACAGCAACGCCGGCCGCCCGCTGATCATCAGCCCCGAAATGGTGGCCGAGGCCCTCCGTGCCGCCGAAACGGCAACCTCCCGACCTGCTGCCGCTGAGGCTTCCTCCGGCCCGGAACCCCAGGCTCCGGTCCCCGGCCCGCCGCCCGGCCGGCGGCCTGCGGTACCCTTCCCCTGGCGCGAGGTTCTGGCTTCCCTGGCCTTCGTCTTCCTGCTGACCGCCTTCACCCTCGTACTGATGCGTGCCTGTGCAGCCTCCCCGCTCCCCCGCAAGGACGATCCGGCCGCCCTGCGCGCCGAGGTGGAAAATCTCCGCCGCGAGCTGGAGGTCCTGCGCCGCCAGGTCGGCCGGAGAGACCCGTCGTGACCACCCTCGAGCTCGACCGCTTCGCCGGCATCGACTCGCCTCTGCGCCGCTGGGACCCGCGATGGAAACTCGCCGCCGGCGGAGTCTTCATCCTCGCCCTGATGCTGCTGCGACACCCCGCCCCGGCGGCCGCGGGACTGGCCGTGGCTGCCGCCCTGGCCGCCGTCGGACGCCTCCCGCCGCAGGCCCTGGCCGCCCGCCTGGCGCCGCCCGCCCTGCTGGTGGTCCTCGTCGCGATCGTCCTGGCCCTGACCGGCGGCGGAGAAACGCTGAAGCTCGGACCGCTGGCCCTTTCCGTCCCGGGCGCCCGGCGCGGAATCAGAATCGTGATCAAGGTCTTCGCCATCCTGGTCACCCTCCTGGCCGTCACCGCCACCTCGCCGGCGACCCACACCTTCACCGCCCTGCAATCCCTCGGTCTTCCCTCATCGCTCGTTCTGGTTCTCCACCTGACCTACCGTTACCTCTTTCTGCTCCGTGCCGAATCGCACGACATCCGCACGGCCATGCGCGCCCGCG